>NZ_AUBQ01000003.1:313321-626643 GCF_000429325.1 Fundidesulfovibrio putealis DSM 16056
GAAGATGGTGCCTCCCTCGGCGGCTTCGAAGCGGCCCACCTTGTCGCGGATGGCCCCGGTGAAGGCTCCGCGCACATGCCCGAACAGCTCGCTCTCCAGGAGCGATTCGGACAAAGCCGAACAGTTCACCTTGATGAGCGGGCCTTTGGCGCGCGGCCCGCCGTAGTGCAGTGCCTCGGCCACCAGCTCCTTGCCGGTGCCGGACTCGCCCGTGACCAGCACGGTGGACTCCACTTCGGAGAGCTGGTCCAGCACGGCGTAGATGGAGCGCATCACCTTGGATTTTCCGATCAGGCCCCGGTGGCCGTGCAGGTCGGTGAGGCGTTTTTCCAGGTCGGCCAGGCGGGTGATGTCGCGGATGACCAGCACCGCGCCCACGAAGTTGTTCTCCGGGTCCAGGAGGGGCGAGGAGTTTATGACCACGGTCTGGCCGGGGCGGTTGCCCTTGCACTCCACCCGGTATTCCAGCACCGGCTCGCGGGTCTTGAGCGTGGTGGAGATCACCTCGAAGCAGGCGCGCTTGCAGTGGCCGCCCACCAGGTGCAGGTGCTTGCCGTGGGTGGTCTCGCCGCCGATGCAGCACAGCTCGGACAGGGCGCGGTTGGTCTGAATGACCTCCATGTCGGTGTCCACCACGATGATGGCGTCCGGGATGGAGCGGAACACCGCCTCCATGTTCAGGCGCAGGCGCTCCTTCTCGTCCATGACCTTTTTCAGCGCGCGCTCCGAGAGCACCCGCTCGGTGATGTCGCGCCCAACGGATTGGTATTCCACCAGCCGGCCCTGCTGGTCGAACAGGGCGTGGTCGTTGCGGGCCAGCCAGCGCTCTTCGCCGCCGGGCACGGCCAGCCGGTACTCGATGGCACCCACGGGGCTTTGCGGGGTGAGCGATTCCAGGTGGCGGGTGAGGCGCTCGCCCTCTTCCGGGGCCAGCTCCTCCGCGAAGACCGCGCCCACCAGCTCTTCCTTGCTCTTGCCGAAGTAGCGGGCCACGGCGGCGTTGGCGAAGGTGATGGTGCCGCCGGGACGGAAGCGCCAGACCAGCTCGGTCTGGTCTTCCACGATGGCGCGGTAGCGGGCCTCGCTGGATTCCAGGGCCTCCTTGATGAGGCGGCGCGCCGTGACGTCGGTCAGGTAGCCCACGATCTCGGCGGGGCGGCCGTATTCGTCCAGCACCAGGCGGAACTGGTCGCGTATCCAGCGGGTGAGGCCCTGGGCGTTGGTGAAGCGGTACTCGCGGGTGCCCTGGCCCATGGCCAGCTGCAGGCGCAGCTCCGCCTCCATGATGGGCGCGTCGTCGGCGTTCAGGCGCGACAGCCAGAAGCGCGGGTTGCTGAGGAAGTCCTGGGGGCTGAAGCCGGTCAGGTCCTCCACGTTGTCTGAGATGAAGGTCAGGTCCAGGTCGCCCACGGGGCGGCGCGAGTAGATCACCGCCGGGGAGCTGGTCATGAGCGTCTTGAGGCGGGCCTTGGTGCGGGCGAGATTGGCCTCGGCCTCCTTGCGCTCGGTGATGTCCTGCACCATGGGCAGGTAGTAGATGGGTTTGCCGGAGGCGTCGCGCACCAGGGCCGCCGACAGGTGCACCCAGACCACGGCCCCGGTCTTGTGGATGTAGCGCTTGTCCAGCTCGTAGTGGTCTATCTCGCCGCTGCGCAGTTTGGCGGAGCGGGCCTGGGCGTCCTCCACGTCGTCGGGGTGGGTGAGCCGGATGATGTGGGTGCCGAGAAGCTCCTCCTCCTCGTAGCCGGTGAGGTTGCAGAAGGCCTCGTTGGCGCGCAGGAAGGTCCAGTCCAGGGAGAGCATGGCCGCCCCGATGGGGGACTGGTCGAAAGTGCGCCGGAACTTTTCCTCGGACTCGCGCAGCGACATTTCTATCTCGCGCACGGCTGATTCGGCCAGCTTGCGCTCGGTGATGTCGATGTTCAGGCCCTCAATATAGAGGAGCTCCCCGTTGTGGTCGCGAACCTGGCGCGCGCTGGTGTTGATCCAGCGGACGCCGCCGTCTTTTCGCCAGAAGCGCGTCTCGAAGCCGGTGATGCGCCCGTGGGCGGCCAGCTCGGTGATGAGGTGGTCGCGGTCGGCGGGGTCCACGTAGAGTTGGGAACGCAGGTCCGTGAGCGAGGCGATCATCTCTTCGGGGCTGTCGTACCCGAGAATCTCGGCCAGCGCCGGGTTCACGGCGATGAAGCGGCCATCCGGCGTGGACTGGAACACGCCCTCCACGGCGTTCTTGAAGAAGGACTTGTACTTGCGCTCGGCCTGCTTGAGGGGGGTCAGGTCCGTGAAGGTCAGGATGCTCAGCTGGGCGCTGGGCGTGGTGAGCGGCTGGGCCGCGATGAGCACGGGCAGGCGGGCTCCGCCGGCTCCCTGGAGGGTGCGCTCCTGCGGGAGCAGGGGCTTCAGGAGGTCAAGCGGCTGGGCGCGGTCGGGCTCGCACAGGCACTCCAGGCCGTGGCACTCGCGCCCCACGATGTCGCCCTCGGCCCGCCCCAGAAGCTCCAGGGCCTTGGGGTTGGCGTGCACGATGACGTGGGTGGCGGCGTTCACCACCAGGATGCCCGCGTCGATGGCCTCGAGCAGGTCCAGACTATTGGTGAGGGACATGACGCAACCTCCGCGCCGCATTGGTTACGACGCCGGACGCGCCGTGGCAAGAGCCTTTGACATCCGGCGCGGCCTGAGTCACTTCTTCGGGTCATGAAGCATGCCGATTTATCTGGGAAAACCGCCGCGCTGGGGATCGCATGTGGCTGGAGGCGACCCTGGACGCCCGCAGCGTCGCCCCGGTGCTGCTGCCCCAGGGCGAATTCCCGCTGATACTGTCGGGGGCGTCGGGAACGACTTCTCCGTGCGCTTCACGCAACGGCCCGTTCCGCTTTTTGATTCGATAAAGGACTGGAGGTAGTCATGGCGCGTCTGCGTGTTCTCGCCCTGCTCGGGTTCGTCCTGCTGGCCGCAGGCTCGGCGCAGGCCCTCGCGGCCGATTCGCCCCTGGTCAATCCCGGCGTCCCGGCGTCCTCCCCTGACAGCCTGGCCTGGAGGGAGGTGCTCAAGGGCATCGACAGGGACCTGGACAGGCGGGCCGCCGAAGTGGCGGAAGTGCGCCGCGACATGCCCGCGCTCCTGGAGCAGGCCAAGGCCTATCTGGCCCGGATGGACAACCACCTGAGCCAGGTGCTCATCATCGGCGGCGTGGCGGGCCGGACCCCCTGGGCCATGCGCAGCCTCCGGGCTCATTACCAGAGCATGGAGATCGCCCTGGAGCGCGAGGCGGGCATGCTGCGCCTGACCCGCGAGCACCTGGACAGGATCAAGCAGGAGAACGCCACGCTGCGCGAAATTAAGCGCAAAGGCCCCGAGAACGCTTACAACGACGCCACCGTGGCCGCCCTGGATGAACCCACGCGAAAGATGGCGGCCATCAAGTTGGAAGTGGACGACCTCAAGGCGAACATCGACGGAGTGCTCCAGATGTTCGCCGACCTGGAGGAGAACGTCCGCGAGGCCAACCGCGATTTTCTCGAAGACTACATCGACATATTCAAGGAGCATTTCTTCAGCACCAGCCGCCCCCCGCTGGACGTCTACGGCCTCAAGCTGCTGGAGAGCCGCGCCGTGGAATGGGCGGGGGACTTCCCCCGATTCATCGGCCCGGTCCTGGCCTGGACCAAATGGGCCGACTTGGCGATCGTGGGCCTGCCCGCCTGGCTGGTGGTCCTGTTCGGGGGGAGCTGGCTGGTCCGCCGCCTGGGCAGTACGGACTCGGGAGCGCTGATTGCCTGCGGGTCCGCACCGGAAAATCCTGATGCGGAGTCCGCCGCGACTGGCGATACTGACGAGTCGGTCCAGGCCGCGCCGCAGCACGCGCCCGACCCCGGAGCCCCGCCGCCGGACATCCTCAGGGCTGGCTGGGCCATGCTGTCATTTGGCGTGGTGTTCTTCGTGGTGTCCTGGTTTGTGCCTTTCACGGCCAACCACGTCCTGAACCTGCTGCTGGTCAGCGTGGCCGTGGCGGGCGGCGCGCTGCTGGTGCGCCGCCGCCTGGAGCCGGGGCTTTTGGACTTCTTCCTGCTTATTTACTGCCTGGGAACGTTGCTGGACATCCTGGGCACTCCGGCGGAGGTGATCTGCGTGGCCTGGATTCCGGTGATGGCCTTGGCCGCCTGGAACCGCTGGCGCAACGGCTGCCGCAGGGCGGCCTGGGTCTTCGGCGCGCTCGGGGGCATATCCCTTTTGGGGATGGGGCCCCAGGCGGTGGTGCTGTCACAGGCTTGGTTCCTCATGCACCTGACCAGGGGGACGGTGCGCGCCATGCGGGCGTCCATGGCTGGAAGGGGCGCGGCCTGGCTGCGCTACGGGTACCCTCTGGCGGTAACGATCCTGTCCGTAGCCTACCTGGCCTGGCTCCTGATGTTCATGGGCGGGCCGGGGTTCGTGGACTACGTGTTCACGCTGGAGCTGGCCCTGGGGCCTGCGAAGCTGTCCCTGGACGCGATTGCGGCCATGGTCGTCCTGTTCTTCGCGGCCAGGCTGGGCCTGGTCTGGCTGGGGATATCCCTGGAGAGGGCCAGCTACGACGGCAGGAAGCTGGACCCTGCCCTCTCGCACACCCTGTCCACGCTGGCCTCGTACGCGGTCTGGCTCAGCTACCTGCTGGCCGCCCTGCACATCCTGGGGGTGCCGCTCACCGGCCTGACCTGGATCGCCTCCGGCCTCTCGGTGGGCGTGGGCTTCGGCCTGAAGGACATCATCAGCAACTTCATGTCCGGTCTCATCATCCTGTTCGGCGGGTCCATCAAGAAGGGCGACGTGGTCCAGACCGGCAAGACCCTTGGCGAGGTCACGGCGGTGTCCGTGCGCAACACCACCGTGCGCACCATGGACAACTCCATGGTCATCATCCCCAACTCCAGCTTCCTCAAGGGCGAGATCATCAACTGGAGCTACCAGGACAAGCGCATCCGCCTGACCATCCCCGTGAGCGTGGCCCCCGGCACCAAGGTCAAGAAGGTGCGCAAGATCCTCTTGGGCGTGGCCGGGAAGCACGAGAGGGTGCTGAAGGATCCGGCCCCGTCCGTGTTCATGCGCCAATTCGGCAGGATGGGCCTGGATTTCGAACTCTACGTCTGGATCGAGGATTTCCGCGACAAGTTCACGGTGGAGTCCGACCTGGCTTCCGCCATCGACCAGCAGCTCCAGGAGAACAAGATCACCGTGGCCTTCCAGGGCGTGAAGGTGAAGTACAAGCCCAAAGGCACCGAGGAGGCCCAGCGCGAGGCGGCCCGCGAGGCCCTGCGCGAGAAGCGCCGCACCGTGTTCGCCATGGTGCGCCCCCTGCGTCAGGTGCACATGCGGGCCAAATGGGGCGTGCCCGTGAAGATCGTCCCGCCTGCCGAGTAGGGCGCGGGTCTCAGGCTCACGCTTCGCGGTGTGCGGTTTTGCCCGATTTCGACCGGGCTCGCCGCGCGGCGCGGATGGCGCTTTTAAAAAAAAATCCGCTCTATTCTTCCGGGGCCTGTAACCGAAACGGCCCCAAGTCACGACCTCCCAATCGGAGGCACATGTGGGCACGACCCGCTCTGACGACGCGCAGGCCGTGCGGCGCGTCCTGGCTGGCGACACGGACGCGTTCGAGGTGCTGGTGCGCGCGCATCAGGAGCATCTGTTTCGGCTGTTGTCGCGCCATCTGCCCCATGCCGAGGTGGCCGAGGCCGCCCAGGAGGCGCTCCTGGACGCCTACCAGAGCCTCGCCAAGCTGCGCGATCCCGAGCGGTTCAAGTCCTGGCTGTCGGCCATTGCGCTGCGGCGCTCCGCCGACTTCTGGCGGGAGAAATCCCGGCGCGCCGAACACGGCGTGGACTTCTCCAGCCCCGAGGACATGGCCTGGCTGGAAGATGCGATGCAGGAGGACTCCTCCAGCCGTTTCGAGGAGCTCACCCGCCGCCAGGAGGCCTCCCGGCTGGTGGAAGCCCTGATGGAGGGCCTCTCGCCCGAGGACCGCATCGCCGTGGAGCTTTTTTACGCCGAGGAATACGGCGTTGCCGAGATAGCCGAGATGCTGGGATGGGGCGAATCGAAGGTGAAGGTGCGCCTGCACCGCGCCCGCAAGAAAATGGCCCGCAAGTACGAGAGCGTGCACGGGCGGGGAGAGAAACCATGAACGGGACTATGGACAGGATTTGCGCCGGGGTGGTGGCCGCCAGGGGGCAGGTTGCCGTGCCGCCGGGTTTTGCCGGACGGGTGATGGCCCACGTGCGCGAGCGGGCAGAGGCCGCGCTGGATGGCTGGTTCATGAGCCGGGTGGCCATGCCGCTCATGGCCGGAGGCGGGGTCGCCTCGCTCGGGTTCGGGCTGGCCTGGATGTGGCTGTGGCAGGCAGGCGCGCTGACCGAGGCATCCTTCCTGCTGACCGGCGACCTGCTGGCCGGATTTTAAGACGGAGGCGACGCCATGAACAAACGCAAGCTCATCCTGGCTGGCATCGGCATCTTTCTGGCCGGAGTCCTGGCCGGAGGCGCGGGCATGGGCTTGTTCGCCAAGCTCAGGCTGGCTCCCCTGACGCGCATGGACAAGGTCGGGCCTTCCGGGTTTTTCATGGAACGCATGGATTCCGCGCTCAAGCTGTCGCCCGGCCAGCGCGAGGCCATCCGCCCCATCATCGAGGACGTGCTGGCCAAGGTGCGCGAGGTGCGCGAGCCCTGCATGCCCGCCGAGCAAAAGGCCCTGAGCGAGGGCGCGGTCCGCATCAGGGAGCACCTGGACCCCGAGCAGCAGGAGAAGTTCACTCGTTTCATCGAAAAGGCCATGGAGCGCCGCAAGCGTCTTCTGGGCCACTAGTGCAGCGTCCCTGAAGATCATGTTGATGGTTTTCAGCGATAAAAACCAATGTGGGACTAGTATCCTCGAATCAAAGAACCATTTGTTTTAAGGACGCCACACAAGAAGGCCGCGTCGGCTTCGCTGGAGATATCAAAGCTGGATTTGACGGACGCCTGATTTTTCGTCACCATCGCCGAAAGATCAAATCCTCGAATCTGGCGGTCGTTCATGCCTCATCTTCCCGTTTTCTCCACCATCGGCCAGGGCATGGCCCTGTTCGGCCTGAACATAGGCAGGCTGATGAAGTGGGGAGTGATCCCCACGCTCCTCAGCCTCGCCGCCCTCGGTGCGGCCCTGGGCCTCGGGCTCCTGATGCAACCGGATGAGCAGGGCGGCGTGCCCTGGTGGTGGGCCGGATTCATTCCGGCGGTATTTTTCTCCATCCTCGCCTGGGTTCCCTACGGCATGCGCATCAACCAGTTGGCCGTGACCGGACGGGTGGAGCCGGGCGGCTACGTGGGGATGATGTTCACCCAGGCCGCCCTGTGGTACTTCGCCTACGGACTGCTGGTGGGGCTCATCCAGCTGGGCGGGGCGCTCATATCCGCCATACCCGTGATCCTGGTGCTGATGAACAAGGGACAGGCCGGGGCGGATGCGCGCGTGGCCCTGGCGGGGCTTGCGACCATGGCCCTGCTGCTGGTGTTTTTCATCATGACCTCGCCCCTCAATCTGATCTATGCGGCGGCTTCCGTGGAGCGCGAGCCCTCCCTGGGCAAGGCCTACAACCTGGGCGCGCACAGCAAGCTGCGCCTTTTCTTCTGCGTGGTGCTCACGGGGCTGCTGTTTGGCATTCTGCAGCAAGGCGTGGAGTGGATCGCCTCGTCGATCGGCGGCAGGTTCTCGGAGCACGGCAAGCTGCTCTTCGCCCCGGTGCTGGTCCTGGTGTGGTTCTTCAGCTATGTGACCGCCGCTGCGGTGCCCGCCGTGGCCTACCGCATCCTCTCCGGCCTGCCGGACCCCCGCGAACCCGCCGTGGACGGCCAACCTCTTACGGTCCGGGAGCCTGAGCCCGCTTCCCCGGAGCCCGCGCCCGGACGGACCGGTGACGACGGACAATAAGGAGTTTGCAATGCAGTCGGGCGAACAGGCTCCCTGGCGGTTTTCGCCCATTGATGTGGTGGCGGAGAGCGTGGCCTTCGTGGCCGCCCATCTTCCGCTCATCGCAACATGGTCCGCAGCGCCTCTGCTGTACGGGCTGGCCTTCCAGTTTTTCCTGCCGTCAGGCGGAGGCGAGGGGCGCACGGTGCTCCTGCCCGCGCTGCTGCTCATGGCCTTCATCCTGCTGTGGATCCGGGTCCCCATGGAGCTGCGCCTGTACCGCAAGCTCTTGTTGGACGAATCTCCGAAACATTTCTACGGATTGCAGCTTATCGACGGGCGCAGCTGGCGCTACGTCTGGGCGTATCTGCGCGTGATCGGTCTGTTCCTGGCCACCTTCGGGCCGGGCGTGCTCATGGTCGCCTCGCTGGCCGCACCGCTGCTCAAGGGCAGCCTAGCCCAGGGGGAATCCCCGGACCAGTTGACCTCGCTTGTTTCCGTGGCGGGGGCGTTCCTGCTCCTGGGCGTCCTGTACGTGATGCTCGCGCCCAGGGTGATCCTGCTGTTCCCCGACGTGGCCATGGGGGGGCAGGGCAGGCTGTTCGGGCCTGGAGCCTTGGGCGAGCTCGGCAAGGCGGCCCGTTGGCGCATGGTGGCCGTGATGGCCATGATCTGGGCTCCGGAACATACCCTGAACCTGCTCGGCTACATTGGCGGCGACTGGGAGGCCTGGAAGGAAATCTCGCAGATGTGGTGGTTCTCCCTGTTCATGTACCTGCTGGGCTTCGCCACCATGATCGTTTCAGTTGTGGCGGGCGGGGTGATGTACCGGCGGCTGCGCGCGGGCATCCCGGCCATGTCGCGCGTGGAGACGCGCGAAGAGGACGAGTGAGCCACACCCAGCGGACCCTCCCGGTGTTCGGTGTGGTCGCCGAGGCGCTGACCCTGGCGGCGCGCCACACCGGAAAACTCCTGCTGTGGGTGTCGCCCCTGGCCCTGACCGGGCTCGCGGCGGTGGGGCTTCTGGCCATTGGGCCTGAGTCCGCTGCGCTGTCCCTGGCCGTCCAGGCCGGATTCGCCCTGGTGCTGGTGGTGTACTGGTCAGCGTTCTCGGTGCGGGTGCACCGCCTGATCCTGCTGCCAACCTCCGGCCCGAACTCTGCCCCAGGCTCCAGGCCGGACGATGGCCCGAATTCAGGTCCGGGCGACGGCCTGGGTGATGAACGCTCGCGGGACCTGCCGGGCAGCGTCCGCCGGAGCGTCGGGGGCCTTCTGCTGCTGGGCCTGCTGGCCGTGCTGCCCACGGTCTGCGGCCTGTACCTGGGCGGGCTCATCATGGACGCCGGGTTGCCGGGTCTTCTGGGACCCATCGCGGCCTTCACCGTGCCGTATTTCGGGCTTCTGGCCTTGCTTGGCAAGCGCCAGCTTCTTTACCTCACGGACATCTCGCTCAACGGGCACGCCTCCTGGAAGGACGCCACGGCCATGGGCCGGGGGTTCGGCTTGCGTCTGGCCGGGGTGAACATGGTCTCCGGCCTGTTCATCCTGGGAGTGAGCGTGTTCTCCGGGTGGATGATCGGCAACTCCTTCGTCAACGCCCCGCAGGGGCTGCTGGAATTTCTGACCATCGTGGTGGGCCTTCCCGCCCAGCTCGGCTTCTTCGCCTGCCTTCAGGCCGCCTGTTATGGGCGGCTTCGTCTTCCTTCCGCTTCCTGATCCACTCCGTCTGCGCCTCTCCCCGACCACCCTTGGCCTGATTATTTTCGATTTTTTTCATCTATTTTCCCACATAGCGCTATGTGGGGTGAAATCAATCGGTCTCTGCGTATTGTTACGCGCACCTGGCAAGGAGAGACCATGGCCTATACACGTTCGACAGTCATCGATGCAACGCCCTCGGGGGATTCGGTCAAGCAGGCGGTCCTGGACCTGGACGCCGACCTGACCGGAGCCTTCAACGGGCTCAACCAGCTTCAGGCCGCCCTGGCCCTGAAGATCAACCAGTCCGAGTTCGACCAGCCCGGGGGCGTTCCCCGCCTGGACAGCTCGGGCAAAATCCTCACGACCCAGCTGCCCGGCACCGGAGCCGACATGCCTCTGGGCATGATCGCCGCTTTCGGCCTGGAGACGCTGCCCGCCGACGCCAACTGGCTGGAGTGCAACGGCGCGGAGCTGCTGATTGCCGATTACCAGGCCCTCTACGGGGTCATCGGCAACGCCTTTGGTCTGGGAAACGCGGGTTACTTCAAGCTGCCGGATCTTCGCGGCGAGTTCCTTCGCGGCTGGGACCACGGACGCGGCAGGGACCCCGACGCCGCCGCGCGCACGCGTGGCGACCACGTGGGCTCCACACAGAACGACATCATCGAGAAGCACATGCACCCCATCGGCGGGGCCGTGGGCACCGGGGGCGGAGGGACCGGCGTGGTGGACTGCCAAGCCTGGGATAACAGCTTCTACAATTACTACACGGCCGACTTCAACCACGCCACGGACAAGAACCTCGGCTCCCTGGACGACTACTCCCAGACCGCGCCCGCGCGCGGCTCCGAGACTCGTCCGGTGAACACCGCAGTCATGTACTGCATCAAATGGAGATAATGTTGTGATCTTATATTGTTTCGACGAATCAGGGGGCTACACCGGCCCCGTTTCCCCGGCCCTGTCCCCGGCCCGGCCTTTCGTGAACGGCCAGCCCAACTACCTGCGCCCGGCCCGCACCACGGATCAGGCTCCTCCCCAGGCCGACTCCCACCAGGTTCCCGTGTTCGACGGCGCGTCCTGGAGCCTGGTCGAAGACCATCGGGGCACGGTGGTCTTCGACACGTCCACCCGCGAACCCCGAACCGTGAAGAGCCTTGGGCCGCTGCCCGAAGGCTGCGTGCCGGACGCGCCCCCCTCGGCGCTGCACGTCTGGTCCGGCGGGCAGTGGCGCGAGGACGAAGCCCTGCTCCTGGCGGCCGCCCGCCGCGAGCGCAACGCCCGCATCGCCGCCTGCGACTGGACCCAGCTGCCCGACGCACCCTTCAGCGCCACCCGCAAGCTGGCCTGGGCCGAGTACCGCCAGGCCCTGCGCGATTATCCTTCCGGCTGGACCAAGGCCAAACCCTGGCCCCAGCCCCCGCAGGAGTAAGCCCATGGCCTACAGATACGACCTCAAGATCGACCAGGGCGCGACCCTGGTCCTGGAAATCGAGTGCCACAACGACCTGGGCCAGCCCATGGACCTGACCGGATACACGGCCCAGGCCCAGGTGCGCTACCGCCACTCGGACGCGGGTCCGGCGGCTGTGTTCAGCGCCACGCTGAACGAAACGCCGGGGCTGGTGTCCCTGAGCCTGGGCGCGGCCCAGACAGCCGCCCTGGCCAAGCCTTTCGGCGTCTGGGACTGCGAACTGACCGGCCCCGGCGGCGTGGTGCAGCGACTGGCCGAGGGCAAGGTCTCCATCTCCCCGGAGGTGACCAGATGAGCGTCTCCGTGAAGAGGATCGTGCTCAGGACCCCTGCGGCAGTGGGCAGCCTGGGGCAGTTCAGCGCCCTGGACCGCTGCCGCGACTACGCAGCAGACACCGCCGACGCCCTGCTGGCCGCCCAGGCCTCCCAGACCCTGGCCCAGGGGGCGGCCAACGTGGCCGTGGCCGCCAGGGACGTGGCTCTGGCCGCAGCCGGGGGCGTGAAGGTTACGGCTGCCGATGCGGTCATCTCCGATCTGGACACCAGTCTCAGCGTGGCCGCCCCCCTGGAGAAGAGCGTGCTCTCGCCGGGCGGCGACGAACGGCTGCGCCTGAGTGTCTCCGAGATGGCCCCCGCCGGGCCGGAGCAGAGCGGCGCGCCGGGCGTGGTCCCGGCTCCCCAGGCCGGGGACGACCGCAAGTACCTGCGCGGCGACGCCACCTGGCAGACCCTGGACCGGAACACCGTGGGCATGGCCAACGTGGAGGACACCTGGACCCTGCTTCCGGGCGAGGTCTCCATGGTTTCGGCAACCCAGGCCGCTCTGCCTGGAGACTGTCTGGCCCTGGCGTTGCCGGGCGGCTCACCCGGACGGGCCGTCAGGCCGGATGAGCCGCAGGGCGCGACCGGGTTCGTGGCAGCCGCCGTGTACGACGCGGCCAACACCCGCACCCTGATCACCGTGGAAGGCTTCGCCTTCACGCCCCAGTGCACCCGGCTCCAGCTCGGGCAGGACCCCAGGAACGCGCCCTCGGCCTCGTCGGCCGGGTCCGACCTGTACCTGGCAAATATCTTTAACTATCTTAGCTACTAGGAGAATATCATGGCTTCTCATCCCGCATTTCCTTCCACGCCTCCGATTTCGGCTGGCGTCACGATCACCAGCGCCGACAACGGTGCCTGGAAACAGATTGTCGGCTCTCCCGCTGACGGCTCCGGCGTGCTGGTCGGGCGGCTGCGCGCCGTCAGCGACGACACGGCGGGCGTAAGCCTCGTCGCCGCCCGCAACATCGGCGGAACCTACTACCGCATCGGCTGCGTCACCGTGCCTGCAGGCGCGGGCAACAGCGCGGGCGTGGCCTGGAAGGACCTCCTGGCAGACCTGAACCTGGGCGAATCCCTGGCCCTGGCTCCGTCCGAGGGACTGTACGTCATGCCCGTGACCAACGTCACCGCAGCCAAAACCCTCTGGCTGCACCTTGAAGGTGCGCCTCTCTAGGAGGACGGCATGAGTCTGTATTCATACAAACAAAACGGGACCGGGGCCGTGCAGCCCTGGTCCCAGGCCGTCACCCTGGCCGAGGCAGGCAAAGGCTGCGACGGATTGTTCGGCCTCTACGACTCGCTGGGCGACAAAACCCTGGTGGGGGCGAACACCATCTCGACGCTGCTCGACGGCCCGGAGAAGGTCGTGCGCTACGGGGCGCTGACGCTGGGCGACGGGACGACCCCGACCAGCCTCACGGCGGCGAACCGTTGCAAGGGGCTTGTCATTCTGTGCGACTCGCTGACGGTGAAGGCCAACGCCACGCTGCACATGACCGGAAAGGGACCGAAACTCTGGGTCAGTGACGATCCGTTATTTCCGCTGGCCGACTTCAGGATCCCAAACCAAGTTGTCTTGCTCTCGGATAAGATGTCCTTGGGCCAGGCGTTCTCTGTCATCAAAGGCGAGGGGCTTGCCCTTTGGGATCAGGGGGTGTGGAGCCCTGTGTATCCTGGCCTTCTGGGCTTCACCCTGGCCATCGCCCAGGCAGGGGTTCTCGCCCTTGCCATGGCCGGGAATGGTGGGGCTGGAGCAATATACTCTCAATCCATCTACAACGTGAACAACACAGCCGTTGGCGTGGTGGGGGGGGCCGGCACTCAGGGGTGTTGTGGTGGCGGTGGCAGTGGCGGATCATATGCTGTAAACCCCGACGCCCGCAGCGCATGTGGACGTCCAGGTTCCATCTATACCGGCGGAGGTGGCGGCGGTGGCGGCATGGGCAACAATCACCCTTACCTCGCCACGCCCAATAACTTCGTGCCTAACTTCCCTTGCTACTCCTATGGTCTTGGCGCGTACTCAACGAACCCGTCCTGGCCCGTAGGTGGTGGTGCTGGCACTCCCTTCGGGGCCGGGGTTTATGGGGGTGGCGATGGAGGCAATGGCGTAGGCGGTCGGCTGATTGTCATCTGCCGCAGCGCTGTCACCGTCCAGTCAGGCGGAAAGATCGAGGCTAATGGAATGCCGGGCGGTTCTTCGACGTATTGTGGCGGTGGCGGGTCTGGCGGCGGCGCTGTCTTCCTCATTGCTCCCACGGCCGGAAGTCTTGCCAATGCAGGAACAATCCAGGCTGCCGGTGGCGCTGGTGGGGTTGCGAACCCAGTTGGCGGCGCAGGCGGGGCAGGCTCCGTGGTCACGAAAACCTTCAGCGACATGGGGTGGTAGCATGAGCCTGTACTCATTGAAGGCATCGCAAGGCGGCATGCAGCCCTGGTCGGAGATGTTGTCTTTTGGCGGGAACATTCGCGACTTTTATGAGTCCCATGGCGACGTGGTGATATCAACACCCACGCAGATTTTTACGTTGCTGGACGGCCCAGAGCGGGTGGTGCGCTACGGAGCACTCACGGTGTCCTCTACGCTTACCGCCTCGCAGCGCTGCAAGGGCCTGACCATCATCTGCGACTCGCTCACGGTACAAAACGGCGGAAACATCCATATGACCGCGAAGGGGCCGAAGGTCGTAAGCAATGACGATCTGTTTTTTCCTTTCAGCGATTACAGGATTCCCGACCAGATAATCCTCTCCTCCGGCCTCGTTTCCAAGAAACAGGCGCTGGAGGTCATCAAGGCCAAGGGACTTGTTCCTTGGGATCAGGGGACTTGGCAGCCGGTTTGTTCCTTGCTGTACGGGTTCAATCTCTCCATCTCACAACCAGGACAGACTATATTGGCGCAGGCTGCCGGATGCGGAAGCGGTTCGGCTCAGCAGGTGTATAATACGTACGCCAACGGGGCGACCGGCGTGGCCGGAGTGAACGGAGGGTGCGGCTCCGGGGGACATGGCGGGCTCCAAGCGAGAACCGACGTGTCCGGGTACTACGCATCACACGGAAAACCTGGAGCGGGAAACCCCTACGGGGGCGGCAACGGGTCAAGTGGACTGTCGGCCGGGAATGGATACGGAAACGTCAGTGACGACATATCCGTCCCGGCCTCCTGGCTGTTGTACTCCTGGAAGGTTCCCGCCGCCACGGGGGCAGGCGCAGGTGGTGCCGGGGTGAATCCCGCCACGCAGACCACAGCGCCTTGGGGCGGTTCGCTGCCCGGAGCAGGAGGCGACGGTGTCGGCGGCAGGCTCACCATCATTTGTTTCGGGTCGGTGAACGTCCATAGCGGTGGGAAGATCGAGTCAAACGGGATGCCCGGCGGAGCGGCATCGGGCACAACCTACGGCACCGGCGGTGGTGGATCCGGCGGCGGGTGTGTCGTGGTCATCACCCCGACAGCGGGGCATTATGCCAACGCGGGCACTGTTCAGGCCGCGGGGGGTGCAGGCGGCGTTGGGCCATACGGCAGCGGCGGCGCAGGCGGCGCTGGCTCCGTTGTCACGAAAACCTTCGCACAGATGGGGTGGTAGCATGAGCCTGTACTCTTTGAAGGCATCGCAAGGCAGCATGCAGCCCTGGATCAACACCCTCGCCGTGGGCAAGGGCATCTTCGATTATTACGACACGCTTGGAGACGTGACATCCATGTCTGCGATGAGTGTCCCCTCCTTCCTCGACGGACCTGGGACCGTTGTCCGGTACAACAACCTCACCCTGTCCCACCTTCTCACGACAACGAATCGTTGCCGGTCTTTGACCGTCCTTGTGGACGGCAGCCTGACCATAAATTCCGGGGGAGGGATAAGCATGACAGCTCGTGGTGCGCGGGGACATGCAGGCTTTGGACTGTATGATATCTACATCCCGAGTGAAATGACGCTGTCTTCCAAGGTGATTTCCCTGGATGATGCGCTGACGTACGTCAGAAATAACGGCATCGATGTCGCTGATCGCTGGTTCTGGGATGAGTGGTCGAAGTACGCTGGCGTATCCGCTGCGTTCAGTCAGGGCACGGCGCTTGCGCTGATGCACGCTTCCGGCTGCGGCGCATCATTGGGCTTCGCGTCGATCCAGTCGGTCACCTCCGGCTCGACTGGCGTCGCAGGCGTCAACGGTGGAACCGGGTCAGGGGGCCGGGGCGGGATATACGCGCCTGGGAGCCATCTCCACTACGTTGGCAAAACCGGTGCGGGGTCGCCCTGGGGTGGCGGCGCAGGCCAGGGTGGGGGGTACTCGATGACCAACGCGGCTCACTTCCCAGACCGCAGCCCCTCTGGAGACGCAGGAGGGGATGGCTCCACGGATAACCGGGGGGCGTCTGGCGGCGGCGCCGGGAACCCTGGCGGCGTCGGCCAGTATGGGGGCAGCAATGGCGGCGACGGCTCAGGTGGCGTCCTCAAGGTCATTGTGAAGGGATCGGTCACGATCAATTCTGGCGGCGTCGTCCAGGCGGACGGCATGCCTGGTGGCAGTGGGGGCTTTGCCGCAGGAGGAAGCTCTGGCGGTGGGCATGTCTCGCTGATCTACGGCGGAGCACTGGTGAACAACGGAACCATCCGTGCCAGCGGTGGGGCGTCGGCATCCTCTGCTGGCGCTGCAGGCGGCGCTGGCGGCGCAGGCTCCGTGGTAACGAAAACATTCACACAAATGGGATGGTAGAATAATGAATATCGTTCTTCTTCACAGCGCGCAGGTGGAAGCCTCGCGCGCCATCGTCTCGGAACTCGGCGGCGAGCCCGCCGGAAACGACGCAACCATAACCCACGAGGGGCGAGAGGTGCGCGTCATCTCCAAGCACGCCCTGGCCGTGGCCGCGTGTCCGAACTTCAGCGCCTATCCGGCCATCGTGGTCCAGGACGGCGAGACCGTGCGGGTGAAGTCTCCCGTGGAATCCTGGGCCGAGTGCCTGGACTTCGCGGACAATCCGCCGCAGCCCGAGCCGCCGGTCCCGGCCCGGAAGATCGAGCACACCAAGCTTGAATTCCTGGCCCTGTTCACCGACGAGGAGAAAATCAGCCTCAAGGCCCTGGAGGGCACAGACCCCACCGTGGCCCTGTTCTGGGAGGAGTATCGCACGGCGGATTCCATCCGCCTGGACGACCCGCGCACCATCCGGGCCGTGGAGTACCTGGCCGCCCAGGGCTACATCCCGGCGGAGCGCAAGGCCGCAATCCTGGGGCAGTAACGAGGCGAGGGCAAAGCCGCGCGCCAGAGCGAACCGGCCCGGCCCGCACCTGCGGACCGGGCCGGTTTTTGCGTCTCAGGGCTCGCGCTAACCGGCGAGCTCCGCGACCTTGTCCGCGAGCACGGGGGCCAGGGCCGTGGAGCTTGTGAAGGCTGGCGAGATGGCGTTCAGCACGTGCAGCTCGCTATCCCCTGCCTCGCTCAGGAAATCCATGACCAGGGCGTTCTTTTCCAGGTCCACCAATTGCGGGCGGATGCCCGCCTTGGGGCTTGGCAGCACGTCCTCGGGAGTGATCCCGTCCAGCAGCCTGGCAGCGTCCGCGAAGAAGTGCCGGAACAGGTACTTGCGCGGCTCGCTCAGGGCGACGCTGCGGAAGGTGGGGTTGGTGGCGAAGAGCACGGCGTCGCGCCAGAGAATCTCCGGGGCCTCGGCGTCCAGGCCGCGCAGCACGCCGTAGTTCTCGCGCCCGAAGGCCGGAATGGCCGTGGGGCCGATGTACACGTCGCCGCTTACCGAGCGTGTGAAGTGAATCCCCAGAAACGGCGTGGCCGGGTCCGGCACGGGGTAGATGCTGCCCCGCACCAGATGCGCCGCCTCGGGCCGCAGCTTGCGGTAGATGCCCTTGAAGGGGACCAGCACGTAGCGTTTGCCGCAGCCGAAGGCGTGGGCCAGGCGGTCGGCGTGGGCTCCTGCCGCGTTGACCAGCACGGAGTATTCGACCGGCCCAGCGCTGGTGGACAGGGTGCGCGTCACGGCACTTCCGGACTGCTGGGCCGGGCCAATGGCCTGCACGCCGAAACGAAACTGCGCCCGGCCTCCGTCTTCCAGCTCCTGGCGCAGGCTGGCCAGGATGGCCTTGGGCTCCACCACAGCGGTCAGGGGCGAGTGGATGGCCTTGTCCACGGTGCGGGCCCGTGGTTCGATGGCGCGCAGCTCGCCCGCGTCGATAAGGCGCACCAGGGCTCCGGCGCTTTGGGCGCGTTCGAAAAGGGCCTGGAGGATGGGCAGCTCGGCGGGCGAGCGCGCCACGATCACCTTGCCGGATTCCAGTATGGGCAGGCCCCGCTCCAGGCAGTAGGCCCGCATGAGCCTGTTGCCCTCCAGGCAGGTGGCCGCCCTGGCGCTGCCGGGGGCGTAGTAGATGCCCGCGTGCAGCACTCCGGAATTTCGCCCCGAGGCGTGCCTGCCCGGAGCGTCCTCCTTGTCCAGAATGAGGACCCGCGCGCCCCTGCCGGTCAGCTCGCGGGCCAGAGTCAGGCCGACGATGCCCGCACCCGCGATGACGATGTCTGCATGCTTCATGCGTCAAGTATTCGTGTTTCGCGGGAAAACGCAAGACAGGGCCGAAGGGTATTCCCGCCAGGGGCCGGGCTGTGTTACGGCTCGGCCATGCCCTTGAAATCCAGGCGTGATCGCAAGCACAAGGCGGACTCGAAGCACAGGCCCACGTCCGGCCTGCGCCGGAAAACGCAAGCTTCAGGACGGCCTCCAGGAAGCGCCACGGGGGGCCTGCCTGACTGGCTGGCCGCGCACCACGCGATGCGTTCTGCCCTGCGCGCGCTGGGCGTAGCCCTGTTGGCTGCCTTCCACGGAGTCCTGCTCCTGTGGCTTGTCGGCTCGGTGCTTGCGCCGCAGGTGGCGGGCCGCTATCTCGCGCGGGAAGCTTCCACGGCGCTTGGCCGGGAGATCCGCCTGGAGTCCCTGCGGGTGAACCCTTTCACCCTGGAAATTGCCGCGACGAACCTGACGGTCCTGGACCGCGACGGCGGCGAGCTGGCCGGGTTCGCCCGCCTGGAGGTGAACGTCGGGCCGTCCATGCTCCTGGGCGGACGGTTCACGGTGCAACGCTTCCTGCTGGACAACCCCCGGCTGCGCCTCGCGCGCGACTCCACGGGCCGTCTGGACATCGCCGACCTGCTGCCCCAGGCCAAAGCGCCCGACCCTCAGGTCCAGGGTTCGGAAGACGTTTCCCCTCCGCCGCGCACCTTCGTGCTACTCCCGCCGGGCCTGCGTTTCTCCTTGACCGACGTGCGCATCGTGGGCGGATCGGTGTCCTTCGACGACGCCCTGACCGGCACCCGCCAGGAGCTCAAGGACCTGCACTTCTCCATCGAGGCCCTGACCAGCGAGCAGCCCGGCCTGCACGAGGTCTTCAGCAGCGGCGGCCTGCTGAATGAATCGAACCTGACCCTCACCGTGAAGGCGGATCTGACCGGGGAAAATCCCGAGGCCGAGGCCCGCCTGAGCCTGAAGGACGTGGTCTTCAGGCACTACACGCCCTACCTGCTGGCCCTGAAGCGGCCCCTGGACCTCACCGTTGGCGAGGTGGGCGTGTGGACCCGGCTGCGCTTTCCGGCCAGGGGGCAGGCTTGGGCGCTGCCCCGCGTCGAGGGCAACGCCAAGGTCTCCGGCGTGGGGCTGGGCGGCGGGGACGAGCGCGTGGCGGGCTTCGAGACCCTGGAGGTGCAGGGTGCCGGTCTGGACATGGAAACCGGCGCGGTGCGCGTGGAGCGCGTGGTGCTGGACGCGCCCCAGGTCCGCGTGACCCGCGACGAGGCGGGGATCATCGACCTGCTCTCTCTTCTGGAAATGAGCGGCGAAAAGGAAGGCCTCTCCGTCCGTACCGGGGTGGCCCCGGACGTGCAGGTAGGAGAGGCCGTCATTCGCGGCGGGCAGGCGCACCTGAAGGACGAGGGCCTGGAGCTGGCCCTGGCCCTGGAGGGCCTTACGGCCCGCCTGCAAAACCTCGACCTGAAATCTGGCACGTTCGGTTCGCTCCGGCTGGATACCGGAGGCGACCGCTTCAAGCGCCTGACTCTGGACGCCAAGGGCTCATATGCTCCGGTGAACCTGACGGTCGCTGGGTCCATGGAGGACGCGGACCTGTCGCGCCCCATGCCCACGCTCAAGCGCCTGCTGCCGCGCCTGGGGCTTGCCGGGATGGCCTCCTGGAAGGTCGCTGGCACCCTGTCCGACTCGGAAGGGCGTGTGCTTCCCCGGCTGAAGGCCGATCTGGAGGTGCGAAACCTCAAGGCTCTGGTCGAGGGTCAGGCCGAGCCGCTCCTGGCTGCCGGAGCCGTGCAGGTGTCCGGCGTGGAGCCGGATTTTACCGCCAACCGGGTGCGCGTCGCGCAGGTGTCGCTCTCAGGCGGCGGGGCGAGCCTCTCGCGCGGAGACAAGGGAGGGTTCGCGGCCCTGGCGGCGTTTGGGGGCCAGGCCCGGCCAGACAAGGACACGGGCACAGGCCCGCCCTGGAGCGCGACCATAGGCAGGACGCATCTCTCCGGCTTCGCCCTGGAGTACCGCGACGCCGTATCCGGCGCGCAGATCCTGGCGGACCTGGACGACCTGGCGCTCGGGGAGTTCACCCCTGGCCAGGACAAGCCGTTGACGCTTACGGCCAAGGGCAGCCTGAACAAGCAGGCCCCCTTCGACGTATCGGGGGAGGTCCGCCCTGGGGGGCCGTCGCTGGCCGTCAGGATCGCCGCCTCGCAGCTGCCCCTGGCGGAGCTCGCCCGTCTGGGCTCCGGGATGCCGGGAGACGCCGGGGCCTTGCTGTCCGGGCTGTCCGGGCAGGGCGCAATCACGGGGGAGCTGAAGGCCTCGCTCGGCAAGGACGGACTGGCCGGATCGTTCACGGGCGACGCCTCGCTTGTCGGCTTCAGGCTGTCGCGCCCCGGCCAGGACGCGCCGTGGGCCTCGCTTGCTGGTTTGTCGCTCACCGGGACCTCGGCGACGCTCTCCCCGCTGGCCCTGAAGGCCGCGAGCCTCACCCTGGATCAGCCGTATGTGAGCCTGACTTTGGACAAGAGCGGCAGGCCCGTGCCGCCCTGGAGCACGGCTATGCCGGGCGCTGCTGGCTCAACAGAAACCGGGGAAACTGGGGGAACTGGGGCGAGCGCGCCGGACACTTCCGGCAAGGGGGCGTTGTCCTACGCCCTGGACACGCTGGCCATACGCGGCGGAAAGCTGGACTTCACGGCCCAGGGCTTCGACCCTCCGCTCAATTCGCACCTCTCCGACGTGGACGTGACGCTCTCGGGCATGCACTCCGGCCAGCCCGCCAGACTGGCCGTGGCCATGACCGTGGGCCACTCCGGCAAGCTGAAGGCCGATGGGCAGGCAGGCTGGGTGTCGGACGCGCCCATGCTGGACCTCAAGGCCACGCTTGAAAACATGGAGCTGGGCGAGCTGTCCCAGGTGAGCCAGCAGCTTACGGGCTTCCCCCTCACGCGGGGCAGGCTCGGGCTCACGCTGGATTACAAGGCAGCCGGGAAGAAGCTCGACCTCAGGAACAAGATCGTGGTGGTGGGCATCCAGCTGGGCCGCAAGACCGCGCCTCCGGGCGGCAAGGACGTCCCCCTGGACCTGGCCGTGAGCCTCCTCTCCGACGCCAGGGGAGTCATCGACCTGGACATCCCCATCAAGGGCACAATGGATCAGGCCAAGGCCGACCTGAGCGACGTGATCTCCACGGCCATGGCCGGGGCGTTCGCCAGAATCCTGTTCTCGCCCCTGGCCTTCCTCAACGTCCAGGGCTCGGGACAGACGGCCCCCGTGGCCTTCGCGCCGGGTCTGGCCGATCTCTCGGCACAGGGGCAGAAGACCCTGTCCTCGCTGGCCTCGGCCATCACGGCCCGCCCGCGCCTGAGCCTGGAGATCATGGCCTATGTCGATCCTGCAGCCGAGGCGTCGGCCCTGGGCGCTGTCCTGGCCGCAAGGTCACAGGCGGCGAAAACCGCCGCCCAGGCTGCTCAGGCCGGGCAGGCCGGAGAACCAGGCAAGAACAAGCCTCCGGCCAAAAAGCCGCCTGCCCCGCAGGCGCAGTCGCCCGTTCCCGAGGCTTCGGGCCAGAGCGCGCCCGCGCAACCCACCCAGGCCGACTGGGCCGACCTCGCGCTTGCGCGCCAGAACGCGGTGCGCGAGTATCTGGTCACGCAGGCCAAATTCTCGCCGGAGCGCATCTTCCCCATCACCGGAGATTTCCGCAGCCCGCCCCAGCTTCAGGGGCAGCCCGGCCACAGGGCCGAGGTGCGGCTGCGCTACTGAGCCTAAAACGAATCCTTGCCGCCCGAAATATATCGGCCGAAGGGTTCTGAATCCCTTGTCAAGAGGGAATTCTCCAGGCTACTTGTTTCAACCATGGATACTATTCCAGCCGAGTATGATGATTCGGCAGCACGAGAGCTTCGGAAACGCGCGGAGGCATGCCTGTCGTCCGGCGTCCGCGCCATGATTTCTCCCGTGGTATATCTCCCATGACGTTCCAAGCCTCCTCCCACGGTGGAGATGGCCGCACCGTTTCGCTCCGGCTGGCCCTGACCCTGCCTTTCGTGGTGCTCATCCTGGTCAGCTGCGGCCTTATCGGCTGGTTTTCCCTGAACAACGGGCGCTTGGCCGTATTCGACGTGGCCGAACAACTTCGGGAGGAGGTGCTCAGGCGGGTCGAGGAGAATCTGGCCCGCTTCCTGGCCATTCCCCACGAGATTAATGCCGCCAACGCCCAGGCTCTGGCTTCGGGCGTGCTGGACATGGAAGACGCGGCCAACCGGCAGCGCTATTTTTACGGCGTGGTGTCCACGCACCCCATGATCGCCTATTCGTTCTTCGGGGCTCCCGACGGAGAGTTCAACGGGGCCAGATGGTCTCCCGCAGGCGACGTGGAGCTCATCCATGCGGGCCGCGACACCGGCGGCGCGTCCACCTACCACGCGGCCTCTCCCGTGGGCGTCCCGCTGGAGTTCCGGGCCGCGTTCAAGAATTTCGATCCCAGGGCCCGCCCCTGGTACAAGGCAGGCGTGCAGGCGGGCGGGCCGGTCTGGAGCGAAGTCTACCGGCATTTCGTGCTGAAGGACCTGACGCTTACCGCCTCCCTTCCGGTGTATGACGCCAAGGGCGCGCTGCTGGGCGTGTTCGGCGTGGACTACGCCCTGACCAACCTCCACCGCTTCCTTCAGGGCATCACCGTGGGGCGCACCGGCGAGGTGTTCCTGCTGGAGCGAAACGGCGACCTCCTGGCCGCCGCGTCCACGCCGCCCGCCGGATATCTGTTGGAACAAGACGGCGTATTCACCCGCGTCAAGGCCACCCAGTCCGGGCTGCCCAGGATCGCCGCCGCCACCCGAAGCCTGGAGGCCCAGCCTGGCGGGCTCGCGGGGATCAGCGAGGACCAGACCCTGGAGTTCGACATGGGCGGCCAGCCGCAGTTCCTCCAGGTTTCCTCCTTCAACGACGGACGCGGCATCGACTGGCTGGTGGTGGCCGTCGCGCCCCAGAGCGATTTCCTGGGCCGCATCGACGCCAACACCCGCCAGACCATGGCCATGATCGGGCTGGCCGTTCTGCTGGCCGCGATAGCGGGCGTGCTCATGGCCACAAGGCTGACCATACCCGTGGAGCGTCTGGCCCAGGCCACGCAGGGGCTTTCCAGGGGCCGCTGGGACCAGGACATTGCCATTCCCAAAACCCGCGAACTCAGGCGTCTGGCTTTGGCGTTCAAGGCCATGGCCGGGCAGCTCAAAACCTCCTTCGACCAGCTCGAGGCCACCAACGCGGTCATCGCGGAGCAGAACCGGACCCTGGAGCTGCGCGTGGAAAGCCGCACGGCGGAACTCAACCACCTGAACGAGCGCCTGCGTGCCATGTTCGAGGCCATCCCCGGCTTCATCCACGTCATCGACAAGGATTTCAACGTGGTGGACATTTGCGACAAGATGCTCAATGCCGTGAACCTCTCGCGCGAGCAGGTGTTGGGGCGCAAATGCCACGAGGTGTTCCACGGTCTGAGCACCATCTGCGGCCATTGCCCGCTCAATGATGAGGCGAACCGGCACAGGCCCGTGGCGGTGCCGCTTGAGCCTCTGGAAGGCAAGCCACCCTGGGATTCCATGATGGCCTACTCATCGCCCATCCTCGACTCCCAGGGCTCTGTCTGGGGCTACATCGAGTGCCTCATGGACGTGAGCGAGCTCAAGACAGCCAAGGAGCAGGCGGACGCCGCCAACAGGGCCAAGTCGCAATTCCTGGCCAACATGAGCCACGAGCTGAGGACCCCCATGAACGGCATCCTCGGGGTGCTGCAACTGCTCCAGTCCACACGCCTGGACGACGAGCAGACGGAATTCGTGGAAGCCGGGCTGGTGGCGCTGAAAAATCTGCTCAACCTGATAAACGACATCCTGGACCTCTCCAAGGTGGAGGCCGGGAAGCTGGACATCCTCGAGTCCCGGTTCGAGCTCAGGGAGCTGTGCGACTCCATGGCCAGCATCTTCAAGGACCAGTTCGACCGCAAGGGCGTGTCCCTGGCCTTCGACATCGAACCCGGCGTTCCGCAGGTCGTCCAGGCCGACGTCACCCGGCTCAGGCAGGTTCTCTTCAATCTGGTGGGCAACGCCATCAAGTTCACCGAAAAGGGCCGGGTAGACATCCGCATCAAGGCAGCCGGAGAGGAGCAGGGCAGGCTGAGGCTCCTGTTCTCGGTGTCCGACACGGGCATCGGCATTCCCGCCGACCGTCTCTCCGGCCTGTTCCAGCCCTTCGCGCAGATCGACGGCAGCCTCACGCGCAGGCACCAGGGCACCGGGCTCGGGCTGTCCATCGTCAAACGGCTGGTGGAGCTCATGGGCGGGACGGTTACCATTGAGAGTGAATTCGGACGCGGGGTAACCATCCGCTTCGACATCCTGGTGGGCGTGGCGCCGCAGCAGTCCGGGCCGTGGCTTTCGTCCCCGGAGCCGGTGCCTTCGGCTCCGTCCGGGCAGCGTCGCGCCCTGAAGATCCTGCTGGTGGAAGACGAGGCCATCAACAGGATGACCATGGCCCGCCTCCTGACCAAACGCGGGCATGAGGTGGTCACGGCGGAAAGCGGGGGAGCCGCCCTGGAGCTTCTGTCCAGGGACCGCTTCGACTGCGTCTTCATGGACATGCAGATGCCGGACATGGACGGCGTCGCCGTGACCAGGATGATCCGCTCGGCGGACGGCTCGTCCTTCGACCCGCACATCCACATCATTGCGCACACCGCCCACGCCATGGCGGGCGACAGGGAGAGGTTCCTCGAAGCCGGGCTGGACGGTTATCTCTCCAAGCCCGTGGAGGTGGAGGCCCTGGACAGGACGCTCGAGAAGGTCATGCAGGGCAGGAAGGCCTGACCGTACAGGATCATCCGCCCCGTTGCCGTCGGCCCGCGAGTTTGGTAGCACGAACCATGGCCCCTCTGGTGTATTCCTTCGCCGTGTTCGATGCCTGCCTGGTGCGTCTGCACGCCCGCCCCCTGGACCAGCTGTTCGCCCTGGCCGCGCGGGTGCTGCCGGGGACTTCCGGCAGGCCCGGCTGCGGCCCTGCCGGGCGCGAGGACCAGCACGAGTTCGTGCGCATGCGCCTGCGCGCCGAGGAGGAGGCCCGCGACGGCCCCGGCCTGGAGGCCGCGAGCCTTGGCCGGGTCTACGAACGCTTCCCCCGCCACAATCCCTGGGACCTGGACCCCGAGACCCTTTTCGCCACCGAGCTTGAAATGGCCCTGGCCGGAGCGCGCCCCGTGCCCAGGGTGCTGGAGCGGGTGCGGGGCCACATCCGCCGGGGCGAGCGCGTGGTCTACCTGACGGATTCCATCCTGCCCGGTCCGTCCCTCAGGAGGCTCCTGGAGAGCCACGGCTTCGCGGGCGAGGTGTACGCCGCCGGGGAGCTCGGCAAGCGCAAGGGCACCGGGTCGCTGTATCTGCACATGCTGGCCGCAGAGTCCTTGGACGCCGCACAGCTCAGGCACGTGGGGTCCGACCCTGTTCTTGACGCCAAAGTCCCAAAATCGCTGGGCATCCATGTTGATCCCATCGCCGACGTGCGCTTCACCGGACACGAGGAGCGCCTGCTCAGCCAGCAGCGGGCCTGCGCTCCCGAAGCCTCGCGCGTGGTGGCTGCCTCCCGGCTGGCCCGCCTTGGCGGCGAACCGTCAGAGCCCCTGGCCCAGGTGCGCTCCCTGGCCGCTTCCGTGGCCGCTCCGGCCCTGACCGCGTTCACGGCCTGGGCCATGACCGACGCCGCTCGCCGGGGCGTGGAACGGCTGTATTTCCTGGCCCGCGAAGGCCAGGTGCTGGCGCGCCTGGCCCAGGTGCTGCGCCCGGTGATCGGCGGGCCGGAGCCGCGCTACCTCATGGGGTCGCTGGCGGCCTGGACCGCCCCGCTGCTCTCGGGCCTTTCGCGCACAGACCTGGACTGGCTGGCCGCCGAGGGGCAGTCGCGCCGCCCGGCGGACCTGCTGGCCCGGCTCGCGCTCACCCCTGAAGAGCTTCTGGGCGCGTCCGGGCGCAGCATGCCCGCGCTGCTCTCCGAAAAGCCCCTGGGGGACGAGGACCTTTCTGCCCTGTGGGATCTTCTGGAGACCCCGGGGTCGCGAAAACTCCTGGCCGCAAAGGCCTCACGCTCCGGGGAGATGCTGCTGGACTATCTGGCCAAGGAAGGCGCGCTTGAAGGTCCGGCCCTGGCCGTGGCCGACATGGGCTGGACCCTCTCCACCCAGCGCGCCCTCAAGATGGTGCTGGCCGAGCGGGGCATCGGGGTGGAGGGCTGGTATTTCGGGCTGGCCAGCTCCAGGCTCGGGCGCATGGAGGCCGGACCGCACCACGCCCTGTTCATGGAGCGGGCGGCGCAGGCCCTGCCCGGCTCCATCGAGAGCGTGCTGTTCCGCAACGCCCTGCTCATGGAGCGCGCCTTCACCAGGGGCGACCACGGGCGGGTGCTGGGGTTTGAGCGCTCTTCGGGAGGCGTGCGCCCGGTGCTCGGGCCGGAACCACCTGGCGTGGACTTCGCGCGGGAGATCCAGGAGACGGCCCTGGCCTTTGCCCGCACCCTGGCCGGGGGCGGCTGGGGAGAGGAGACCTTCACGGCCTTGCAGGAGACCTCGCGCGAGTCCCTGCGCCTGTTCCTGCTGGAGCCGGACAACGCCCAGGCCCGCGCCGTGGCCTCGCTGCCGGGTCTGGATGTTCCGGGCGACGCTGATGGCAAGGAGGCAAAGGTCGTTTTGCGCCGCATCGGCCTGCTGGACGTGGTCCGGGCCTGGCTCGGCGGTGCGGGGCTGCGTCTGGCCCCCCGCAAGCCGCCCCGCTGGATCGAAGGGTCGGCGGCGCTCTCGGCCGCGTGGCTGCGTCCCTACCTGCGCAGGCCCCGGCTCATGTCGCTCTTGCGTGAGCACTTCTCGCAGGCCCGGCAGGAGCAGTGATCACGCCCGGCAGTAGAGCACCGTGTCCAGGTGGTCCGGGGAGTGATGCCCCACGTACAGCCGGTACTCCGGCACAAGTTCCCTGACGAAAAGCGGCAGCTCCCACAGATCCTGGAACTGGTGGTACAGGCAGATCTGGAGCCTGGGGCGAAAGCGCCGGATGGTCTCTCTCGCGCCTTGCAGCGCGGCCAGTTCCGCGCCCTCGATGTCCAGCTTGATGAGGTCCAGCCTGTCGATGCCCTCCCGCTTCACGAAACTGTCCAGGGTGAGGGCCTCCACCTGCACGCTCCCCTGGCCTACCCGATTCCCGTGCGACATGGCGAAGGACTCGAAGAAGGACACCTGCCCGTCCTGGTTCCACAGGGCGGCCCGCACCGGGTGCACGCCCGCGCAGTCCAGGCCGTCCGCGCAGGCTTGCAGGTGCGCGAAGGATTCGGGCGTGGGTTCGAAGCAGTGGATGTTCCCCTGCGGCCCGGCAGCCTTCAGGAACAGGGCCAGGGTGTCCCCGGATGCCGCGCCGCCGTCGACGATGGCATCACCCGCCTGCGCCCTGACCTGCGGATGGGCGTACATGGGGTAGGGGCTCAATGCCGGAAACGGCGTGCCGTAGAAGCGGAAACGCAGGACGTCGGCGTAGACGCGCCGCGATTCTTCGTCCGCCAGGGAGGCGAGCACCTGCTCGAAGTCCCCGGCGCGTTCGCGCAGAAGGCGCAGGGGAGGGCGCTCGGCCAGCGCGTCCTGGTAGATGTCGTCAAAGCCCATGGCTGTAAGCTGTGCAAATATTTCCTGCCGGGCGAAGCTGCAAATCAGCACGGGGAGGTCCGGCGAGTGCGCCCGGAGCGCCTCCGGCGAGATGACCGGCAGGCCGTCCATCACGGTCCCCTGGCGGCAGGGGTTGTTGTCCACGAAGCATTCCACGCGGATGTTCATGGCTTCGAGCCGCTGCCTGCACCGCCTGCCGCGCTGGCCCGTGCCGAACACGGCGAAGCTTCCGGGCAGCTCCTGCTCGAAGGGGTTGAAGGGCCTTGGCGTGGCTCGGGCCGTAATGAAGCTCTGCATGGCCGACTCCGGAGGGAAACATTGGCTTGTGGGATGACGCCCGGTGCGGAAAGCAATTGCCGTGCCGGAACAGGGGGTTGGACTCCTGTCCGGCTGTGCCGGGCCTGGGGCGGAGCCGCGGGTCGCACGGGCCGGAGCGTGAGCCGTACGCGGACCGGGTTCAACCCGGCTGGACTTTGCTGGCTCTCTGGTGCTGATCCCGCAGGATTTTCAGCAGCGCCGCGCACATGGCGTCCATGGCCTCCAGGAAATATCTGGCCGCTTCCATTCGCTCGCCGTCGCCTGCGCCCTGGAAATAGGCCGCGTGGAAGCGGGCGTTGTCGAAGTCCCCGAAGCGCTGCAGCATGAACGACGTGTTGTCCTTGTCGCTGCCCGCGATGAAGGCGTCCGCCGCTCTCAGGTCCGCTCCAGCCTGGCGCGCGTCGAGCTGTTTGTTCTTCCAGCGCAGCATCTCCTGGCGGATGTAATCGAGCACCCGGTCGCGCCTGCCGGTCAGGTCGCTTGTGCCGATGGCCGCGAGCTTCCCGGCCAGTCCGGGGACTTCGGGCAGCGCCGGGTCGGGGTCGAAGACGATGCCCGGTCCCTTGAGGATGCTCGCCGCGCATAGATTCACCACGGTGAGCCCGGCCTGGCGGATGCGGTCCGCGAACCACTGGGCGGCGTCGAAGAAGTTGAGCGTGGTGAACATGGGGCTGCCGTCCGCCGCCGTGACCGGATACAGCTCGGGCCAGCGGCGGGTGAGGGCAAGCTCCGTGACGCCCGAGGCGTGGGCCTCATGCTGGCTGCCGCGCGCGTAGTTCATGGCCAGGGGATCGGGCGAGGAGAGCTGCACGCCCGCCAGCACCGCCCTGGCGCAGCCCAGGTACTCGGCCAGGGCGAAGGCTGTGGTGATCACCGACCCGTGCAGCAGCAGCGAGGCCCGCTTGGGGAAGGGCTGGCCGGGGAAATTGCCGAAGAAGTACGTGCGGCCAAAACACGGCCCGCCCGCTTCCGCGCTTCCTGTCGTGGACAGGCAGTGGGCCGCAAGCCGGGTGCCCGGCAGCGGCGGCAGGCCCGCCAGGGTGGGCTCGGAGTCGGTGGAGGTGTCGTTTATCACCACGAAGTCCGGGGTGATGCCCGCGCGCAGCAGGGGCTTCACCGCGCTGTTCACGGCGATGAGCACGGCCCGGTCGCGGTTGGCGCGGATGAATCCCAGGCTGTCGGCCAGGGCAGGCCCGGCAGCGGCCAGGATGGCCGTGTGCCCGGACAAAGAGCCCAGAAGGTCCTGGAGCACGCCCCCGGTCAGGCAGGGGGTCAGGTTCTCGTAGAGGTGCTTCAGGCGGTCGTAGACGTAGTCGCGCGTCATGGCGCGCAGCGGCAGGCCCCGGATGGTGTCCTGACTGTCCAGGCTGTAGATGACGTTGCGGTAGTAGAACAGCTCGATCAGCTCTTCCACGCGGCGCACGTAGCCGGGCATGGCCGCGGCCAGCTCCGGGATTGCGAAGAACAGCGGGTAGCCAAGGTTGCACATGGCCTCGGGCAGCATGGACAGGAGCGGCACGGCGAGCTGATCCGGGTCGCCGCCCACGAAGAACACGCCCCGGTTGGCCAGCTCCCAGGGTTTGACCCCGTCGAGGTATTCGCGCAGCCGGTCGAGGTCCGGCTCGAACACCAGGCAGACCCCTTCGCTGCGCGCAAGCGCGGCGTCCAGCTCCGGGGTGTTTCGCGCGCCGATGAACACCAGGAAGCGGGTGCGCGCCTTGGCCTGATCCAGGGTGGTCCCGGCGGGCGGCGTGGCAAAGACCTCGGGCCCGGCGCCCCCGGCGAAGGGCCGCGCCAGATCGGGCCTGCAATAGTCCCACAGGGCGTTGTGATGATGGTAGGCGTGGTGCGCGCTCTCCGGATCATCCTGTACGGCGGGCAGGCTCTCTGCGCTCATGGCCAGAAGGCCCAGCTCCTGGAAGACGATCAGCGATTTCATTTCGCGAGCCTATCCCATGGCTCCCTCGGAAGGCAACCGATTGCCTTGCGGGAGTGCTTCTTGCAATATGCCGGGAACGCGGCGGATTTTGCCGCGCCCCGACCAGAACCCGAACCCCAGGCGGAGACGCATGAAAGCATCGGTTGTGGTGCCGACCTTCAACCAGGCAAAATATCTGGCGGCATGCCTGGACTCCCTGTGGTTCCAGGATCACACGGACCTGGAGATCATCGTGGTGAACGACGGCTCCACCGACGACACCCAGGCCGTGCTGGCGGATTATCAGCGCCGTCTGGAGTCGGACAGCGTCTCCTTCGCCAGCTTCTACGAACCGGACACCGACGTGCTTAAGCGCGTGCATCATCCGCGCTATCCCTCGGCTGGGCGCGCGCTCACGGTCATCACCCACCCGGAGAACCGAGGGCTGGCTGCAGCCTTGAACACGGGATTCGCGGCCTGCGCGGGCGAGGCCTGCACCTACGTGCCCTCGGACGACTGGTGCATGCCGCACATGATCTCAACGCTCGCGCGGGCGCTCGAAGCCACCCCGGCGGATTTCGCCTTTGCTGACATGCTCATCGTGGACGACGCCTTCCGGGTGGTCAGGCGTTTCGATCTGCCGGAATACAGCTTCCGCCGCTCCTTCGCGGACTGGTACCTGTGCGGGGACGCCAAGCTCTACCGCCGCGCGCTGCATGAGCGTCACGGCTTCTACGACGAAGCGCTCCTGGCGCACGACCACGACCTGTTTCTGCGCTTCGCCATGGGCGGCGCGCGCTTCACCCACGTGTCGCAGGCGCTGTTCGCCAAGCGCGACCACGCCGGGGGGCGCGAGGTGCACATCCACGCGCCGCAGAACTGGCAGCGCCTGATAAACGAATCCAAGGCCCTGGTGCTAAAGGCGCGGGCGCACCTGGACGAGACGGAGGGCAGAGCGTGACCAGCCCCGATTCCTCAAAAGCGGCTCAGGCCGAAAAGCCAGCCGGAAACGGCGGCGTGGCAACCGAAACGCCAGACCATTACCTGCACCAGCCCGGCGCGCCCGCCCGCAGCGGCGTCCTGGACCTGGGGCTCAAGTGCGTGCACTCCTGCCGCTTCTGCTACTACTCCTTCTTTGAGGGCTCGGAAGACCAGTTCGCGCCGCTTCGCAAGGCCGGGCTGCGCGCCACGGCGGACTGCAAGGAGATCCTGCGCCTGTTCAAGGAGCAGGGTTTCAAGCGCTTCGACGTCACCGGGGGCGAACCCACCCTGCACGAGGACCTGGCCGAGATCATCCGCTACGCCCACGACGAGCTTGGCCTGTCCTCGCGGGTCATCACCCTGGGGCAGCTTCTGGGCAAGCCCGGAAAGCGTTGCGCCAAGTATCTGCTGGACGACCTGCTGGATGCCGGATTGTCGGATTTTCTCTTCTCCCTGCACGCAGTGGACGAGGCCGTGTTCAAGGACTTCACCGGAGGAAGCTTCGAGCGCCTGCGCCGGGTGATGAGCCATCTGGACCGCGAGGGCATCCAGTACGGGGCCAACTCCGTGGTGTTTCGGGGCAACACCCCAATGCTTGAGGACATCGCCCGCGTCAGCAGCGACCACGGCGTGTTCCAGCACAACTTCATCCTGTTCAACGCCTACCACGCCTGGTCCGGCTCGGCCAAGGCCGCAGGCGTGCAGGAGTCCTACCGGGCCATCGAGCCCAGACTCTCGCGGGCCGTGGAGATACTCACGCGTGCGGGCGTGGCCGTGAACATCCGCTACGCGCCGCTGTGCGCCTTTCCGGAGCTGCGCAGGCACGTGGTCGGCGTGATGGGCCAGCAGTTCGACCCCTACGAGTGGCGAAACCGGGCCTGCAACCCGGACCGCGAACCGGCCTACTGCGCCCAGGCCGTGGAGCTGCCGCCGGACGGCGTGAGGCCGCCGCACGTGTATGTGCCCCTGGAAGAGACGCTGGAGAACGGCGTGAGGCTGATCGGGCGGCGAGGCGAAGCCTTCACGGTGTTCGCAGAAGCCTGCGGCGGATGCGCGGCGCGCGGGGCCTGCGACGGCCTGAATCGGGGGTACCTGGAACTCTACGGCGACGGGGAGCTGCGGCCGTTCGCGTCCCTGGAGACGCGCGGGCCGCTGCTTCAGGACCGCCTGGACTACCAGCGGGCCTTCGTGGTGAAGCTCGGCCAGAAGGCGGACATGAGGGGGCTGATCGCCCAGGCCGGGGGCGGCGGGCAGGGGTGATTTCGAGACGGGATGTACATGGAGAATGAACTAAAAAGGGGGGCTTTCGCCCCCCTTTCAATATCGCGTCAGTAGCCGCTACCCCTTGGCGCCGCAGCACTTCTTGTGCTTCTTGCCGCTGCCGCAGGGGCAGGGATCGTTCCTCCCCACCTTGGGGGCGGAGCGCTTGGTGGGCTGGGGCTTCTTTTCGGTGCCGTCGTCCGCGCCCTGGAACTTCAGGTCGGACGCCTTTTCCTTGTGCACGAACTCCTCTTCCCGCACTTCGGCCTTGATCTGGAGCCGCGACAGCGACCGCACCGTGGCCTCGGCGATCATGCCCAGCAAACCCTGGAACAGCTCGAAGCCCTCGCGCTTGTACTCCTGCTTGGGGTCCTTCTGGCCGTAGCCGCGAAGCCCGATGCCGTCGCGCAGGTGGTCCATGTTCAGCAGGTGTTCCTTCCAGTGCTTGTCCAGCGCTTCCAGCAGGAAGTAGCGCAGGATCTCGGCGTAGTGCTCGGGCGCGGCGGCCTTCAGGCCCTCGAAGCGGCCCACGATGGCGTCGCGCAGCTCCTGCTTGGTGGGCACGCCCGCGTCGAAGTCCCAGCGCAGGTTGAAGATGTCCTCCAGGCGGGCCTTGGCGATGTCGATGTTCTCCTGGTCCGGGCCCTGCTTGGAGAAGGTCAGCGGATCGTAGATGTCGTCCAGCAGGTCGTCCACGAACTCCAGGAAGGAGTCCTGCGGATTCTCGGCGGCCATGTAGTGGCGGCGGCGCGAGTAGATGACTTCGCGCTGCTGGTTCATGACGTTGTCGAAGTCCAGGAGCTGCTTGCGGATTTCGAAGTTGTGCCCTTCCACGCGGCGCTGGGCGTTCTCGATGGCCTTGGAGACCATGCGGTTCTCGATGGCCTCGCCCTCCTGCATGCCCAGGCGCTCCATGATGGAGGTCAGGCGGTCGGAGCCGAACAGGCGCATGAGGTCGTCGTCGAGGGCCAGGTAGAAGCGAGACATGCCGGGGTCGCCCTGGCGGCCGGAGCGGCCGCGCAGCTGGTTGTCGATGCGGCGCGACTCGTGGCGCTCGGTGCCCAGGATGAACAGGCCGCCAAGCTCCTTGACGCCCTCGCCCAGCTTGATGTCCGTGCCACGGCCCGCCATGTTGGTGGCGATGGTCACGCGGCCCTTGTGTCCGGCCTCGGCCACGATCTGGGCCTCGCGCTCGTGCTGTTTGGCGTTCAGCACCTCGTGCGGGACACCGGCCTTTTTCAGCATGCCGGACAAGAGCTCGGACTTCTCGATGGAGATGGTGCCCACCAGGACGGGCTGGCCCTTCTTGTGCAGCTCCTTCAGGTCCTGGGTGATGGCCGCGAACTTCTCGCCCTGGGTCTTGTAGATCACGTCCGGGTGGTCGATGCGCACCATGGGGCGGTGCGTGGGGATGACGGCCACTTCCAGCCCGTAGATCTGCCTGAACTCCACTGCCTCGGTGTCGGCGGTGCCGGTCATGCCCGAGAGGGTGTTGTACATGCGGAAGTAGTTCTGGAAGGTGATGGACGCGAGCGTCTGGTTCTCGCTCTCAACCTTCACGCCTTCCTTGGCCTCAAGGGACTGGTGCAGGCCGTCGGAGTAGCGCCGTCCCGGCATCAGGCGGCCCGTGAACTCGTCGACGATGACCACCTGGCCGTCCTTCACGATGTAGTCCACGTCGCGGGCGTAGAGGTGGTGCGCGCGAAGCCCCTGGAGCACGTGATGCTGGAGCGAGATGTTGGCCTGGTCGTACAGGTTGTCGATCTTGAAGATCTCCTCGACGCGGGCCACGCCCTCGTCGGTGAGCAGCACCGTGCGGGCCTTCTCGTCCAGGGTGAAGTGCGCGTCGCGCTTGAGCATGGGGATCAGCGCGCTCACGCGGGAGTACTGGGCCGTGGACTCCTCGGCGGGGCCGGAGATGATGAGCGGCGTGCGCGCCTCGTCGATAAGGATGGAGTCCACCTCGTCCACGATGGCGAAGTTCAGCTCGCGCTGGACCAGATGTTCCTTGTAGAACTTCATGTTGTCGCGCAGGTAGTCGAAGCCGAACTCGTTGTTGGTGCCGTAGGTGATGTGCGCGCCGTAGGCCACCTGGCGTTCCTCGTCGGTGAGGCCGTGCACGATGGTGCCCACGGTCAGGCCCAGGTAGTTGTAGATGGAGCTCATCCAGGCAGCGTCGCGCCGGGCCAGGTAGTCGTTCACGGTGATGAGGTGCACGCCCTTGCCCGAGAGCGCGTTCAGCACGGCGGGGAGGGTGGCCACCAGGGTCTTGCCTTCGCCGGTCTTCATTTCCGCGATCTTGCCCTGGTGCAGCACCATGCCGCCGATCATCTGGACGTCGAAGTGGCGCATGTCCAGGGTGCGCTTTCCGGCCTCGCGCACCAGGGCGAAGACCTCGGGCAGCATCTCGTTCAGGGCGCGGCCGTTGGCGGCCTCCTGCATGAGCTCCGCCACGCGCGACTGCATCTGGCCTTCGTCCAGGGCCTGAATCTGGGGCTCCAGCGAATTGATCTTGTCCACCGTGGGGGTGAGGCTCTTCAGGTAGCGGTCGTTCTTGGACCCCACGATCATTTTCAGCAAGCTTTCGAACATTGTGTCTCCTTGAGGGTGGGGCGATGGCCCCAGGCCCGGCTCAGCCGGGCGAGCGCAGCGTAGTGTCCTGCGCCGTATCTATAATTTCCAGCCAGTGTCCTACGCCGACCCCTTGGGGCGCGTTGGCGCGCAGCTGTATGACGCAACCGGAGCATCCGGTGAGTATCTGCTCGCCGGGGCGCGGTCCATAAAATTCCATGCAGCTTCGGGCCACCTGGTCAGATAACTCCGGGGCGGAGAGCTTGAGCGATCCGCCGAAGCCGCAGCACAGGTTCTTTCTGGTGCGGGCCACCAGCCTGTCGCCAAGCACCGTCTTCAGAAAATCCAGGTCCTGGCCGCCGCCCGCGCCGTGGCAGGGGGCATGGTAGTGGATTTTGTCGGGCGCGACGGGCAGAAATTCGTACTCCACCCGCGAGGCCAGGGTGGAAAAGGGAACAAGCCCCGCAAGCCAGAGGTCCTGCTCGCCGGGCTGCCAGCCCAGATCGCGCGCGGCGTAGGCGCGCAGGCCGCAGCGGCAGGTGGCGCAGAAGCTCATGAGCTCCGGGCGCCCGGCCTCGCGCCATGCCTGGATGTTGTGCAGCTGCATGCCGCGCTGGGCGTCCATGAGGCCCGCGTGGCCGAGCGTGCAGCCGCAGCAGGCGAAGTCGGGCTGCGGGAGCACCGTGAACCCAAGGCCGGACAGCAGGGCCGAGGCGGTCCGGGTCCAGTGGGGCTGCACGTGGGACCCGACACAGCCGGGGAAGAGTACGGCTTTGCGGCCCATCCCGCAAGCATCGAAGCGCACGGGCCTGAGCCAGGGTTCGAGCCGCGCGCGCTGGTCCATGGCCGCTAGCCCGCTTATGGCCGCGTAGTTCCGGGCGAAGCGGGGCGCGAAGCGCGTCAGGGTGACCATGAGCGGCCAGAGCACCCCGGCCTTCTCCACCCAAGTGCGCCACAGGCGCGATTCCAGGTTCGGATGCGCGGCCTTCAGGCCCGACAGCAGGTCCGGCGCGCAGAGCTTCATGGGGCAGGCCTTCTCGCACTTGCCGCAGGAGAGGCACTTTCCGGCCAGCTCCACCACGGCCTTCTCCGCCAGTTCGGGGGATGCCTGCCCGGCCAGGGACGTAAGCTGCTGGGCCAGGAAGAACTTGGCCTTGGGCGAGAGCTCCTCGCGCCCCGTGGCCGCGAACAGCGGGCAGACCTCCAGGCATTTGCCGCACAGGATGCAGGGGGAGGGCTTGGCTTTGGGGCCGTCCGGGCTGTGGTCGCAGTGCAGGCCGCCCGGCTTGTTCGTAAGGTCCATCAGGGGAAACGTCCTCGAAAATCGTCAAGGCAGTTTACACGGCTGGTCAGGGAGAACCAACCATTGAAGTATGAAAACATGTTCATGTTTTCCTGGGGCGCAACGCTAGTACGCCTTTCCGGGGTTCATGATGCCGTGCGGGTCCAGCGCGAACTTTACGGCCTGCATGGCCGCCACGGCCTCGGGGCCGCGCATGCGCGAAAGCCAGGCCAGCTTGGTGAGCCCCACGCCGTGCTCGCCGGAGATGGTCCCGCCAAGCGCGATGGTCATCTCCAGCACGGCCTGCTTGGCGTCCAGGGCGCGGCGGGCCTGATCGGCGTCCGAGGCGTCGTGCATGATGTTCACGTGCAGGTTGCCGTCGCCCAGGTGCCCGAAGGCCAGGATGGTCAAGGACAGCCCGCGCCCGATCTCCCGGATGCGGCGCACGGCCTCCCCCACGGAGCCGCGTGGCACGGCGATGTCGTCCGAGAGCTTGTCCGGCCCGTACTGGTAGGCCCCCTGGTTGATCTGGCGGCGTGGCTCCCACAGGGCTTCCTCGTCCTGCGGGGTGCGCGCCTTCTGCAAAAATGCCGGGCGCAGGGGCTCCACGGCGCGCAGCAGGCGGGACAGATCCGCCCGGACCGCCTCCTCGGAGCCGTCGATGGCCAGCAGAAGCGCCGCCTTGGAGCCGTCCGGCCAGGGCGTGGGGCCGAGCTTGCCCAGGGCGAACAGCACCTCGGCGGGCAGAAACTCCAGGGCCGTGGGCAGGATTCCCGCGGCGAACACGGCCTTGGCCGCGCCGATGGCCGCTTCCTCGGAGGCGAACACCGCCAGGAGCGAGGCGCTGGCCTCGGGCAGGGGGATGAGCTTCAGCGTGGCCTGGGTGATGAGCGCAAGCGTGCCCTCGGAGCCCACCAGCAGGCGCGTGAGGTCGAGCCCCGCCACGTCCTTGTGGCAGCGCGAGCCTGTTCGCAGCACGCTGCCGCCGGGCAGGACCGCCGTCAGGCCAAGCACCCAGTCGCGGGTGGTGCCGTACTTCACGGCGCGCATGCCCCCGGCGTTCTGGGCCAGGTTGCCGCCGATACTGGAGAAGCGCGCGCTGGCCGGGTCCGGCGCGTAGAGGAGCCCCTGGGCCTTGCAGGCGTCCTGGAGGTCCCCGGTGGCTACGCCGGGCTGACACACGCACAGGAAATCGTCGGTGGAGATGTCCAGGATGCGATTCAGGCGCGAGGTGCTGACCACGATGCCGGGCGCGAGCGGCACGCAGCCGCCCACCACGTTGGTGCCGCGCCCGCGCGGATAAATGGGCACGCGCTCCAGGTGCGCGAGCTTCAGAAGCTCGGCGGCCTGTTCGGTGCTCTCCGGGCGCACCACGGCGGCGGGGCTTGCGTGTTTGCGGCTGGCGTCCGCGCCGAAAACGGCTGTCTCTTCCGGCGAGACGAGCAGGGCGTCGCCGGGAAACAGCGCCTCCAGGGCGCGCAGGACTGAGGGGGGGAGTGCCGGTTTCATGTGGTGCGTGGAACCTACCCCAGCATGTAGCGCAGGGTGTACCCGAAGGACGGGTATGCCCAAACCATGTCCATGATTTGGGCAACGGTCAAGCCCTGGCGCATGCACAGGGCCGCCACGTTGACCACCTCCTCGGCGTCCTCGCCCAGGTAGTGCAGGCCCAGGAGCCTCCCGCTGGCGGGCTCCAGGACGGCCTTGTAGCCGCCGTGGCTTTCGCCCAGGCGGGTCAGCTCCGACCAGGTGAGCCCGATGGCGGTCTTCACCTCGTAGGCGATCCCCTTGGCTTTGGCATCTTCCTCGGTCAGGCCCACTCCTGCCAGTGTGGGGTGAGTGAACGTCGCGCTGGGTATGATGGAATAATCGGGCTTTCGGTGGTCGCCGCGCAGGATATTGGCGGCCACGATGCGCCCCTCCATAACCGCAGTGGGCGTCAGCTGGTAGCGCCCTGCCGCGTCGCCTGCTGCGTAGACGCGCTGGTTGGTGGTCTTCAGGTATTCGTCCAGCACCAGCTGGCCGCCCTGGGTGGAGATCTCGGCTGCGGCGGGGTCCAGGCCGTCCAGGTCGGGCACGCGGCCCGCCCCGTGGACCACGAGGTCCGCCAGTACGGACTGTTCGCCGCCTGGGCCCAGGCGCAAGAGCAGGCCGCCTGCGGTGCGCTCGATGGAGTGGGGCGGCGCATTGTACAGCACGTCCACCCCCAGTTGCGAGGTGGCCGTGCACAGCTGGCGGACCAGATCGATCTCGAAGCGCTTGAGGCAGCGCTCCCCGCGCACGGCCACGGTGGCCTTGGCCCCGGCGATGGCCGCGATGTGGGAGAACTCCATGGAGATGAAGCCGCCGCCGATGAAGGCGATGCGCGCGGGCAGCTCCTTCAGGTTCAGGAAGTCGTCGCTGGTGGACACGAGGTCCGCGCCGGGAAAGTTAAGGGCGCGCGGGCGCGAACCCGTGGCGATGATGATGTGCGAGGCTTCCAGCGTCTCGCCGTCCACCTGTACGGAGTCGCGCCCGGTGAAACGCGCGCGTCCGTAGTAGAGGTCGATGCCGGACATCTCATAGGAGGCCTCGGCGCGGGGCGGCACGCTGTCCACATAGCGCTGCTTGAGGGCGGCCAGGGTGGGCCAGTGGATGGACACGGCCCCCTGCACGCCGTTCTGGGCCTGCATGTCGCGAATGCGGGCCACGGCGTGGGCGGTCTCGGCCAGCACCTTCTTGGGCTCGCAGCCGCGCAGGGCGCAGGTGCCGCCGAAGTCGCCGCCCTCGATCATGGCCACGGTGCGGCCCTCGGCCTTGAGGGCCCGCGCGACCGTTCCCCCGGCAGCGCCGGAACCGATGACGACGGCGTCGTAACGAGTGGACATGTGGCCTCCTGTGGCGATGGGTGAAGCCCGTATGCTTATGGGATTAGGCCACTTTGCGGGTTTGGACAAGCGCGGAGGCGGCTGGCGGGCAGGTGTGTGCATTGCGTGGGTCTGTGGAACCTGGGCGGACTGGATGGGCGGCAATGCTGAAAAGTGAGTTATACTCACGAGGTCGGGATTATTCTTTGTTGCGTGTGACAACAATACGTGTGATTGATAGGAAGGCTTACTATACCAGGACCGCCCGAGGGGGATATGATGAAGATTCTTGTGATCGCTCTGCTGCTGACTCTGGTGGGTGTTGCGTCGCACGCGCAGTTGAACGGACATTTCGGGGACATGGACGCCAACAAGGACAAGAAGGTGACGGCGGACGAGTTCGCCGCGTTCTTCCCCAACTCCAAGCCGGATGACTTCAAGAAGGCCGACGCCAACGGCGACGGCGGCATCACCCATGACGAGTGGCACGACTACAAGGAGAAGAACAAACTCGGACATTTGGACGGCAAGGACCACGACGACAAGGATGTAAAGCCGGGACAGCCGAAGTCATAGGGATTGCTGCGCGGGCAGGTGTGAGGGCTGGCGGCGACGCGGGAGCGTCGTTGTCGGCCTTTTCTGTTGGCGAGGGGCGGATGTCGAGAGCTTTAAACTGTATTTGACTCTTCAGGGTGAATGTTGCTCATTTGAGTTCTATACCATTCTCAAGTTATCGCCTTGATCTTTGAACCAGTAGATGGCTTGTCTGGCACATATTTTTAAAACTTTGCAGAGGCCACCCAGCTCATTTGCTGGGCACTCGAAACCTGTCGGAGTGTATCCCGTCTTTGCGTGTGCTATGTCATTTCTTGTGGAAACAATAATATTGGAGAGAACGCTTACGGCTTCGTCGCCACGCGACTTTCCAATCTTTTTTGCTGGGAATGGAGGTAGATGATTTAGTATTTCAGAGAAATCGCAGCAATTAAGTAGGGTTTGCCGGATCGCAGCCTTGTCCTTTCTTAGTGATCTTAATTCGTCAAATGCGTCTTCAAGGTTTTTCACGAATATAGAGTTCGGGTGCAATGCGTCGGGGCTATGTAGTTTTAGTAATATTCTTTCGTTTGTTTCTTTGCGGATTACGGTTTGCGAAATGAATTCTATAACCTTTACATAGAATAATAGTTGTATTTCAGGGTCGTCCGCATATGCAGCTTTCATGTACAGCGACTGGACTTCGGAAATCCCTTTACCAAGGATTGGTCTCCTAATCCGTATCTCGCTGATATCTAACGGTTCGTCATATTCGGGTACTTGGAAAAATTCCGGCCTTGGGTCTGGCTCAAGGGTGAGGTCTAAGCTTGAGTATAATTCGAAAAGATACGAATGGGCAATTTTCCGGGCATCCGAAAAAGCGATCGGATTTGAAAAGGATACTTCGACAAAGAACTCTTCCGCTAGGGATGGCGGAAGGTATTTGTCATAGTGCATGTGCCTCGCGACCATGATATTGAATAAAGTGATTCCCGAAACAATCTTGCACGTTATTTTGTTCCCATTGTCCGTAAATTCTATAGAAAGGGATTCTTCTGGTGTGTGATAAAAAAGGTGCCCGCAAAGAGGATTTTGGTCGTCGAATATGAGGGCTACCCTGAGGAAAAATCGCCTTGAAGTGAGACATTCTAGCCCGCCCTCAAGTTTTGCAGTGCTTAACTCTTCTGCGAGATTTCTAATTTGCGCGGTATTGATGTCTATTGTTGTGTCTGCGTATGGAAGAGTGAAGCAAAATACAGAGGACTCGTCGATTGTTTCCTCATAATCATCAGGCTCTTTTATGCCGCCCAAGTATGATTCAAGGTCTTCTGATTCAAAATTGTATTCAGATAGTTTCTCGACGAGTTCTGTCAACTCGTCTGCCAGTGTGCTTGGTGTAAATTGTAAAGGCATTGCAGACCCCTGTCCGGTCGTTCAGGTGTACTACTTATACCTATCCTTCTCCCTCTTCGCCTCCCGATCCAAATCCCTCTCCTTCAACGCATCTTTCCGGTCATGGACGTTCTTGCCCTTGGCCAGTCCGATCTCCAGCTTCATCTTGCCGCGCTTCAGATAAATCTTCATCGGCACCACGGTCAGGCCTTTCTGTTCGGTCTTGGCTTTCCAGGTGCGGATCTGGTGTTCGTGCAGCAGCAGCTTGCGTTCCCTGTCCGGGTCCTGGTCGCTGCTCGCGTTCTCGTACGGGCTGATATGCACTCCGCACAAGAACGCCTCGAAGTTGCCGCTAAAGCGCACGTAGCCGTCCTTGAAGTTGATCTTGCCGCCGCGCAGGCTTTTGACCTCGGGGCCGGTCAGCACCATGCCCGCCTCCATTGTGTCCTGGATTTCGTAGTAATGGCGGGCTTTTCTGTTGACGGCGATGATCTTTATGGAGTCGCCAGCGTGTGCACTCACTGAGAGGGTCCCTCCTCGGAATCCAGCAGCGAATAGAAGAACGACAGCTGGTCCGGGAATTTCTGGAAGATTGTCTCGCGTACGAGTTGGTTGGTCCGCGCCACGGTGGGGCTGTCCAGCACCTGTTTCAGGAGCTTCTTGCAGTCGTCCATGGTGGTCTGGCGGATGATGTGCTTGATGGCCGGGATGGTCTGCGGGTTCAGGCTCACGGCGTCTATCTGCATGCCCATGAGGATGGGGATGCAGAACGGGTCGGAGGCCATCTCGCCGCAGAGGTTGCACTCTATGCCTGCCTGGTGCGCGGCGTCCACCACGTGCTTGATGGAGCGCACCACGGCCGGGTGCAGCGGCTGATACAGATAGGACACGTGCCGGTTGGTGCGGTCGATGCCCAGGGAATACTGGATCAGGTCGTTGGTGCCGATGGAGAAGAAGTCCACTTCCTTGGCCATGATCTCGGCGGTCATCACGGCGGAGGGCAGCTCCACCATCATGCCCACGGGCATCTCCGGGTTGTAGGCCAGCCCGTCCTTGCGCAGCTCCTGTTGGCACTCGCGCAGCAGGTTGATGGACTGCTGAAGCTCTTTCAGGCCGGAGATCATGGGGAACATGATGGAGATGTTGCCCACCACGGATGCGCGCAGGATGGCCCGTATCTGCGTCTTGAAGAGGCCCTTGTGGCGCAGGCAGAAGCGCACGGCGCGAAGCCCCATGGCCGGGTTCTGCTCCTCGAGGCGTCCGAAATGCGCCATGAACTTGTCCGCGCCCAGGTCCAGGGTGCGAAGGATCACGCGCCTGGGGGAGAGGATGTCCGCCAGGTCGCGGTAGTGCTCGAAGAGCTCTTCCTCGGTGGGCAGCACGGTGCGGTTCAGGTAGGTGTACTCGGTGCGGAACAGGCCGATGCCGTCGCCGCCGTTGTCGATGACCTGGGCCACCTCTTCGTACAGCTCGATGTTGGCCTTCACCTTGATGCGGTAGCCGTCGATGGTCTCGCCGGGCAGGTGGCAGTTCTTGATGATGCCCGCGCGGTAGGACTCGAACTGGTACTTGAGGTCGCCGTAGCGGGCCAGCTCGTCCTCGTCGGGCTCCACCAGCACCAGCCCCTTCAGGCCGTCCACGATGACCAGGTTGCCGTCCTGCACCACCTCTTCCATGCCTCCGGCGCCCACCACGGCGGGAATGCCCAGCGACTTGGCCAGGATGCCCGCGTGGGAGGTCTTGCCGCCCTGCACGGTGGCGAAGCCCATGATCTTGTCCACCTGGAGCTCCACGGTGTCGGCGGGGGTCAGGTCGTGGGCCAGCAGCACGGCGCGGCTGCCCAGGGTCTTGAAGTCCACCTTCTGGCCCATGAGCTGGGCGCGCACGCGGTCGGCCACGAGGCGCACGTCCTGGGCGCGCTCGCGGAAATAGGGGTCGTCCAGGGCGTTGAAGGCCTCTTCCAGGTCGGCCACGGCCTTCTCCAGCGCCCATTCGGCGTTGATGCGAAGGGTCGTGAGGTGGTTGAGCGCCGAGCCTTGCAGCTTGGGGTCGCTCATGATCATCAGGTGGGAGTCGATGATCAGGGCGTGGTCCTTCAGTTCAGCGGGCACGCGCTCCCGGATGGCGGCAAGATCGGACTTGGCGTGGGCGAAGGCGTCCTTGAGGCGTGCGGCCTCCTCCTCCACCAGATCCTCGGCCAGGGCCTGGCGCGGCACCTGCCCGAAGTTGGAGCGGTTGATGAAATATGCCTTGCCGATGGCGATGCCAGCGGAGATCGGGATGCAGGAGAGTGTGGCGAGTGCCATGATGGTCGCCTTACTGGAAACGATTTTTGAACAGGTCGGCCAGTGCGTCCAGTGCTTCCTGGGCGTCGCAGCCCTGGGCGCGCAGTTCGAGGTTGGCCCCGTTGCCTGCCGCCAGGGTCAGGATGTCCAGGATGGATTTCGCGTCAACGGTCTGGGTCCCCATGGTGATGGAGACGTCGGACGTGAAGCGCAGGGCCGTCTGGGCCAGCTTGGCCGCCGGGCGCGCGTGCAGACCCTGTTCGTTCATCACGCAGACCAGACGGACGCAGCAGTCCGGGCTGTCGTCCCGGACGGGCGGAGCGGGGGGGGAATGTATGTCGGGCATTGGGTATCACCGTGAAAAGCGTTTGATCATACACGAATCCACAGAAAAAACAAACCTGCCGCAATGCCCAGCCCTACCAGCGCTTCCCGGTTGAGCCTGAGCCGTCCCGCCGCGTATGCCAGACCGATTACCCCCGCCGCTCCGATGGTCCAGGCAGTCGCGGACATGCCTGCAGGCCAGGCCAGCGTCCACAGCATTACCAGCAATGCCGCGTTCAGCACCTTGAGCCTGCGCCCCCAATTCACCAGATCCCAGGTACGGATACGCGTGAGCGCCGCGAAGCCGTGCTTGTAGCCCAGGATGAACGTACCCAGCTTGAAGGCGTTCAGCGCCGCGAACATCAGCGCCCCCAGGGCGAAGGCCGCCCAGGTCTGCCCCGCCGTCAGCAGGCAGGCCGTGGCCAGCGCCCAGAACACCGTCAGGCTTCCGCCGAAAAAGGAATCGCCCACGGCAGAGAGCGTGAAGACCACCGTGCTCTTCACCTGATCAAGCATGGTGTCCGGGAACTGTTTGCGCGCTATGCGCGACTCGAGCGCCAGGAACACTCCCACCAGGAAGGGCGTCCAGAAGGGATGCGTGTTGTAGATTTTTATGTAGCGCGCCCAGGCGCGGCGGCGCGCGGCAGGGTCAGGATACAGGGCGGTCAGCCCCGGTTCCATGGCCAGGGCCAGCCCGATGGTCTGGAAGCCGCGCGTATTGAAGGCCGCACCCACGAAATAACAACGCAGATACGTGCGGAGGAGGAGTTTCGTGTCGAGGGCGCCGGGGGTGCTCATGTGTTTTATTACGGGGCTTTCCCCTGGCCCGTTGTGGCAAAACCCGGAGGAAATGACAAGCGCGGCCTGGATCGGCTTGCCCTGGAGATGCGGCGGAGTTAAAGACTGTGCGAAACTTACTGTCCGAAGTCATACAGGAGTCGTTTTATGAGCGGGGGCACCGCCAAATCCGTCAAGGAGGATATCGCCCGAGCGACAGGCTACGCCCGGCGATTCATGGCAGTAAAGGCGCTCCGGGCCGGGGCCAGCGCCTTCGAGGGCTATGCCTCGAGCACCACCATCATGGGGCGCGCCAAGTTCGAGCTTGAGGTCCTCATGATGGACATGCTGCGGGAACTGGAACTGGTGCAGGACATCAAGGCCAAGATAAAAGGGCCGTTCAAGTACGCACGGGGCACCGAGGCCAAGTTCGCCCTGGCGCTGTCCGCCCTGGCCATGCATCTGGAGGCGCAGGAAAGAAAAAAACTGGAAACCCAGGTGCAGGAGCGGCTGGGGCGCATCGCCAACGCCTTCGACAAGGCCCGCGAGAGCCTGCGCGAGAAAAACCTGCCCTCGGCCCGGCGCATCCTGAACACCGTGTGCGAGCAGAACCCCGCCGAACCCAATATCTATACCAACGCGGCCAAACTGCTGGCCGAGGCGGGCCTGCACCCGGACGTCTTGAGCTTCGCCGAAAAGGCCATGGAGATAAATCCCAAGGACGCGCAGGCCTTCGCCCTGGCCGTGGAGGCCGCCAAGCAGATCGGCGAGCTGCCCAAGGCCGAGACGCTCCTGCGCGAGGCGCTCAAGAACTTCGGCGCGCACCCCAAGACGTATGTGTCGCTTGCGCGGGTGCTCTACCAGATGGGGCGCTGGGACCAGGCCTACGACGCCGCCCGCGCGGCCTACGACCGCGACAACTCCCTGGCGGAAGCCCGCGAGATCGTGGAACTTACCGAGAAGCGGGTGATGGGTTAGTTTGCGGATGTGTTTAGATAGTTAGCGAAGGTGATTGGCATGAATGATAATGCGAATAAACCCATACAATCCCATTGCAATAATTGTGGAGGCGTGAGGAATCATTTCCTACTGCACAAGGAGGAGGTTCTGGATAAAGAGGAGGTTGATGAATATAGTTCGTTTGAATATTGGGATTGTTATGAGGTGCTTAAATGCTGTGGGTGTGACAAGATTTCAATGCGTCACAGGTCCTCCTTTTCTGAGGATCGCGATGAATTTGGACAGGAGATCATAAGTACTACATATTATCCTCCGTCAATGTCAAGGAGAAAGCCCAGGTGGATGGATGATATTTCGTTCTCATTGAATTTTGGGATAGATAATATCAAGGAAATTCTTGATGAGGTTTATATATGTCTACAAAATGATGCGCCTAGACTCGCTGTGATGGGTGTCCGCTCTCTGGTTGAACATATTATTCTTGAGAAAATAGAAGACAAAGGGACTTTTTACGAGAATGTCACTGAGTTTGCCCGAGCTGGCTTTATATCGGATATTCAAAAAGATATTATTAAAAGAGCTTTGGACGCCGGGAGTGCCGTGACGCACCGTGGGTTTAAGCCAGATAAATGGCTTGTTGCTGATGTTGTTGATATCGCAGAAAGTTTGGTTGAAATGCTTTATGTGAATCCGTCACGATCTCGTCGCATTGAAAAGAAAACGCCCCCTCGGAAAAAGTAACCACAGGTTTTGAATCCTTGCGGCAAGTGTGAGCAAACGAACTCCTCGCTGTGCGCATTGACTATGCGCACAGCGAGGAGTATTGGGGGTGTGGCTCTCCGGGAGGTGCACCATGCCTCAGACAACGACACGTGTGAACGTAACTCTTCCCGCCGACCTGCTTCAAGAACTGGAATCCGTGGTCGGCCCCCGCAAAAAAAGCTCCTTCATCGCCCAGGCGATCGAAGAGAGCCTACTTCGGCTGAAGAAGGAACTGCTCCTTAAAAAGCTTGAGGAGGGGTACGCAGCAACCAGGGAGGAAGGTTTGGCCCTGTGCAAGGAGTTCGAGGCCGCCGACCTGGAAGGTTGGGATGAGGAGTATTAAGCGCGGCGAAATCTGGCTTGCCGCCCTGGACCCCATCATCGGGCGGGAATTGGCGAAAACGCGACCGGTCGTGGTCGTCTCCAACGATGTCGCCAACCGTCGTTCCGGCGCATCCACGGTGGTTCCCGTCACCTCGCAGAAGCTTGATAACGTTTGGCCCTACGAGGTGTTCCTTCCCTTAGGGGCAGGGGGGCTCCCCAAGGACTCCAAGGCAAAGGCCGACCAGATCAGAACGCTGGACCAGTCACGGTTCATTCGCAAACTTGGTCAACTCCCCCCGGACTTGGTCGAATCGATCGAAGGCGCTGTCCTCATTCATCTTGGAATGGACTGAATCTACTTGATCAGCCGCACCCGCATGGCCCGCACGGCCATAGGATAGAACACCGCCGTGAACGCGGCCAGATAGAGCGCATTCCCCACCACGGACCATCCCGCCTGCCCCAGGCTCACGGCGCGGCAGGCCTGCGTCAGGTGGTACAGCGGCAGAAGCTGCGCCAGCCCCGAAGCCCAGGCCGGGAGCCCGTCCACCGGGAAGAACGCCCCAGAGAACAGGAACATGGGCGTAACGAACAGGAATATCGGCAGGTTGAACATGTCGATGGTGGGCGTTATGCCCGTCAGCCACATGGCCACGCTGCCGAACGCCAGCCCTCCCAGTATCGACAGCGGCACCAGCCACAGCCCCTGGGGCATGCTGATCAGCCCGAAGGCCCAGATCACCACTCCCATGAGCAGCGTCCCTACCACGGCCTTGGTGGCTCCCCAGAGGATTTCGGCGGTGATCACGTCCTCGAGCGAGAGCGGCGTGGCCAGCATGGCGTCGAAGCTCTTCTGGTAATACATGCGCACGAACGAGGCGAAGGTGTTCTCGTAGAAGGACTGCCACATCACCGACGCCGCGATGAGACCCGGCGCGATGTAGGCGGTGTAGGCCACCTCCTGCCCGCCGACCTTGAGGCTGCCCACCATGGAGCCCAGGCCCGCGCCAAAGGCCAGGATGTACAGGGCCGGTTCCGCCAGGGGCGGGATGAAGTTCACCTGCCAGGTGCGGCGGTAGACCATGAGGTTTCGCATCCACACCCGCCACAGCCGCCAGGAAAGATTCGACAAAAAGCTCATTCGCGCAACTCCCTGCCGGTGAGGCGCAGAAACACGTCTTCCAGGCTTGCGGGTCGGGTTACTGATGGGGATTCCGGCAGCGACTGGCGCAAGGCCTCCAGCTCGTCGAAGGTGTCCGCGAACACCAGGAGCCTGCGCCCGAAGTCCTCGAAATCATGCCCGGACGCGGCGACCCTGTCCCTGGCCTCGTGGCCGGGGTCCATGATCTCCAGCACCGCGCGCCCCGCGTGGGAGGCGATCATCTCGGCGGGAGTGCCGCGCACAAGCCCGCGCCCGTGGTCCATGATGAGCAGCTCGTCGCAGAGCGTGGCCGCCTCTTCCATGTAGTGGGTGGTGATGAGGATGGTCAGGCCGCCCTGGCGAAGCTCGTGCAGGCGGTCCCAGAGCAGATGGCGAGACTGGGGATCAAGTCCGGTGGTGGGCTCGTCCAGGATGAGCAGCTCCGGCCTGTTCACCAGCGAGCGCGCAAGCATCAAACGCCGGGCCATGCCGCCCGAGAGGTCGCGCACGCCTGCCTTGGCCTTGGCTTCCAGGGCGAAGAAGGAGAGCAGCTCCCCGGCGCGGCGTCTGGCCTCGGCGCGGGGAATTGCGAAGTACCCGGCGAACACCAGGAGGTTCTGCTCCACGGTGAGGTCCGGGTCCAGGGCGTTGTCCTGCTGGCAGACCCCGATGCGCGCGCGTATCTCGCGCCAGCGGGTGGCCACGTCCAGGCCGAAAACGGTGAGCTCCCCGCCCGTCTTGGGCGAGAAACCGTACAACATGCGGATGGTGGAGGTCTTGCCCGCCCCGTTGGGGCCGAGCAGGCCGAAGGCCTGGCCGCGCGTCACGCGCATGTCCAGCCCGTCCACGGCCATGAACCCGCCGAAGTTTTTGCGAAGGCCCACGGCCTCTATCACTGCGTCCATCCAGACAGCATAGCGCAAGTGTCTGGACTTCGCCAGCACCCGCCGCGTTCATGCGGGACACATACAAAGCCGTACACCCGCGCCTGCGTACGGGCGAGGCAGGGGCGCGCTCTTCACGAGGCGGATCTCGTCCCGTGATGCATGTCCGCAACTGTATGAGCATCGCCGGAACAGGCTGAAGAGGGAAGGCGCTCCGTCCTAGCGGGGAATGAATTCGTAGGTCCCGGCGGTGGGGTCGCGGTGCACGCGCAGGTCCGCCTCGCCTTGTTTGCCGATAAACGGCGCGCTGGCCGCCAGCAGCGACTTGAACACGGTTTCGCGCTGGTCCAGGTGGCCGTGGGCCGTGGCCGTCACCTTCCAGAGAGAGGGAGTCGCGCGTCCGGCGCGGGCGGCGATGGCGTCCACGGCCTCGATGTCCAGCACGAACAGGTGGTCGAGGCCCATGCCCTGATGCGGAACCTCCTCCCCCACCAGCCCGAAGCGCAGCGTCATGTAGACGTGGGCCGTGTCCCTGGTCTTGGCCTGGGTGAAGCCCTGGCGGACCAGCTCGGCGGCCAGGGCCCGCGAATGCAGCACATAGGCGTGGCTTGTGGTATCCTCGTCCTTCTGGCCGGGCAGGATGGCGAACTCGGTGGGCTCGAAGAGTTCCGGGTCGGCCCGGGCCTCCACCCGCACCAGGGAGACGTGCGGCGCGCAGCCGCCAACTGCGAAAGCCACGAGCAGCGCGAAAAGCAATGCAGGCAGAACGACCGCTATGTTGCCTGCATTGGAATTCGACGGATGCGGATGATCCTTGTAAGTTTTGTTTCCATTTGCCGCAGATAAGCTCATAAAGACAGTTGGCCCGAAGGGGACGGGCGCGTCAAGAGCGTTGTCCCTCGCCGGGGATGGTGCTAACAAGCCAAACAGCGTGAAATGATATTTTTTCGTAATTTTTACGAACATGCGTTGTCAGCCCAGGCCTCCGCCTCAAGGAGCGGAAACCATGAAGGATATCCGGCACCGCCACCCCGAATGCCAATACGCTTACCTCAAGGTGTCCGAGGGGGGGGTCTATCTGGAGCCGACGCTGGCGCTGACGGTCCTGGGCTCGTGCCTGGGGGGCGTGTTCTATTCCCGCGCGAAAAGGATCGGGGCGTTCTTCCACGCCTTCCTGCCCTGCCAGGACGACTGGCAGAGCGTGCGGACCTTCACGGTGTACACGTTCGTGGACACGGCCATCGCCCATGTGCTGGATCGGTTCGAGCAGCTGGGCGTGCGTCCGGCCACCCTGGAGATAAGCCTGGTGGGCGGAGCCAACGGCCTGGTGGACGAGAACAGCGGCGTGGGCCGCAAGAACGTGGCGGCGGCGCTGGAGACTCTGGGCAGACGCCGCCTGCATCCGGGCTTCATGGACGTGGGTGGCGATAAGGGCCGCAGAGTCGCCTTTGTCTCGTCTACGGGGGAGTTGCAGGTCACCAAGCTCACGGGCATCGCGCCGCAGAAGCTGGACAGGTCGGCCCTGCGAGGACGCGTGACGGCGAAATAGTCCGCGTCAGGACTCGCCTCCCGGAATTTCTTCCGCAAGGCGCGCGTGTTCAGATGTCCGCTGGTGGGAACAGGGCGGTTGCCCCGGCAATCGGCGAAGGCTGCTCAGCGTTCCTTGACCAGGGCGTCCGTGGAGCGTGCGTCCTCGATGACGCCGTCGGCGAAGGCGCGCTTGTTGGGGTAGACCATGGCGTCGATGAAGGCTGCCGCGCCGTCCAGGTCTTCGGTGACGTGGATGTGGACCTGCCTGCCGGAGAGGTGCTCGTTGTTGTGGTGGTGGATCTGGTAATAGATCAGGTAGCGGGTGCGGGTCCTGAAAATCGCGATGGTTTCCAGCAGGGTCTTGTCCTGCGCGGAGACCTCCAGCGCGTCGCCCTCGGCGTGGTAGAAGCCCAGGAGCCTGCCCCGGAAGGACAGCGTGCGCTCCCCGCGCGCCAGGCTGTAATTGCGAAGTTTTCCCAGCTTGGTGGAATTGATGTCTTTTTCTTTCAGTGTGCGCAGAAAGCCAAACATTGAGATGCTCCGATATGCTCCCGGCAGGATCGCTTCGGCATCCTGTCAGGGGGAAGCCTTTCTAGCGCGTGCGGCCTTTCATGGCAAGGCCGCCCTGGGGCTTGCCAAGCCCGTGCCGATGGGGAATTATCGCACGACTTGACTCGGAGAGGACCATGAAGGTTGAAGAAGTCACCAGCACGACGCTGGATGCGCGCATGCACATCGCCGATCGGGCGAACGAGAATATCGCCAAGGCCCAGGCCGACAGCTTCAGGGCTGCGGCTGCCGCGCCGGTGGTCTCCGCCGTTCTGGAGCAGGCGGCGGGAACTCCTGCCGAACAGTCCGAGAAGGGCCGGATTGTCCGGACCGTGGCCTGACGCCTCGTGCGGCGTCCTCATAATAAACATATACTTGTTATGAGGATACTTGTTTGAATGTATTGTTTTCATTTCTGAAGAGCATGTCCTTCACGTGCGCGACATCCGCGCGCATCCCGTACCGACCGTTCCTGTTTCTTCTGCTCGTCCTGGCTGCGTCCTGCGGTTCCGAGGCGGAGGCCCCGCGCGGCCCCAAGGTCCTGGAGTGGGGCGAGGCCGGGCCGGGCGACGTGGTGCGCGTGGTGGAGGCCCAGGGCGTGATCCGGGCCAGGGACAAGGCCTTCATCCGGGTGGGCAGCCGCCTGAAGGGCCAGATCCTCAAGATGCACGTGCGCACCGGGGACGTGGTGCGGGCCGGGCAGCTGCTGGCCGAGCTGGACGACCGCGAACTCCAGACCCAGCGCAGGCAGGCCCAGGCCAGGCTGGACGCCGCACGCAACGAACTGGCCCGCATCGAGGCCCAGAGGCCCAGGCGCCTGGAAGAGGCCAGGGCCTCCCTGAGCGCGGAGCAGGGCAAGAACGAATACGCCCAGGGACTTAACCGCCGTCGCCAGACCCTGCGCGACTCCAGCCACATCCCCCAGTCCGACCTGGACCTCGCCCAGCGCGACGCCAAGTCCTCCGCCCAGTCTGTCGTTCAGGGCCGCGCGGTCCTGGGGCGCATCGAGAAGGAGTTCCAACACGACCAGGAGCGCGCCGCCAAAGCCGTGGACGAGGCCCAGGCAGCCGTGGCCCAGGTGGACGCCTTCCTGTCCATGACCCGCGTGGAAAGCCCCATGGACGCCATCGTCGGCCAGGTGCTCACCCAGGAGGGGGAGCTGGTTGTGGCCGAGGTGGAGACGGTGAAGATCCTGACGCTCATCGACCCCAGGCTCCTGGAACTCTGGATCTACATCAACGAGGCCGACGCCGCCGGGGTGCGTCCCGGCATGCCGGTGCGGTTCTTCATGCCCTCGCAGAAGCAGCAGGTGATGCTGGCCAAGGTGGAGCGCGTCTCGCCCGTGCCCGAACCTGTGGACAAGGTGCTCTACTATCCGGCCGTGGCCCTTCTGGGCGAGCAGGCCGGGCTGCTCCTGCGACCAGAGATGAACGTGCAGTGCTTCGTGCAGGTGGAGAACCTGACCGGGGTGCTCTCGGTGCCCAACGAGGCCGTGGTGGCCCAGGGCGGCAAGCGCCGGGTATACGTGGACGACGGGCGCGGCGCAGCGGTCGAGGTGCGGCCGGTGTTCGGGGTGCGCGGCTTGCAGCGCACGCAGGTGCTCTCCGGTCTGGACGCGGGCGCGCGCGTGGCCGTGAAGTTCGCCGGGCGCTAGGCCTGGGGCCTCATCACCCTGAGAGTTGGGCCGCCCTGGCGGCGGCTGGTGTTTTGTGTCAGAATGCCAGCAAGGCCGAGCGACTGGACTCGATCGTCCGACTTGTGCCATGAATTTCTTTTCCCGGTCGTTCGACACGTTCTTGGATTCATAACCCGGCGAGGTGACCATGTTCGATTCCCTGGAGAGTGAACAGAAGCGGGCGCTGCGCAAGATGGCCGATCTGCGCAAGAAGCCCCATATTCCGGCCCAGCTTCTCACTCTGGTGGAAATAGTGATGAATCTGCAGAACGAAGCCCGCGCGAACGCTCCCGCCGTGGAGGCTCCGCGAGAGCTGCTGGCCACCGTGGATCAGGTGTTGCAAGGTGCGCCCCTGCTGGCGCGCGAAGCTTTCGTCTGCGACAGGGAGCAGGCGGCGGGCATTTACGGACGCCTGACAGAGGCGCTCTCCGGCATGGGCGGCCCCATGGCCCAGGCCGCCGGGCTGGTGCGGGAGCAGGGCGACCAGCTGATGCGCGACGCTTTCGACGCCTTCATCAAAAACGACGCGGGCTTTTTCGCCGAGTTCGCCAAGCGCACCCCCAACGCGCCCAGGACGCTCAACTTTCTGGCCCAGTCCAGCCTGACGCCGGGCATCATGGCCCTGGCCGAGTCCATTTCCAAACTGCTGCCGGAAAACCGGACCTGGGATCAGGGAACCTGCCCGCTGTGCGGCAGCCTGCCGTTTCATTCCTCCCTGGTGACCAAGGAAGGCGTGCGGGTGAACTCCTGCTCCTTCTGCCGGGCCGACTACCGCTCCTTCCGCCTGCAATGCGTTTACTGCCAGGAGCGAGACGCCCAGAAGCTCCCCTTCTTCACCGCCGACGAGGAGCCAGGCTACCGGGTGGACGCCTGCACCAGTTGCATGGGCTACATCAAGACCACGGATTTCCGCGAATTCGACCGCCCGAGCCTTCCGGCCCTGGATGATCTGGAGTCGCTGGCCTTGGACATCCTGGCAGTGAAGAAGGGCTTCATCCGGCCTACCGCCTCGGCCTGGGGGTTTTAAGACTCGCGAAACCGTCCGGGATGCTTCGGGTATCCCCTTGATGCGCCGGGCCTGCCGGTTTATGTGGTGTGCGAGGATGAAGCCATGATCGAACGTCCAGCCACACCGCAGGAGACCGGCCTGTCCGGCGCGTTGCACGCAGGAGGCGCGTCAGCCTCCGGAGGGTACTCCGGGCTGTCGGAGTCCGAGGCGCGCGAGCTGGTGGCCGCCATCTGCCGCGACATCGGGGCCGCCGGATGCCCGCGTTGCCGGGCGGAGAAGGTGTACCGGCTGGGGTCGGGCCGGATGCGCTGCGGCGCGTGCGGCTACACCTTCCAGGAGCTCACCGGGCGGTTCATGGGCATCGGCGGGCTGACCTGCGCCAAGTGGCTGGACCTTCTGGCCCTGTTCGCGGAGGAAACCCCGGTCAAGGAGGCAGCCCAAGCCTTGGGCGTGGCCTACAACACGGTCTACAAGGCCATGGACGCCCTGCGCCTGGCCATCCTGGCCCAGGCCATCGACGCCCGGCAGATCCGCAAGGCGCTTTCTCCTGGGAGGCCGGGTTCCTGGCCGCCGGTCTTCGGCATCATGGAGAATGAGAACTGGGTGTTCGTGGACCTGGTGCCGGATGTGGACGCGGCGGACCTGACGCTTTTCAAACTGCATTTTCGCCTGAAGACCTCGCGGGTGGGCTCGGTTGTCTATACCGGCCCCATGCGGGGGTATCTGGGGCTGGTGTGCTGCGGCGGGCCGGAGTGGATCACCCAGGCGCTGCGCGCCAAGGACGAGAACATGCCGCTCGATGCGGACGGCGGGTTCTGGGCCTTTCTGAAAACTCGTCTGGGCCGCCTGCAAGGCGTCTCGGCCGAGAAGTTCCCGCTGTACCTCAAGGAAATGGAATTTCGCTGGAACCACCGCGACCATGACATGCAGGACGAACTGACCCGCATCGCCCTGGCGTTCCGCCCCCTCGACGAGTGCTGAGCGCGCCGCGTTTTTCCCCACCCCCGCGCCATCTCTTCAAAATCACGACCACTACGAACCCGTAAGGGTGTCCAGAGGGCGGAGCCCTTTGGCCGCCGGAGGCCATCTTCCAACAAACACCCCCTCTCGTCCTGGGCTACCCCCCCATTCTCCTATCCTCACGTTTCAGCCTCACGCCTCACTCCCCCGGCAAAAAAGAAAAAACGGCCCATCCTCCCGAAGGAGTGGGCCGTTTCCAATGTGTTCAAACAGAACAGCGAAGCGCGTTGCGCTTCTCCTGTTACCAGCGCTCGCGGCGCTCGCGGGGGCGTGCCTCGTTCACCTTCATGGTGCGGCCGCCGCAGTCGGCGCCGTTCAGGGCCTGGATGGCCTCGGCGGCGCCGCCGTCCATTTCCACGAAGCCGAAGCCGCGGGGGCGGCCGGTCTCACGGTCGTTGATGAGCTTCACGGAGTTGACTTGTCCGTAGGCCTCGAACATCTGGCGCACTTGGTCTTCGGAGGCGCTGAAAGGCAGGTTCCCGACGTAAATGTTCGTCACCATACTCAAAAATGCTCCTTCAAGAGGTTACCGCAATCGGCCCGGCACCCTGCCTGGCCGTTTCATCCATCACGGCATCGCATTCGCCCCGAAAGAGGCGTCCGCGACCAGAAACACGCACTCCGGAACCAGAAAAACGCATTTCAGGATGTTCTCACGCGCCTGGGGGCCTGTCCCCCCCGCCAAAGCGAGGCCCTGCAAGCGCGAGCGCAACTAAAGGCGGCGGTAGCTGGAATTGAAAGGAGCGTCAATAAAAAAAATAATTATCAAGCGCATTGAGGGGTTCAGGAGGATTTCGACCCGAGAAGCTCGCGCAGGCCGTCCTCTTCGCTGGCGTGCAGGCTGGCCAGCACGGTGAGCCCGGCGGCCTCGAAAACGCGGCGGAAGTTCTGGGGTTTGCAGGCGAGGGCGGTCTTTCCGCCGCGCGTGGCCTGTTCGTGGATGATGCGCGTGAGCCCTGCGATGCCTGCCCCGTTGATGGAGGCGCATTCGGACACCGTGACCAGCAGCGGTCCGCCGCGCATGGTGGCGGCCAGTTCCAGCGCCACGTCGTCCAGGCCCGTGGAAAGATTGCCCGCGATGTCCAGCACGCGCACGCCCTCGGTTTCACGCAGCACCGAGGCGGGCTGGGCCTTTTCGCGCCGGTTGATGCGCTCGTCGGCGCGGCTGAGCGCACCTGCCAGCGCGGGTTGGGAAATGGGCTTGTCGATGAAGTCGGCGGCCTTCAGGTTGAGAGCGGTCAGGGCCAGATCCACGTCGCCGTGTCCGGTGATGACGATGACTTCGGTGGCCGGGCGGCTGGCTTTGATGCGCGAGAGCACCTCCATGCCGTCGATGCCGGGCATCTTGATGTCGGTCAGCACGATGGGAAAATCACCGCTTTCGAAGATCTCCAGGCCGCGTTCTCCTGAATCGGCGGACACCGGGGAGTAGCCCATGGCCTGAAGGAGCAGCTCGAACATGGCCAGCGTGGGCCTTTCGTCGTCGATAACCAGAACCTGTGTCATGTTGCCTCGCGTTGAGAGGGCGGAAACAGGAGCTTGAAGGTGGTGCCTTCGCCCACCTCGCTGCCGACCTGAATCTCCCCCCCGTAATCCTTGATGATGCCGTAGGATATGGCCAGGCCGAGCCCCATCCCCTCACCGGCCCGTTTGGTGGTGAAGAAGGGCTCGAAAATCTTGCGCATGTCCTGGGGGGAAATGCCGCATCCCGTGTCCGACACGCTTACGACCACTGAGCCGTCTTCCATGTAGGACCGGATGCCGATTTCCGCCACGTCCCGCTGGGAGGACAGTATTGCATCACGGGCATTGACCACAAGGTTGAAAAGCACCTGCTCCAGGCGGTTCGAGTGGGCGAGCACCGGGGGCAGGTTCTCGGCCAGGTCGAGCTCCACGGTGATGTTCTGAAGGGCCAGCTGCTTGCCGATGATGGTGAATACCCCCCGCACGGGCGTGTTGATGTCCACGGCGTCGGGGATGAGCTCGGACTTGCGGCCGAACTCGCGCAGATGGGAGATGATGCCTGCGGCGCGGTCTACCTGGGCGCTCATCTCGAAGGCCACCTGCTGGAAGCGTTCGCGGGGCAGGTCCAGGTTGTTTTCGGCGGCCAGTTTCAGGAAGTCGCTGCCCAGCTTGATGGCGTTCAGGGGCTGGTTCAGCTCATGGGCCATGCCCGCGCTCATCTCGCCCAGGGTCTTCATCTTGCTGGCCTGTATGAGCTGGGCGTCCTTTTCCACAAGCCCGGTCACGTCGGTGGCCGAGAAGATGACCACGTCCTTGCCCCGGTAGTGTGCCATGGTGGCGTGGATGTCCACGAAGATGCCCTTGCCCCCGCGGGTGACGTGTCCTGCCTTGGCGTACAATACGTGGTCTCCTGGCCCGCCGTCCTGCAGGAAGCGCTGCACCCCCACGTAGCTGTCGGGGGGCTCGATGTCGGTGATGGTCATGGAGCCGAACTCGCGCTTGGTATAGCCGTAGAGCTCCTGGGCGCGCGGGTTGGCGTCCAGGAATCGCCTGGAGGACACGTCCAGCACCAGGAAGGGGTCGGGGTTGGCGTCGAAAAGGGGGCGGTAGCGCTCTTCGGACTCGCGCAGGCGGTGGCGGTAGAGCTTGATGGACCAGACCATGTTGGCGAAGGCGTCGGCCAGCTGGACCACCTCGTCGCCGCTTCGTTTCCGGTAGAACTTGCAGGGGTCGCAGGTGCGCGGCGGCAGGTCGCGGTCGGGGCCGAGCTCGTCCAGGTGCCAGCAGGGCAGGTCGGTGTCGCCGTAGGCCGGGCATTCCACGGGGTTCCAGGGGGGGCCTCCCAGGTCAAGGGGCTGGTCGAGCCTGCCACGGCTGATGGATTCGGCGGCCTTGGTCAGCTTGGAGAGCGGGTTGACCACATAGCCGGAAAGCCCCAGGGCTATCAGGAAGATGATGACCACCACCAGGGAGATGAAGCCCAAGAATGTCAGACGCAGCTTGCCTACGAGGGTGTCGATGTGGCTCTGCTTGAGGCCGACGTGAACCCGGCCAAGAGTGTAGATGCCCTCCTGGATGGGCACGGAGATGTCCACCGCGTCGTAGCCCTCGACGCTGACCGGGCGCGACAGGGACTCCTGGCTGTCGCTGGGGTTGCGGGTGTCCAGAAGCTCTTTGGGGAACGGGCGGATGAACGTGTGGGCCAGCAGGTGGCCCTCGTTGTCCGTGAGGAAGATGTAGGCCACCAGGGCTTTGCGTTCGCCAAGCTGCGCGGCGTCGAAGATGAGCGCCACCAGTCCCGGCTGGTCCTTGTCCAGGATGTAGCCGCCGCCGCGCTCGGCGATGGACTGTGCGATGGCCGTGCCGCGAAGTTCCAGCTCGCGCGAAAGGCTGTTCACCAGGATGCCCCTGGCCAGAAGGGCGATCACTCCGCTTATGAGCAGCACCACGCCCACGGTAGCCAGGAATATCTTGTTGCGCAGGCTCAGCTTGCGCACACGGGTGAGCATCATGGCAGCCTCCGCCGGAGGGCGCGCGTCAGAAGGCCCGCGCCGACGGAGCGCTGCGCGCGGGAACGGGCGCGGGCGTGGAACGGCATCATGGTCGCAGCCCTACGGGCAGTTCCGGCTGGCGAAGGGTTTGGACCAGTCCGTGACCAGCACGAAGCGGCCTTCCTCCAGCTTGGTGAAGTACACACGCTCCAGGCCCTGGTGGTCACCCGGAGCGTAGGCCAGGGTGTTGGCCAGTCCCAGCGAGTAATCCCTGATGGACTCCACGGAATCGATGAAGCGTTCCCGGTCCAGGTCCGGCCCGGCCCGGCGAAGCCCCTCCACCAGCACCTTGGCGTTGATGAAGCCTTCCAGGCCAACCGCAGTGGGCGCGTGGCCGGGGAAGGACTGGCGCAACAGATCCTCGTATTCGCGTACGCCCCACAGAAGGGCGCGGGTTTCCGGCAGGTCCGGCGGGGGCATCACCTGGGAGACCAGCACGCGGGCTTTCTCGCGGGGGCCGAGCATGCGGGCGATCTCCTCAGCGCCCACGAAGGACACCGCGTAGAAGACCAGCTCAGGGTTTCGCTCCATGGCCAATTGGATGAACTTGGCCGAGGGTGCGGATGTGCCGATGATGACCACTGCCTGGGCCTTGCTCTCCAGAATCTTGGCAAGCCCCTCTTCCACGTCCATGGTGCCGCGCGCGTAGGAGCCTCTGGCCACCGGGGCCATGCTGTAGCCGCGAAGGGCCAGCTCCGCGCCTTTCAGGCCGTCGAAGCCGTAGGCGTCGTACTGATAGAACACGCCGATGCGCTCCAGGCCCAGGTCCTCCACCAGGTGCTCAACGGCCGAGGCCGTCTCCTGGTAGTAGGAGGGGCGGACGTTTATCACGTAGCGCTGGAACGGCACGCGCAGGTCGTAGGCTCCGGTGAAGGCCCCCACCAGCGGGATTCTGGCCTCCACCAGCATGGGCAGGATCTTGGTGGTTGTGGGCGTGCCCACGTAGCAGGACAGGGCGAACACCTGGTCCTCGATGATCAGGCGCTGGGTGTTGTCCACGCAGCGGGGTGGATCGTAGCCGTCGTCGCGGGTGATGAGCGAGATGGTGCGCCCGTGGACGCCGCCGCGCGCGTTGACGTGGGCCAGGTACGAGGCTGCCCCGCGCAGGGTCTCCTGACCCAGATAGGCTGCGTGTCCCGAGAGGGGCAGGCTGGCCCCGATGCGGATCTCCGTGGCGCTGACCCCCTGTCGTCCGGTCTGGGGAGCCGGAGGGGGCGTTGGCTCGCAGGCGGCCAGCAGCGCGGTCAGGCCCGCCAGGAGCGTCAGGAGCAGGAAGCGCAAAAGCCCGCAGCCGGAACCGTCCCTTGTGGTTCTGTCCTGCCATGCGCTCATTTCAGACTCGACAGGGCTTGGGACACCTTGCCCAGGTCGGGGCGCAGGTTGATGTCGCTCACGTCGATGAACCGGATGACGCCTTGCTTGTCGATGATGAAGATGGCCCGCTCGGACGTGCCGTCCGAGCGCAGCACGCCGAACTTTTTGGACAGGCCGCCGTGTGGCCAGAAGTCCGAGGCCACCGGGAACCACACCCCGCCCATCTCCACAATCCAGGCGTTGAGCGAAGGGATGTTGTCGCAGCTGATGCCGATGAGCACCGCATCCCTGGATTCGAACACCTCGCGCGCGAAGTTGTAGCCGGGCCACTGGCCGGAGCAGACCGGGGTCCAGGCCGCAGGGATGAAGGAGAGCACCACGTTCTTCTTACCCAGGTAGTCGGCCAGGGCCACGCGCTTGCCGTTAATGCCCGGAAGGTCGAAGTCGGGGGCCTTGTCCCCGACCTTGACCGCTAGTTGGCTGTCCACGGGCTTCAGCTGTCCCGGCTGGTAGATGAGGGCGGTGGGGATGGGAGCTCCCGGAGTTTTTGCGGGCAAGCCCTGGGCGTGCGCCTCCCAGTGCGGGAGCGCGGCCAGCCCCAGGCAAAGCGTGAGCGCGGCCAAAAAACGCAGGGCGGATGCGGAACCCACGGGCATCTTATTTCTCCTTGGAAAGTCCGGTCTTCTCCAGGGCGGTGTTCAGGAAGGCCTCGGCCGAGGTGACGCAGCCGAGCTGGGTGTCCACGATGACGAAGCCGTCACCCTGGCGTTTGAGCACGTAGTAGAAAGGCGTCCCCACCTGCCCCAGCAGCTTGTAGGCCGCAAAGTCCTGATCAGGGATCAGGGGGAAGGGGGTGGAGAACTTCTCGCGGAACACGTTCACCTCGAAGGGGGAGTTGCCCGCGCCCAGCCCCACCAGCCTGATCTTGCCGGAAAGCCCCTTGGACTTGATGAGCGTGTGCATCTTGTTCAGCTCCGGGGCCTCCTTCTGGCAGAAGGGGCAGTACATGGAGAAGACCACCAGGATGACTGCCTGGGCCTTGGTCTGCTGGAGCGTGAAGGGCTTGCCCCCGGCTCCCGCGCCGAGTTCCTTGGCTTCCTTTTCCAGGATCGGCCCGGCGAAGGTGACGTCCGGGAAGGTCTGTCCCACGGGCAAAGGCTTCATGTCCGCCGAAGTGGTGGCGCCGGAGGCGAAAACGTCATGTGACGAGAACAGCAGAAGAATGAGAAGAGGAAGGAAGGCTACGGCTTTCATTGGGGCCTCACAGGTGTTGTATTCGGAAGCATACCTCAGAATAGCGCGAGCTTCCACTTTCAATTGCCGCCGCCGGGAAAAGAAAGCAGGCGGCAGCAGGTTGGCATGGCTGCCGCAGAAAATCAGAAACGGCGGACCGGACCCGACCGGTTCCTGTGGTGGGAGGTCCAGTCCCGCTCGGAATCGGTCGGCGTGTCCGGCCCGCCGTCATGTGGAAGAGAAACGTCCTGCATTCGATGGGGGGTCGAAAACCCCCGGCCGCCTCCAAGGCGGCCGGGGGTGGCCGTTCTCTTGCTAGCCCCGCGCCTGGCGCACGGGTCCCAGCAGTTTGTCCAGGGCGGCGAGGCGGGTATACATCTTGGGCCCGCCAGCATCCGACATGAGGGTTTTGTGGTACAGGTTGGGCGCGTGTTCGGTCAGGAACACCACCCGCACCTGGTCATAATCCACCAGCACGGCCTTGGGGTTGGTCTTCTTGAGCTCTTCGAAACGCTTCTTGGCCATGGCCAGCATCTCGTCGCGCTCTCCGAAGTTCATGGCCCCGGTCGGGCAGGTCTTCACGCAGGCTGGCAACTGACCGGAGAGGACGCGGTCGTTGCACATGTCGCACTTGCTGATGACCTTGGTCTTGGCGTCCAGCCTGGGGATGTCGTAGGGGCAGGCGCCTTTGATGGTATCGAAGGGCAGGCCCTTGGTCTTCTCGGTGAAGATGATCGCGCCTGTTTCCTTGTCCTGGGTGATGGCGTCCTTGACGATGCCGTCGCCCGCGTCCTTGCAGGGCGCGTCCACGCAGTGGCGGCACTGGTCGGGCAGGAAGAGCCACTTGAAGTCGTCGCGGCCCCCCACTTCCTTCATGCGCACCACCTTGAGGGTGATGGCGGACAGGTCGGGCGGGTTCTGGTGGGAACCCGTGTTCTTGGTCTGTTCAGCGGGAAGCTGCTTCCATTGTTTGCACGCGACCTGGCAACCACGGCATGCGGTGCACCGGGCGAGGTCGACGAAGAAGGTCTTGCCGGGCATGTGTGTTTACCTCCCTAGGCCTTTTTGACGTTGACCATGAAGGCCTTGGTTTCCGGGATGCCCGTGTTCGGGTCGCCGACCGAGGGGGTGAGCAGGTTGGCGGAGTCGCCGCCGTCCTTGGGGAACACCCAACCGAAGTGCCAGGGGATGCCCACCATGTGCACCGTCTGCCCCATGACCTGCATGGGCTTCAGGCGTTCGGTGACGATGGCGATGGCCCACAGGGAGCCGCGCACCGATTCAACGAAGCACTTGTCGCCGCCGTTGATTCCGCGCAGCTTGGCAAGCTCGGGGCTCATCTCCACGAACATCTGGGGCTCGCATTCGAGCAGCCAGGGGGTCCAGCGGGTCATGACGCCGGTCTGCCAGTGTTCCGTCACGCGGTAGGTGGAGCACACGAAGGGGAAGCGCGGATCGCACACGGCCCTCTTCTCCGTGGCGCCTTCGAAGATCAGCGCCGTGGGGTTGTGCAGCACCTTGGAGAACGGATGCTCGGGGATCGGGCACTCCAGGGGCTCGTAGTATTCGGGCAGCGGACCGTCGTTGCGTCCGGGGCCGAAGATCTGGGCGAAGCCCTCGGTGGTCATGATGAAGGGGTTCTTTCCGGCCTTCTCGTCGGCCATGGGAGCCCAGGGACCGTCGGGCACGTCGCCCACCCACTTGCCGTCCTGCCACTCGATGACCGGCTTGGTGGGCTGGTAGGGCTTGCCCTGCGGGTCCACGGAGGCGCGGTTGTACAGGATGCGGCGGTTGACGGGCCAGGCCCAGGTCCAGCCGGGGTACAGGCCGATCTTCTCCTGCATGGGGGTCTGGGTCTTGTCGCGGCGGGCGGACATGTTCTTGTCCGTGTAGGAGCCGCAGTAGATCCAGTTGCCCGAGCAGGTGGAGCCGTCGTCCTGGAGCAGGCCGAAGGCGGGGACGGGGTCGCCCTTCTTGTAGGTCTTGTCGCCGATGGTCTTGTCGGTCATGAACCAGCCGTTCAGGAGCTTGGCCACCTTGTGGGGGTCGAACACGTGGTTGGTGGCGATTTCCCAGTTCAGGTTCACGATCGGATCGGGATACACGGCCTTCTTGTCGGCCTTGTAGAGCTTCTGGATCTTGTCGAACAGCTCGTAGATCAGGTCGCCGTCAGGCTTGGTGCCGCCCAGGGGCTTGGGGCCGGGGTAGCGCCACTGCATCCAGCGGCCCGAGTTGGAGATGGAGCCTTCCTTCTCGATGGACACGCAGCAGGGCAGGAAGAAGACCTCGGTCTTGATCTTCTTGGGGTCCATGCCGGGACCCTTCCAGAAGGACGCGGTCTCGGTGTCGAAGATGTTGACCGTGACCATCCAGTCCAGCTTGGCCATGGCCTTGCGGACCTTGTCGCAGTTGGCGGTGGAGGCCGCCGGGTTCTGTCCCCAGGCGAAGAAGCCCTTGAACTGTCCCTTGTACATGTCGTCAAACAGGGTCAGCCAGGAGTAGTCCTTGCCGTCCTCGCACTTGGGCAGCCACTTGTAGGAGTCTTCAGGCTTCTGGTTGGGGTAGATGGCCTTCAGGTAGCTGGCCAGGTACTTGGGCCTGTTGCCCCACCAGTTGGCGGACTTGGGGTCCTTGGTCTTGGGGGTGAACTTGTCCACGTAGGCCTTGAGGTCCGTGACGGAAGCCGTGGACGTGGGCATGTAGCCGGGCAGGATGTGGAACAGGAGGCCCTGGTCCGTGGAGCCCTGCACGTTGGCCTCGCCGCGAAGGGCGTTGATGCCACCGCCGGCGGTGCCGATGTTGCCCAAAAGCAGCTGCACGATGGACATGGCCCGGATGTTCTGCACGCCCACGGTGTGCTGGGTCTGGCCCATGGCGTAGAGCACGGTGCCGGTCTTGTCGGGAGCGCCGGTGGCGCCGAACATCTTGTAGACTTCCTCCAGCTTCTCCACGGAGCAGCCGGTGATGTTGGAGACGTTCTGCAGCGTGTAGCGCTCATAGTGCTTCTTCATGATCTGGAAGACGCACCTGGGGTCCTGGAGGGTGGGGTCTTTCTTGACCAGCCCGTTCTCGTCCTTGGCGAAGGACCAGGAGGACTTGTCGTAAGCCTTCTTGGCGGCGTCGAAGCCGGAGAACATGCCGTCTTTGAACTCGAACTTGTCGGTCAGCAGGAAGGACGCGTTGGTGTAGTTCACCACGTAGTCCTTGAACATCATGTTGTTGGCCACGATGTAGTTGATGAAGCCGCCGAAGAAGCCGATGTCGGAACCCGACCGGATGGAGGCGTACAGATCAGCCTTGGAGGCCGTCTTGGTGAAGCGGGGATCGACGCAGATGAGCTTGCCGCCCGCGTCCTTGGCCCGCATGATCCACTTGAAGGAGATGGGGTGGTTTTCGGCAGGGTTGGAGCCGATTACTAAAACTGCATCACTGTTCTTGATGTCGATCCAGTGATTGGTCATCGCGCCGCGTCCGAACGACTCTGCCAGAGCCGCTACAGTTGCGCTGTGTCAGATACGGGCCTGATGTTCGATGTATGTTAGGCCCAGGGCGCGAAGCATCTGCTGGTAGATCCAGCACTCTTCGTTGTCCATGGCTGCCGAGCCCACCGAGGCGATGGTCTCCAGGCGGTTGACTTCCTGGCCTTTGGCATTCTTGGCGGTGAAGGACTTGTCGCGCTCCTTCTTGACCCGCTTGGCGATCTCATTGAGCGCCCAGTCGTAGGTCTTTTCCTGCCACTTGTCCGAGTTGGGGGCGCGGTAGAGCACCTTGGTGATGCGCTTGTCGTTCTCGGTGAGCTGCCAGATGGAAGCTCCCTTGGGACACAGCGATCCCTCGTTGATCGGATGGTCCGGGTCGCCTTCCACGTTCACGGCGCGGGCTTTGGCGTCCTGCGCGGTGGAAACGATCAGGCCGCAGCCCACGGAGCAATAGCAGCACACCGAGGTGGACTGCTTGCTGCCCTTGAGCTTGGCCAGTTCGGCGGCGGCATGGACCGTGGTCAGGTCCAGCCCCAGGCCTCCGAAGGCCGTGACCGCAGCGGTAGCGGCGGTCAGTTTGAGAAAGTCTCGCCTTTCCAGTGACATACGTGTCCTCCTGCCAGAGGTTTCTTCAGCCCGCCCGGGGTAGGCGGCGAAGCGTTACCAAGAGCCCGATTCCCCAGGGGCGAGCAGGTTCGGGAGCCACAAGACGCGGCGCGTCCGAGCAAAGCCGGGTGAGGCCGCGCAACAGGCGCACCGCACGGAACAGGACGGCGTCCAGGCAGAGGCCCAGGCCGAAAAAGGCCGGGAGCCGCGCAAGGGCCGCTGATCCGTTGATGGTGTCGTCTCCTTTTTCCCACATGATGCGGCTCTAGTGAAAAGGACAGGAGTCGTCAAAGAAATGAGCCTTGCTCTTGTTTTGACACAGAGGGTTCTGATGCGATGAAGATGACGAGTCCAAAGACCTCGATACCAGCCAGCAGGGGGAATCGACAGAGGCGCGACGCAGGAATCGGAACTGAGCAGGCATCAGGACGAAATGGATGTGGTCAGCAAGGCTGGCTCCCGTAGCGTCGCGTGCGATGCTGCGCGCGCAGGTGTGGAACGTATCACTGGGCGTGCGGGCCGAGTCCGGCGTCTCCTGCACCGGACAGGCCATCAGCAAAAGAGCCCCCGGCCCGGGCCGGGGGCGATCAATCCGGTGTGGCTGGTGCACCGCCCGGATGGATTTCGAAGAAGGCGCGGCCAGGCAGACCGTGATGCCGCCGTTGCGCGGGCATCACTGTCTGGCTCTACGCTTCCTCAAATAGCCGATCCCGGCAATGCCGATGCCCACGAGAAGCATCGTGCCCGGTTCAGGGACCGGGGATTCGGCTACGGCCAGATGGAGCTTCGCTTTCCCGTTGCCAAGATCCGTGTCCCCATTGATGTAGTATGTCCAGACGTGGCGGGACGCCAGTCTTGCAAGCTCGTCGGCAGTTGTGTTGACGCCATGCTGGTATGGATCGTCCCGATACGCGATGAGGTGGATGTTGTCCCAGGATATGAATCCCTCCATAACCACCACGTGGCCGTTGCTCCACAATTCAATGTCCTGGCCTTTCATTTTCTCTTTCTGAATCCAGTCCCACGTCACGGCTCCGTCGTTCTTGGCAACAGTCTTGCTTGTGGGGTCGGTGTAATCCCCCTTCTTGAGGGTGGCACCGCCGCCAACAAAGTGGACTTCCAGAGGAAGCTTGTTGCTGCTAATGTAATTCAGTTTGCCGGCAACGAAATTCGTGTCGTACGTTCCTACAGTTGTTGTCGTTCCCATCTTGCCTGCCAGATCGTTCATTGTCTCGACGGTAGTTTGCGTGATTCCCAGGTTGAGGGATTTGTTGAGCCATTGCAGACTGTTGGCAGCAGCACCCGGGACGCAGTAATTCGTTTTCTGGGCAACGTTCGGCATGTTCATCTGCCAATGGGCCGTAACCCCGAGGTAAGAAACGCCCCAGTTGAGATTGCCGTTCGATGGTGAGCCGAGAGTTGTGTTGCCATCCGCCGCGCCACTGTTGATGATGTTTTGAGATGACCCTACGCTGGCGCTCCCTGTCACATCAAAGCTTGTGGGGATGCTTGATGCTGGCGTCGAACTGACGATATAGCCAAAGTTTAATGCAGGAATGTCAGTGCCGCGCGATATTCCTAGATCAAAATAGCTGGTTCCGTTGAATAGGGAGGTGCCAGTCATGCCGGAAGGCAGCAACGGGTTGTTCTGCACTATCCAGCGGGCGTTTGGAGTCCCAGGATCAGCCACCACGTTGATCCATTGCAATGAACTGCCCTGGTCATACGTGACGTTGAATTCGCCCCACTCGGAGTTAGGGGTAGACAGCAAGCCGTCTTGGTAAAAATCAACCTGGTTGAAGTTCACTGCGACGTTCGCGTGTGACAAGTAGGTAAAGAACGCCACGAAAATGAAAACAGCCGTTGCCAACAACAGTTTAGATTGATTCATGAAGTTCTCCTTCAGGTGAGGACGACGCGTTCACTCCTTCGGTTGACGGATTTTTCGGGGCCACCACACTGCAAGGCAACAGCCGGAACAGGAAGTCTTCCTAAGTTTTGTGGTTCATGAATTCCTCCCGTGAGTGACTTTGGGCGGCTCGTTTTCGTGAAGCTTCATGCGCTGACAGAGTGCTGGTGCAGATCGGCATCGAACGGAGCACAGCAGAATCAGGAACTGGAAATGAGATATTCAAAAGCGTGGCGGGTTGTGGGAGTGGCGCCCCCGCGTGAACTGGACAAGAGTTCCAAATGCTTTCAGAGTGATTCTTGATTGATGATTCCGCGAAAATAGCAGTGTGTTGGTAAAGCATTCTTTGTACCATGTCTGAAAATGTCCAGTTATGGCATGCATGTACTTTGCATGGGCTGTGTTCAGCCGAGCTGGTTTGTGTGAGAATTTTCGAATTGTGAACGGAGTTTTTTGCATTACATGCAAGGTGCATGGTTTAATTCCCTGAAATGGCGAGTATTATGGCAATTGGGGTGTGTTGTTGCACGTGTAAAGAATCTCGACATCTCCGCGTGCCCCGAGAGGCTGTACGCAGCTGCGCCGAGGCGCATGCGCGCCGCCCACATGACCCGGCGCAAACAAAAAGCCCCCGGCCTGGGCCGGGGGCTTTGATGCGAGGCGGATTGAGGCCCGGTGGACTAAAAAACGTCCGAGGGGGCGGAGCAGGCCATGTTGAAAGCGTCGCCCACGGCCTGGCAGGTCAGGAGGCCGTTGTGGGTGTTCAGGCCGAGCATCAGGCTGGCGTCGGCCTTCAGCGCGTCCAGGCCCTTGGCGGCCAGCTTCATGGCGTAGGGCAGGGTCTGGTTGGTCAGCGCGAAGGTGGAGGTGCGGGGCACGCCGCCGGGCATGTTGGCCACGCCGTAGTGCACCACGCCGTCGATCACGTAGGTGGGGTCCTTGTGGGTGGTGGGCTTGATGGTCTCCACGCAGCCGCCCTGGTCCACGGACACGTCCACGATCACCGAGCCTTCCTTCATGGTCTTCAGCATGTCGCGGGTGACCAGGTTGGGGGCCTTGGCGCCCACGATCAGCACGCCGCCGATCAGCAGGTCGGCCTGGGCCACGGCTTCGCGGATGTTGGGCTCGGTGGAGGTGATGGTGGTCAGGCGGCCGCCGAACACGTCGTCCAGGTACTGGAGGCGCTTGTGGGAGACGTCGAGGATGGTCACGCGCGCGCCCAGGCCCAGGGCCATCTTGGCCGCGTTGGTGCCCACCACGCCGCCGCCCAGCACCACCACGTTGCCGGGGGCCACGCCGGGCACGCCGCCCAGCAGCACGCCGCGTCCGCCCTGGTACTTCTCCAGGTAGTGCGCGCCCACCTGGGTGGCCATGCGGCCGGCCACTTCGGACATGGGGGTCAGGAGGGGCAGGCTGCCGTCGGGCAGCTGCACGGTCTCATAGGCGATGCCGGTGCACTTGGAGGCCAAAAGCGCGCGGGTGAGTTCCTCGGCGGCGGCCAGGTGCAGGTAGGTGAAGAGGATGAGGTCGGGGCGCAGGTACTGGTATTCGCTGGCGATGGGTTCCTTGACCTTGATGACCATCTTGGCGCCCCAGGCCTTGTCGGCGGAGACGAGCTGGGCTCCGGCGGCCAGGTATTCGTCGTTGGTCAGCCCGGAGCCGACGCCCGCGCCGTCTTCGACCAGAACGGTGTGACCCGCGCGGACGAGGGTTGCGACGCCGCCGGGGGTCATGGCCACCCGGTTCTCCTGAGGTTTGATTTCCTTGGGGATGCCGATGATCATGGTGGTCTATCCTTGTTTTGAAAGTTGGTGCCGGGCTCAACTCTGGCGTTCCGCCTAGAGGAACGCGCGCTGAATTTAACGAAATCAGAACTTCGTAAATCGAGGCGGAAAATCGCTCAATGTGACGAAGATGTCAATATCATACTTCCGGAGGAGTTGGCCCAGGTTGTCAAATTCGGGAATACTTGAGCGCGTCCTGCTTGAACTCCTCAATCATTTCAGGGGTCAGCGAAGGCCGGAATTTGGATATCTCAGAGATGATCGCGTCCGTGGTGACCACGCACTCTTGCCTGATCTCGTATTCCTGTTCGAAAGAGCGCTGGGCGATGATCTGAAACAGCAGCTCTATGTCCGCCGGAGTGAAGTTCTGGGTCAGGCTGACGAGCAGGTCCATATCGATGTCCCTGGCGTGTATCTTGGAGGTGTAATGCTGCAAGATGGTGCGTCTCCCCTCTTCGTCCAGGGTCCCCACAGGTATGATGCAGTCGAAGCGACCTGGGCGCAGCAGCGCTGCGTCCAACTGCCGGATGTAGTTTGTCGCGCATACAAGCAGGATCTTGCTGCCCGGCTTTTTCAGCATTGGGACCTGCTTGAGAAATTCGTTGGTGATGGACCGGTCTATCCGGCTTGCCTCGTCGCGGCTGGCGGCGATTTCCTCGAATTCGTCGATGAACACCACCACTTCGTCCAATTTCCGGACTTTCTCCATGGTGGTTCGGAGATTGGCCCCGATTTTGTCCACACCGTCGGCCATAAGCAGGCTGGGTAATATTTCGATGAACCACCAGCCCAGCTTCCCGGCCATGGCTTTGACAAAGTGGGTTTTTCCCGTGCCTGGGGGGCCGAAAAAGATCAAAGACTTCGGAGGGATGACGCCATGCTTTCGGGAGAGTATCTCCTCCCGCAGGGGCAGGATGATCCGCTTGTGGACCAATTGCTTGGGTGGCTGCGTGTCCGAGAGGGTCTCCCAGGCGTCCTTCTCGATGAAGTGCGCCCCCATCTCGCCAAGCAGGTCCGCCTGCCTGTTGTGAAGTGCGTCCGTGTCCGCTTCAACACTGTCCAGGTAGTCGAGGCAGGCGGCCCGGAAGCCCACCTCCCGCGACAGTCTTTCCGACAGGATCCATTTGTGGTCCATGATCTTTTGCCACAAATCCGATGCCTTATCGTCATCGTACTTTAAACCGCTGGCGGCAAAAATCAATTCGCCGCATTCTTGAGCGTGGATGCTCTCAAGAGTGTTGTCAAACATTGTGATTCTCCTGAAATGAAAAACGAGCCGATCCCAATGGGTCAGCTGTTCACTAGAATTATGCAAGGTAAGTAGACTGAAGAGAGGAATGGAAAATTCTTACAGTGAGTGTATGCCCGGATTAGTTGATAGTGTCAAACCAATTCGAGAAATATAAAGTCAACTAAATCAGCGTGCGTCATTGAAACAGGTCCGTGGCAGCACTTCGGGGAAAGCACTATTCCGGAATGAGAAGCAGGACCCAGGCGTCCAGTATGCCAGGATCAGTGAAATCGCGAGACGAGGTGATGGTCCGGGATGCCACGGCGTGCATGGCCTCGATGAAGGCCGAGGCGGGTGCGCCGTGTTCCCGGCGCAGCGACTCCTGCACGGAGCCGCACAGGTAGTGCGCGCAGAGGGGAGACTTGAAAAGGCTCAGGGTGCAGCCGGAGCTGGAGAGACAGGAGCAGTAGCCTGGGGTCAGCGCCGACCCCTGGTCCACCCGGTGCTCATGCTCGCTGCGTTGCAGGCCGGTGATGACGTGGGCCAGATGCATGGCGGTGTTCGTAGGGCGCGAAACCATCACGTCGGAGGGAGACAGGATGACGTGGTGGTTGGCGTTGCAGCAGCCCACGGGGGGGCGGTCGCAGGAGCCCGCGCAGATCAGGCGCACGGACGCGTCCTGGATGGCGTCCATCTGGCGCATGTACAGGGAATAGGCGATGGCCAGACGTCTGCACGTCTCGCTCACCAGTGCCAGATGGCCGCTCAGCAGTTCGATCTGGCTGGCGACTGCGGAATCAGTAAGGAAGGGATAGCAGATGGACGCGCCGCCAAGCGCGGCGAGGTCCCCGTCGATTGATTTGGGGCTTCCCTGGGAAAGGGAGTTCAGCCAGTGGTCAACCGGCATGGCGCCCCGGCACGATCGTGCCAAGGGCGCAGGGTGGAGCAGTTCGGGGCGTAAGCCTCATCATGGCTGCTTTTTCGAAGCTTTGGAGGATTTGCCGGGCTTTGCAGGCTTTTCGGGCTTTTCCGGTTCGGCTGCCGCCTGGGAGAAGCCGTACTCCAGGAGCCGGGCCGTCTCCACCTCGCGCACGATGGGGTTGCGCGAGCCCAGCACCACGGCGATCAGGCGGGTCTTGCCGCGCTTGGCCGTGGCCGTGATGTTGTAGCCGGAGGCGCACACGAAGCCGGTTTTCAGGCCGTCCACGCCTTCGTAGCGGCCCAGCAGGGAGTTGGCGTTGCGGTGCGTGGCTCCGTGATAGGTGTGGTTGGTCATGGAGTGGATGGCCAGCGATTCCGGGAACCGCTTGAGGTAGGCGGCGGAGAGCTTGGCGATATCGCGCGCAGTGGAGAACTGGCCGGTAGCGGGCAGCCCGTTGGGATTCTTGAAGGTGCTGCGGCTCATGCCCAGGCTTTTGGCCGTGGCGTTCATCTGCGCCACGAAGCGGCGCGAATCGCCCTTGCCCATGTACTCGGCCACGGCCACGCAGGCGTTGTTGGCCGAAACCACGCTGATGCCCTTTATTATCTCGGAAAGCGGCACCTTCTCGCCCTTGTAGAGGCTCATGGTGGAGCCGCCGGTGCGGATGGCCAGGGCACTTACAGGGATGGGGGTGTTCTCGGTGATGCGCTTCTGGGCCAGGGCTTCGCGGATGATATACAACGTCAGCACTTTGGTGATTGAGGCGGGGGGGATGCGTTCGTCGGCGTCGTGGGCGTAGTACACCTTGCCGGTGTTCATGTTCATCAGGAAGGCGGACTTGACGTTCAGATGCAGGGGGCCGGTATCGTCGCGCGCCGCGATGGGAACGGCGGCCGCAGCCTGCCTGCCTGCGCGTGATTTTTTGCCCTTCTTTCCTTTCCGGGGAGCAGGATTGTCTTCAGTCTGCTTGGATTTCGAGGACTTGGAAGATACCTGCTTCTGATGCTCGCCTTTCGCGGAGGCGGCTTGGACAGGTTCGGACTGCCACGGGAGCGAAAGCAACATGGCCAGCGCCAGGCACAACAGTCTGGCGGTGAAGCCTTTCCATTCGGATACGACCCTCATGGCGGGTGGTATTACGTCCATCAGGGCTTTAGGTCAACGCGCGATCAAAGCGACCTGAGTACGAAAAACCATCCGCCCCCGAAAACCAGCAGACCAAGGCACGCCGGCATCACCTGCCGCCAGAAGCGCGGCATGTCCACGCCGAAGTACTGGCAGGTCATCACCAGGCAGATGTGCAGGGGCGAGGCCATCACCCCGGCAAAGCCGCTCACCAGCGCCAGCATGGCCCAGGCCATGGCCTGGTGCTGCATGCCAAGCTGGTCCAGAAGCCCCAGCATCAGCGGGAAGGCCGCGCCCACGAAGGCCATGGTCACGCCCGCCACCATGCCCACCAGGGCCGGGACGAACACCGCAGCCGTCAACAGGGCCGCGCCGCCGCCCAGCTTCACCAGTTCGCGCACCACCCCGGCCTCGTCCATCACCGCGTTGAAGGCGAAGATCGCGGCCACCATCACCAGGGTCTGGCGCAGCTCCTTCTGCATGAGGCTCTGCCACAAAAAGGACATCCCGGCCTTGTTCTGCGCGAACACGCACACGATGGCCGCCAGCAGCGCCCCCATGATGCCGAGCTCGAAGGAGGCGTCCGGAAACATCGCCGACACAGCCGCCTCCAGCACCAGCGAGCCCACGATGGCGATGATCATCGGCAGGCCCAGGCGAAACGCCAGGCGCAGGTCGCGTTTCGGGGCTTCTCCCGCACCGCCGTTTTGGCCTGCCAGGCCTGCCTGGGCGTCGAGCGCCGCGAGCCTCGGCCCCATGGGGCGCAGGATGAACCACCAGCCAAGCCCGAAGAACACCACCGACCCCAGGCCCGTGCTCAAAATCACCGTGGACAGCGGCAGGTTCAAAAGCCCCGCCGTCATGATGATGCCCGGATACAGCGGCCAGGACAGCTCCCACACGTGGCGGAACCAGTAGTTCACCAGGGCCATCTCGTCCTGGCTGATGCCCAGGGGCTCGCCGGTCTGGCGCACCATTGGGGCGGAGAAGGCTGCGCCGCCGGGCATGGGCAGAAGCCCTATCAGCACCGGAAAGAAGATCAGGCGCAGGCGGCGGCTGGGCAGAAAACCCGCCAGGGCGTCCATGAGCTTGAGCGACTGCCCGGTGCGTTCCAGAACGTGCGACAGCATGAGGATAAGCACCACGATCAGGGCCAGGGACACGCACTGCCAGCCCACGCTGGCTTTGGCCGCAACGCCGACCCAGGTGAGCGGACCCATGCCGAACAGGAGCGCCAGCACCAGTCCGCCCGCGAAGATGGAGGCCCCGATGCCAAGCTTCAGACGCATGCCTGTCAGCATGCAGCCGAACGCCAGGAGAATCTTGCCGAGTGCGAATACGCCTTCCCAGATCATGATGGGTACTTCATTTGTCCTGTTGAGGATTTGCCGCGATGGGCTGCGTTATAGCCTGGGCGGCCCCGCCACCAGCATCTCGGAGAGTGTCAGGTCCACGCGCGGCACCTGGTTGCGCCTGCTGCCCAGGAATTCCATCTCCAGTTGGGCCAGCTCCTTGTAGAGCGAGGTGCGGTCCACCCGGCCGTATTCCGGGCCTTGCACCAGCTCCATGCACCTGGGGCAGCCGGGGAACTGCTGGAGCCCCGCACGGCCAATCACGACGTTGGGCACGCCGTACAAGCGGCAGATCATCATGCGGTGTTCGTACAGGCCGCACTTGCCGTCGTCGTTCACCGGGCACATCACCTTGGGGACTTCGCCGCGCGCCAGGGCCTCGCGGGTGCGCTCCACGTTCTCCTGGGCGCGCGCCAGATACTCGGCGCGCTTGTCCTCGGGCAGGGCGTTCATCCCCTCCCACAGGTAGTGCCACTCGATGTGGGTGTGGTGCTGGAAGTAGCTGACGCAGCAGTTTTGGGCGCAACCTTCGCAGGTGAAATCCGAGGGCGCGGCCTTGGAGTAGGCCTGGGCCATCTTCACGTACAGGGCGGCGAGGCGGCGCGACAGGGTGCGCTTGCTGGTGAACTTCATCGGGGTGTGCCTCCGGCGGCCCGGAGGAGAACTTTTTGAAAAAAGTTCTCCTCCGGGACCTCCTCTCAAAAACTTTTAGTGGGCTTCGCGACCAGTGCGAAAGTGTGTCGGAAGGGCTCCACTACTGCTAATCCCGACTGAACTCAATCGCCGGAATGAGGCGGGAAGACCGAATCGAGCACCTCCAGCGCGAACCGCGCCGACACCGTGGCCGGGCCGCCGCCCATCTCGATGCCCACCTCGATAGCTTCCAGGAGCTGACGGAAGTCCGCCCCGGCGGCGGCAGCCTGCTCGATGTGCCACTGCATGCAGGAGCGGCAGTCGATCACCACCGAGATGCCCACGGCGATCAGCTCCTTGGTCATCTTGGGCAGGTGTCCGTCGGAGTAGGCGGCGCGCTCCATGTCCAGGAACGCGGCGTACACCGGCGATTTCAGGTCCAGAAGCCGCTTGTGGGCCTTCTTGCGGGCAAGGCTCAGGGCGCGAAGTTCCTCGTTCATGATCCCCTCCGGAGTTGCCGATGAACATGGTTCGGAATATCCGAATGCTGTCTGGAAATGCTCACATCTTGATGCTATCTCTATAATCGTGCAGCACGATGGACAAGCGATTATGCATGAACCTTCGATTCGGAAAACGTGAACCATGCTGGAAATGCGACTGCTCAAGACCTTCCTGGCCGTGGCCGCCGACTGCTCCTTCCGTAAGGCCGCCGAGGCGCTTCATCTGGCTCCGTCCACGGTGACGGCCCAGGTGAAGTCCCTGGAGGACGACCTGGGCTTCCCTGTTTTCGACCGCATCGGGCGGCGCGTCCTGCTCACCGAGCAGGGCAGCAGGCTCCTGGGCCACGCCCGCAGGCTGGTGGACATGGAGGCCGAGACCCGGCGCGCGCTGGGCAGCGGCGGCGACGAGTGCGGCGAATTGTCCGTTCGCATCTCCGAGAGCCTGGGCGTGCGCTGCATGCCGGACGTGCTGGCCCGCTTCCGGCAGCGTTTCCCCGAGACGCGCCTGCACATCAGCACCGCGTCGCGCCTGGGCCTGGCCCGAGACCTGCGCCACGGTTCCACGGACCTTGGCCTGCTGCTCTCCGAGCCGTTTTCCGCAGCTGGCCTCCACGTGGAGATACTCGGGCGCGAGCGGCTGGCGGTCATCGCACCGCCGGGCTCGCCCCTGGCGGCTCTGGCGCAGGTGCGTCCCGGCGACCTGGAGGGCACGTCGCTTTTCCTGACCCGCCACGTCTGGAGCGCGCGCAGGCTCATCGAGGAGGCCTTGCTGGAGGCGCACGTGCGCTCCGCCCCGGTGGTGGACTGCTCCAGCGTGGAGATGGTCAAGCGTTGCGTGATGGCCGGGCTCGGGGTCTCGGTGGTCCCGGCCTTCGCGGTGCGCGAGGAAGTGGCGCGAGGAGCCTTGGCATTGCTCGATTGGGCGGGCGGGCCGCTCTCGGCCCCGGTGATGCTGGTGCGCCACGAGGAGCGCTGGGTGTCCCCGGCGGTCCGGGGGTTCATGGAGGCGGTGCGGGAATACTTTGGCGCGTCCTAACGGGCGACGCGCCTGAAATCGTAGCCCGAGTGGTACAGGCCGCCGTTTTCGGCCCGGACCACGCCGCCCGAGCCCGTGCCGATGCCCCCGATCACCGCCTCCTGATCCGACACCGGCGCCAGCGGGAACGACGACAGGGCCGTGGGCGCGTCCGGCATGCCCGAGGACACGCCGATCCTGGCCACAAGCAGGCCGTCCTGCTCCAAAAGTTCCAGGGACCGGTAGCTGATGCCCCGGCCCTGCTGGTCCGTGACGTACACGCCAAGCCGGTCCTTCCAGGCCTGGGGTATCGGGCGCGGGTTCATCTTTTCGAAGGGGTAGGGCATGGCGTGGCCGCGCAGCACCAGCACGTCGCGTCCCGCAGCCCTGGTGAACTCCAGGGACAAGTCCGGCATCACCCGCGTGGCCAGCCCGAAGAGCGCCTCCTTGCGCGGCAGGAAGGTCATCCGTCCCGCCTCGCCCTGCACGGGCGACAACTCAACCGTGCGGTCCCACAGCCACATCTTGAGCCCTTCCGCGTCCTGCCAGACGTTGCCCAGAAGCGAGGAGAACGTGGCATAGGCCCCGACCACCCTCGCCAGCTCGTCCGCTTTCACCGCCACGGGCAGCGGCGTGGCGGGTGCCGGGACAGGCGTGGGCTTGATTCCGGTCTTGGCCTCCAGGGCCAGGTCCAGAGCCTCGATGCCAAGTGTGGACAGGAAATGCGAGGCCTCCTGCGTGTTGGAAAGGATAACCACCCCCAGCTTCTCGCCGGGCAGCATGGCGCAGAAGGCCTGGAACGGGATGGCTGCGCCCCCGTGCCAGACCAGGGGCTGACCGCCTTTCAGATGGACGCCCGAGAGCATCCAGCCCAGGCCCATCTCGTGGCCGAAGTCCAGCGGAAGGCCGGGGAACTGCACCCGGGTCATCTCCCGGAGCGTTCCCGGCGACACCACGCCGCGCCCCTGCGCGAACACTGCGCTCAGGAAGCGGCTCATGTCCGTGACCGTGGTGAACAGCGCCCCGGTGGGCTGGTCGCGCAGGGTGGGGCGGTCAGCCTCGTGGTCGCCCTGGTAACCCTTGGCGTAGCGCGGCCAGAGCCTTGCGTTCATCACGAAGCTGGAGTCGTTCATGCCAAGCGGCCCCAGGAGCCCGTCCTGCATGGAACGCGCGAACTCCTTGCCGTCCTGCGTCTCGATCATGCGCCCAAGCAGGCTGTAGGCCACGTTGGAATAGCGGAACTCCGTGGCCGGGGCGCTGGCCAGGCTCTCGCGCGCGATCTTCGGGACGAACTGGGCCAGGGTGTCCGGGGTTTCTGTCCACATTCCGGCCACCACGTCCGTGGGCAGGCCGGAGTGGTGCGTCATGAGCATGCGGGCCGTGATGGGCTCATCCCGGAAGCGGCTGCGCACCGAGAACTCCGGCAGCACGCGGCGCACGTCGGCGTCGATGTCCAGGCGTCCCGCCTCGCTGAGCTGCATGGCCCGCATGGACGTGAGCACCTTGGAGATGGACCCCGCGCGGTACACGGTGTCCACCGTGGCGGGAACCTTCGCGGCCTCGTCCGCGTAGCCGAAGCCGCGTGACCAGACCACGCGCTGGTCGTCCACCAGGGCGATGGACAGGCCCTTGACCTTGTTCACGGCCATTTCGCGCTTGATGGTGGCCGTCAGGCGCTTGACCACCGGAGCGTAGGCGTCCGGCGCGGCCATCGAAGGGAGGGGCGAAAATACCAGGAGGATGAGGGCGAGGATACAGGCGTTCATAGGGGGGACTCTAGCGCATTTGGGGGCCGTGGGAGAAGAGGGAGAGAATGCCTCCGGCGGCCAGAGAGGAAACTTTTTGGAAAAAAGTTTCCTCTCTGGACTCTCCTTCAAAAACTTTTAATGGGCTTCGCATTCCAGTGCGGTGGAATGTCGTTATCGCGGCGGCTGAGGGCGTGGACGGGACAGCCCCAACCACCGCGTAAGTTTGCGAAGCTAATTGAGGGTCCAGGGGGATCATCCCCCTGACGGGAGTGTGCAGAGCGGGCGGAGCCCTCTTTGCCCGCCGGAGGCCTCTTCTTGTCTTCTCGCCGGGTCTGGGCGGAGCCCAGCAATCCCGCCTACTCGTCTTTCGCCAGCAGCTCGGCCAGCTTGTCGGCGCAGTGGCTGACGCACTGCTCAAGCCCTGCCGCGTCGGTGCAGACGCTGAAATCGCAGGCTTTCATGTAGAGGGGGGCGCGCTCGGCGTAGACATCGGCCAGCGAATGGCCGTCCGGGCGCACGAAGGCCCGGCCGGTGGCGTCCTTCACGCGGTCCAGGAAGGTGTCCAGCTCGATGTGCAGATGGATGACCGGCCCAAGCGCCTTCAGGCGTTCCATGGCCGCGCGGCTGTACACCACGCTGCCGCCCGTGGACACCACGGCGCGCTTGACCCCGAGTGTGGCCACCACGGCTTCTTCCACGGCCAGGAAGCCCTTGAGGCCGCGCTCGTCCATGATGGTCTGGAGGGGCTGACCCAGGGTGGCCTCGATGAGGCGGTCGGTGTCCAGGTGCGCCCAGCCCAGGCGGCGGGCCAAGGCCCGGCCCAGCGTGGATTTGCCCGCACCGGCGATGCCGATGAGGCTCACGCACCGCTCGTCGGAGACGCGCCCCATGGGTGCGAATGTTGCGGTGGCTTGGGAGCGCGGTTCCAGGTTCGTCATGTCGTATCGGGCTGGTCCGGCCCAGGGTGCGGGTTGAAAAAAGCCCGCGCGGGCGCATGTCCGCGCGGGCCGTCAAGGCATAATGGCGAATGTTCGGGCCGGGCGCAACAGGAGGCTTTCGGTGTCGGCACTCCAAGCCACCCTTGCATGGCGCTCACACAATACGTTCAAACGATGTACAAACCCAAACCAAGAGAACCATTGATTTTGTTTGTGAAAAACATGTTCATGTTTTTCACAAACGCGGCTGCTAGCCGCCCAGGTAGGCCTTTTTCACTTCAGGGTTGTCGCGCAGCTCGTCGCAGGGGCCTTCCGCCACGATGCGCCCGGTGTCCAGCACGTAGCCGCGATGGGCGAAATCCAGGGCGAGGCGCGCGTTCTGTTCCACCAGGAGGATGGTCATGCCCTGCTGGTTGAGCTTCTTGAGCGTGCGGAACATGTCGTACATCAGAAGCGGAGCAAGGCCCATGCTGGGTTCATCCAGGAGGATGAATTCAGCGCCGGACATCAGCGCGCGGCTGACGGCCAGCATCTGCTGCTCGCCGCCCGAGAGCGACTCGGCGCGCTGCTTGCGGCGCTCGGCGAGGCGCGGGAACAGCTCGAACACGAAGTCCAGGTCCTTGGGCAGTCGGTCGGTGTCCTTGCGGGCGTAGGTGGCCAGGGTGAGGTTGTCCATCACGCTCAGGTTGCCGAAGATGTGCCTGCCTTCGGGCACCAGCACCATGTGCAGGTTGGCCACGATGATGTGCGGCGGCACGGTGAGCAGGCTCTGTCCCTCGAAGGTGATGTCGCCTTCCACCACCTTGGGCCCTTCCGGCGGCCCCAGGCGCGCGATGGAGAGCAGGGTGGTGGTCTTGCCCGCGCCGTTGGCCCCGATGAGCGTGACGATCTCGCCCTTGGCCACGGTGAAGCTGACGCCGTGCAGGGCCTCGATGTTGCCGTATTTTACCTTGAGATTGCTGACGGAAAGCATCAGATGGCCTCGTCTCCCAGATAGGCTTTTATGACCGTGGGATTGTTGCGGATGTCTTCGGGGGTGCCCTCGGCGATGGTTGCGCCGAAATCGATGACCTTGATCCACTTGCACAGGCTCATGACCACGGTCATCTGGTGTTCGATCATCCAGATGGCCAGGTCGAACTCCTTGTGGATCCACTCGATGAGCTTGATGAGCTCAACCACGTCTGTGGAGGGCAGACCAGCAGCGGGCTCGTCCAGCAGGAGGAGCTTGGGCTTGGTGGACAGCGCGCGGGCGATCTCCACCTTGCGCTGCACGCCGTAGGACAGGTTGGGAGGGTACTCGTTGGCCAGATCCTTCATGCCCATGAACTCAAGCAGCTCCATGGCCGTGTGCTCGATCTTGGCCTCACGGTCGGCGTAGCGGCGCGTGCGCAGCAGCGAATCCATGAGCGAGTACCCCAGGCGCGCATGCTGGCTGACCCGGATGTTGTCGAGCACGGTCATGTCGTTCCAGAGGCGGATGTTCTGGAAGGTGCGCGCCACGCCAAGCGAGGTGACCTGATGGGGCTTCATGCCCTTGGTGTCCACGCCGTTTATGGTGATGGAGCCCGACGTCGGCTGGTAGAAGCCGCTGACCAGGTTGAACACCGTGGTCTTGCCTGCACCGTTGGGGCCGATGAGCGCGTTGAGTTCGCGGCCTTCGAGGTTCACCTCGAAGTCGTTGACCGCGATCAGCCCGCCGAAACGCTGGGTGAGTTCTTTTATTTCGAGCAGGGCCATGGCTATTTGAACCTGTAGAAGCGCTTGAGTTTGGGGAAGAGGTCCGACAGCTCGCGGTTGCCCATGAGCCCCTCGGGCCGAAACTGCATCAGCAGGATGAGCCCCATGGGGATCACCACCCACTTGAGGGTCTGGGGCAGGTGCATGACGTCCAGCGTGGGTTTGAGCGCCTCGACCAGCACCCAGTACAGGATGGCCGACATCACCGAGCCGCTGAGCGATCCCATGCCGCCCAGGTACACCATGAGCAGGCAGGCCGTGGACAGCTCGATGCCGAACATCTTGGGGTCGATGTAGCTGACCATGTACGCGAACAGCCCCCCCGCCAGCCCCGCGAGGCCTGAGGACAGCATGAAGGCGATGAGCTTCATGCGGTTGGTGTTCACGCTCATGATCTCGGCGGCGACCTCGTCCTGGTGGATGGCCATGACGCCCTTGCCGTAGGTGGAGTACACGAAACGGCGGATGAGCCAAACCGTGAACACCACGCTTGCGAAGATCCACAGGAGCATCCAGGGCAGCTTGGCCACGGTCTCCATGCCCTCCACCAGCTTGCCCATGCCCATAAAGCCGCGCGGGCCGCCAACGGCGTCGATGTTCTGGATGGCGCTCTTGATGATGTAGCCCGCCGCCAGGGTGATGACCGCCAGATAGTCGCCGCGCGTCTTGAACGAGGGCACGGCAACAACCACGCCCGCCAGGGCCGCTGCCGCGAAGCCGACGCCCAGGATGATGGGGAAGGCCAGCGGCGTGAGCGACATGGGCAGCAGGGGCTGGCCGAACACGGCGTCCGGCACGAAGAGGAACACGCCTGCGATGGAGGAGGCGTAAGCGCCCACGGCCATGAAGCCCGCGTGGCCGCAGCTGAACTCGCCCATGTAGCCGTTCACCAGGTTCAGGCTGGCGGAAAGGATGATGAAGATGCCCACGTTCATGGCCACCGTGAGCAGGTACTGGCTGATGAAGCCCACCTGGGCCAGGCCGACCAGCAGAACAAGCAGGGCGCAGAGCGCCGCAGGTACAGTTGCGCGCTGCATGATTAGATCTTGGTGGTTTGGGGCCTGCCGAACAGTCCCGTGGGTTTGATGGTCAGGATGATGAGCAGGATGGAGAAGCTCACCAGGTCGCGCATTTCAGGCTTGATGAAGGGGATGAAGTCGCTGGAGACCACCACCGCCACTTCCAGGAAGGCCATGATGAAGCCGCCGATGAAGGCTCCCCGGATGTCGCCGATGCCGCCCACGACGGCCGCCACGAAGGCTTTCCAGCCCACCAGCGCGCCCATGAAGGGGTCGAGCACGGGAAAGTTCATAGAGTAGAGGAGCCCCGCCAGACCTGCCATGCCCGACCCCAGGGAGAAGGTGAAGATGATCACCACATCCAGGGGGATGCCCATGAGGGGCACGGCGAACTTGTCGTAGGACACGGCGCGCATGGCCATGCCGAGCTTGGTGCGGGTGACGATCCATTGCAGCAGGGCGAACACCATGAAGCTGGCCACGATGGCCACCAGCTTGGTAAGGGTGATGGTCGCGCCGCCGAACTCGAAGAGCACCCTGGGCATGAGCGTGGGGAAGGAGAGCCTGCTGGTGCCCATGAGCGACAGGTTGCCGTACTCCAGCACGATGCCCATCATGAGCGCCGTGATGACCAGATACAGCCTGTTCGCGCCTTTGAGCCTAAGCGGCTTGTAGGCCACCCGCTCGATGAACACCCCCACCGATGCCGTGAGCACCATGGTCAGGGGTATCGTGGCTGCGAGCACCACCCACTTGTTTATGCCGGGCGGGAAGATGCCGTACTGGCCCATGATGGTGGTGGCGGCAAAGAAGGCGATGTAGGCGCCGACCATGAAGATGTCGCCGTGGGCGAAGTTGATGAGCAGCAGCACGCCGTAGACCAGGCAATAGCCCAGGGCGATGAGGGAGTAATAGCTCCCGAGCTGCAGCGCGTTCAATGCCTGCTGAAGAAGGGTGTCGAGCATGTCCTGTCCCAAGTCTACTGATTGTGAGGCGAAGAAACCACTCGGCGCGAAAGGGGCGCGCGCGTGCGAACCGCGCGCGCCCATGTGTTCTTTACGGTTACGGGCAGACGGATTCGTGGAAGGTGAATTCGCCCTTGTCGTTGATCTTGACGATCACGGCGCACTTGATGGGGTCGCCGGTCTTGCCGTCGAAGCCCATCTTGCCGGTGACGCCGTCGAAGCCGCGGATGGAGGCCATGGCGGTGCGCAGGGCTTCGCGGTCCTTGGCGAGGTCGCCGGAGGGAGCGCCCATCTTCTGGGCGGCGGCCAGCACCAGACCGGCGGCGTCCCAGGTCAGGGCGGCGACGTCGTCGGGGGTTTCCTTGTACTTGGCGTTGAAGGCGTCGATGAACTCCTTGGTGGCGCCCTTCGCGCCGGCGGCGGCGTAGTGGGTCACGAAGTACTGGCCCTTGCAGTCGTCGCCGCACAGGGTCATGAGTTCAGCGGAGCCCCAGGAGTCGGAACCCAGGATGGGGCCCTTGAAGCCAAGCTCGCGGGCCTGCTTCACGATCAGGGGCACTTCGTTGTAGTACTGGGGGACGAAGAGCACGTCGGGCTTGCCCTTGATGATCTTGGTCAGCTGGGCGGAGAAGTCCACGTCCTTGGTGGTGAAGGTCTCGAAGGACACCACGGAGCCGGCTCCGTTGATTTCCTCGAAGGACTTCTTGAAGAACTCGGAGATGCCCTTGCTGTAGTCCTGGTCGACGGCGAAGAGGACGGCGGCCTTCTTGGCCTTCAGCTCGCCGGAGGCGAACTTGGCGGCGGTGGGGCCCTGGAAGTCGTCCAGGAAGCAGGCGCGGAATACGTAGGGGCGGTCGAGGGTGGTTTTGGGGTTGGTGGACCAGCCGGAGACCATGACGGTCTTGTTCTTGTTGGCGACTTCGCCGCCGGGGATGGCGCGGCCGGAGCCCTGGGGGCCGACCATGGCCAGGACCTTCTCGCCCTCGATCAGCTTGAGCGCGGCGTTCACGGCGGATTCGGCCTTGGCCTCGTTGTCCACGTAAACGAAGTCCAGCATGTACTTCTTGCCGGCCACTTCGAGCCCTCCGGCCTTGTTGACCTTCTCCTTGAGCATCTCTGCGGCGTTCTTGCTCATCTCGCCCACCTTCGGGATGTCGCCGGTGAGAGGGATGTTGAAGCCGATTTTGATGGTGTCAGCGCCGAAGGCGGCCGCCGGGAAGGCGAAAGCCGCGACAAGCAAGGCAACGAGGAGTTTTTTCATTCCGACCGCTCCTGTGGTTGAGGTTGCGGGACTGTCCGACAAGAGGCCACTCCAGGAAACACAAGCCACGCTCGGGTGGCCGGGAACCCTATAACGCACCCAATCAGGAAAAAAAAGACAAAATTGCAAAAACTGCATCGTTCCGCTGAGCGGACTTTCAAAAATGCCGCACTTGTACGCGCGCGTCGCACCTGTCAGGCCGGGCGGACTCGAAAGCGGGTCCGCAGAGGGTCCGTCGGAGGCGGCCAGGGCAGGGAAGCGGTCACTTCAGATACCCTGGAACGTGTTTCCTGGCAACTACAACCCTTTGGAATCTTGCGGCGTTGTCTTCGGAGGCCGTTTTGGGTATGCAGGGCAGCCGATTCGACGATGCGGGCGGCTTAAGGCAATCTTCGAGGAGAACCATCCATGTCCAGCGACGCCTTGGAACTCGTGCACGACTATGCCCGCGAGGGCACGGAGCTGCGCGAACGCTTCTTCAGGGACAACGCGCAGGCCGTCGTCACCGTGGGGCGCACCCTGGCCCTGTGCCTGGCCAAGGGCGGAAAGATCCTCTTCTGCGGCAACGGCGGGTCCGCCGCCGACGCCCAGCATCTGGCTGCGGAGTTCGTCAACCGCTTCCAGCTGGAGCGCCCGCCGCTTCCCGCCATCGCCCTGACCACGGACACCTCCATCCTGACCGCCATCGGCAACGATTACGGTTTCGACCAGGTGTTTTCCAAACAGGTCCAGGCGCTCGGGCAGCCCGGCGACGTGCTGGTGGGCATCACCACCTCCGGCAACAGCCCCAACGTGGTGGCAGCCATGCGCGTCGCGCGCGACAAGGGCCTGACCACCATCGCCATGACCGGCAAGAACGGCGAGGTCGTCCAGTTCAGCGACCTGGCCATCCTGGTGCCGAGCACGGTCACGGCCCTGGTGCAGGAGATCCACATCGCCTGCGGACATCTGATGTGCAAACTGACCGACCATTACCTTTTCGAGGCCGTGGTGGAGCTCAAGCCCTACCTGGACGCCACGCCCTAGCGAGGCGTTCCCGCACGCCCGCTTCTTGTGAAGTGAAAAGGGCAAGAGTAGTATGATTACCCCTGAAAAGCATGTTCATGTTTTTCAGGGATGCGACACCAGCGCGCCTCAAGGAGCGACCGACATGCCTATCTACGAATTCCGCTGCGAAAGCTGCGGAGAGGATTTCGAGGAACTCGTCTTCGGCGGGGCCACGCCTCCCTGCCCCAAGTGCGCCTCCGAGAAGGTGCACAAGCTCATGAGCGCCTGCCGCCACAGCGCCGGGCACAACCCCGGCGGCTACCAGGGCAACACCATCCCCGCACCGCGCGCCGGTGGCGGCGGATGCGCCGGATGTTCCGGCGGGAGCTGCTCCACGTGCAAATGAACATCACCATCGCCACGCGCGGCAGCAAGCTGGCCCTCTGGCAGGCCAATCACATCAAGGCCCTGCTGGAAGGCCGACACGCCGGTCTTTCCGTCTCCCTGCTCATCCTCAAGACCCAGGGCGACAAGATTCTGGACGTCCCCCTGGCCAAGGTGGGCGGCAAGGGCCTGTTCGTGAAGGAGATCGAGGACGCCCTGGCCGACAAGCGCGCCGACCTGGCCATCCACTCCATGAAGGACGTCCCCGTGGAGCGTCTCGCGGGCCTGACCCTGGGGGCCATCCCCGAGCGCGAGGACCACGCGGACATGCTCCTCTCCAAGACCTTCCAGAGTCTCGCCGAGCTGCCCCAGGGCGCGACCATCGGCACCTCCAGCCTGCGCCGCCAGTCGCAGCTCATGGCGCTTCGCCCGGACCTGAACATCCAGATGCTTCGCGGCAACCTGGACACCCGCGTGGGCAAGCTCATGGACGGCCAGTACGACGCCATCGTGGTGGCGGCCGCAGGCCTGAACCGCCTGGGTCTCACCGCGCCCTGCATGGTGCGCCTTTGCGCGCCGGACTTCCTGCCCGCCGTGGCCCAGGGCGCGCTTGGCATTGAATACCGCGCCGACGACCAGCGCATCCGCGACCTCACCGCCTTTCTGGACCACCCCGACACCCGCGACGCCGTCAGCGCCGAGCGCGCCTTCCTGGCGCGCCTGGAGGGCGGCTGCCAGGTGCCCATCGCGGCCTTCGGGCGCATCGACGGCGGCGACGTGGCCCTGACCGGCCTCGTGGCCGACCCGGACGGCACGGTGATGATCCGCGCCGAGAAGCGAGCGCCTCGCGCCGAAGCCCAGGCGCTCGGTCGCGTCGTGGCCGAAGAGGTCATGGAGCGCGGGGCGGCGAAGATTCTCGAGGCCGTTTACGGGGCCGGGAAATAGTGCGGGACGCCTGCGTGACGCGGGGAGAGAAAAGCGGAGGCAGAAGAATAAGATGCCTCCGGCGGCCAAAGGGACTGAGTCCCTTTGGAATCCCCAGTAGCTTCGCGTATCGCCCTGTTACTCTGGAATATTCTGCATGCATGGTCATGAAGCGCGCAAAGCCGCGCTTCATGCCTGTTTTCTTGAAATCGCCGTCTTCGGCGATGGCTGGCCGCCGGGATAAGCCGCTTTGGGCGTTCCCGGCGGAACACCCCGCCTCCCCCCGCTCCGGCCCGACCCCGCCTGCACACGACGCGAAGCGGAAAGCCGGGTCCAGGGGAGGCTTCTCCCCTGGCGGGTCCAGGGCGGAGCCCTGGTCTTCTCTTCGCCTTCGCCTTTGCCTCTCTCCCTCTCCCCCCGTGAGCCATCACCATGCCGCGCACTGACAAGCTCCTGTCCGCGCTGTGGGGGCTTACGCTGGCGGCCACGCTGTGGTGCGTGGCGTCGATGGCATTCACCAGCGCCTACAAGGCCCACCCGGACGAGAAGGACCACGTGGGCGCTGGCCAGTACTACATGGAGTACTGGGACCCGCCGCAGCCCGGCGATGAGCGCGCCAGGGGGGCCTACAGCAACTACGGCGTGTCGTATCTGCACCAATTGGACGCGGTGTACTTTTTCGCGGGCAAGTTCGCGCGTGTGGTGAAACCCCTGGCCGGGGAAGACTATCTGGCCCTGCGGCTGTTCAACGTGGGCATGTTCGCGCTGCTCATGACGTTGTGCTGGCGGATTCCGGCGCGGTATCGGGTTGGAGTGCTGCCGCTGTTCATCTCGCCGCAGGGTTGGTACGTGTTCAGCTATTTCAACGGCGACGCCCTGCCGTTGGCCCTGAGCTTCATCACCGTGTACCTGTTGGCGGGTCTTTTGCGGGATGAAGCGCCGGGCGCTGGGGCCGGAACAGGCGAGTCAGCCGTGTCGATGAGGCAGGCGGGACAGACGCGCCGGTTGCTCCTGTTGGGCGCGACGCTGGGGATGATGTCGATCTCGAAGCAGAATTACTATGTGTATCTGGCGTATTTCGGCGCGTTCTGGGGCTTGGCGGTCTGGCAGTCGCGGCAGCGGCCCGTACTGCCGCTTCCGAACCTGAGGCAGGCCGGGCTGGCGCTGGCATTGGCAGCGGCCATTTTCGGCGTGCGCTACGGCGTGCACGCCTGGGTGGTGCGCGATCAGGCCCCGGACGTGGTGGCCAAGGTCGCCGAGCAGTTCGCGGCCGAGGAGTTCAAGCCCTCAAAGCAGGAAAAGGGTGAGGGCTTCTGGGGTTCGCGCATGCGCTCCAAGGGCGTCACCCTGGTGGAGATGTTCACGGGCGAGTGGAAGTGGCACGTGTTCACCTTCCGCAGCGCCTTCGGCAAGTATGGCGGCATGGAGATAGAGGCCCCGCTGATCTTCTACCGCTACATCGGCTGGGCGTTCTGGGCCTTCATGGCGCTCCTGGCCGTGAACATGGCCGTGTGCGGGCGTCAGGCCAGGGAGGCCTGGGGGCTGTGGCTGGTGTTCTCGCTTCTGACCGTGGGGCAGTCGCTCTGGCACTCCTGGACAGCGGACTTCCAGGCGCAGGGCCGCTACCTGTTCCCGATACTGGCCATGACCGCCTGCCTGATGACGCGCTTTTGCAGCGTCGAGCCCGCCAACCTGACAGCCGCGCGCCTTCGCCTGGGCCTGTGGGGCCTGGGACTGACGCTGTGGGGCATGTCTCTATGGTCCTTCGTGGCCGTGGGACTCGCTCGCATCCCGAGATAGCCGCTGTTTGGCGTACCCCATAGGGGATTCCAAAGGGACTTGTCCCTTTGGCCGCCGGAGGCTTTCCCCCACTTCATACTGTCTCGGAATCTAGACCAGTTCGTTGATGACGTGTCCGATGATTCCTTCCTGAATCACATGAATCACCTGATCGGCGGGGGGCGTGGGGATGATGACGTGCCCTGGCGGGTGCGCCACGGGGTCGCCCGGCGGGTGCGCCACGATGGCGTCCGGCGAATGCACAAGGCCATCGTAGGTGGCTATGTGGACCAGACCGTCGTTCATGGCTGACTCCGGGCGTTGGGGTGAGGACGGCCCGAAGAGGTCCGTCCTTCCCACACAATAATTCCTGCCGTGAAGTTTGTCGACTCCCTTATTCAGACGTGCTGACGCCCGCCTGGGCGAAGGTGGCCATCTCGTTGAAGATGGCGGCCGCGCCGCGCAGCAGCACGAGCGCCAGGGCCGCGCCGGTTCCCTCGCCAAGGCGCAGGCCCAGGTCCAGGAGCGGCTTGGCGTTAAGGGCTCGCATTACGGCCTGATGGCCCGGTTCCGCCGAGGCGTGGCTGAAGAAGCAGCAGTCGGCTGCGGCGGGTGCGATGCGGGTGGCGGCTACGCAGGCGGCGGTGGAGATGAACCCGTCCACCAGTACGGCCATGCGGTTTGCAGCGCCGCCCAGGATGAGCCCGGCGATGCAGGCGATCTCGTAGCCGCCGAGCGCCGCCAGCACGTCCAGCGGGTCGCCGGACTCGACGGCGGCCCTGTTCACGTCGAGGCAGGTGGCGATGACGGCGGCCTTGCGGGACACGCCGCCCGCGTCCAGCCCGGTGCCGGGGCCGGTGACGTCCTGCGGGGAGAGCCCCAGGTAGGCGCAGAACATGGCCGTGGAGGGCGTGGTGTTGGCGATGCCCATGTCGCCGGTGCCGATGGTGCGGCAGCCGCGCGCGGCGGCATCGCCAGCGAGCCGGACGCCCAGCAGCAGGGCTTCCAGGCACTGCTCGCGGGTCATGGCCGGGCCTTTGGCCATGTTGGCCGTGCCGGGGGCCACCTTGGCCTGGATCAGCTTGGGGTGCTCGGGATAGGTCCCGCCTGCACTGCCTGCGTCCACCACCAGCAGGTCCGCCCCGGCCTGCCTGGCCAGCACGTTGATGCCTGCGCCACCGCTTACGAAGTTCAGCACCATCTGCCGGGTGACCTCCTGGGGGAAGAGGCTCACGCCCTCGGCGGCCACGCCGTGGTCGCCCGCGCAGGTGAAGATCACGGCGGGGTCTGCTGCGGGGGCTTTGCCGCCCTGGATCATGTACAGGCGAAGGGCCAACTCTTCCAGGCGGCCCAGGCTCCCCTGGGGTTTGGTCAGGCTGTCCAGGTGGGTCTGCCCGGCTGCGGCCAGGGACTGGTCCACGGGGGTGATGCGGGCGAGCAGGGCCTGGTACCGGGTGTCGAGCGTGGTGGTCATCGTATGAATCCTCTGTGAAAGAGAGTGGTTGCGTGCGGACGGCGCAAACAAAAAATCCCTTGGCCCCAGATGATGGGGTCAAGGGATCGCCTTTACCATGGGTTCAATCCGCGAAACGATTCCGGCCATTCGTCTTCAGGCTCGCGAGTCATCCTCCGCCAGCCCTTCCCATCCCGTGAGGGACAGTGGTTTCGCTGGCTTCGTCTTCGCATACTGCGGCGGGACCGCCACGGATTTGCACCGTGTTCCGTAATGGCCGGATATGGTCGGGAACGGCTAGCCCGGCAGGACGAGCGTGTCAAGGCCGGGTGCAGGCGGCATGGTTTGGCCATGACCCCGGCGACGCAGTCGGGGGGCTGCTCCTGGAAACAGCCCCCCGTGCATCAAGAACGTGTCAGGGGCAGGCTGGGGTCGCGCTGAGCTGGCTCTGTCCGGTGGAGTCCATCACCTGCTGCCAGTAACTGGTATTCAGGTCCATCTGCTTGCGCCCGAGGGTGACCAGCGGCAGGGGGATGTGCACGGGAATCCCGTGCAGCTGGCTGACCATGAGCCCGGTCTTTCCGGCCATGCCCGCATGCACGGCCATGGCTCCCAGCATGTTGCAGTGGGCGCGGTCTGCGGCTCCGGCGGGGATGGAGCGGATGATGTAGCTTGGGTCGATGAATTTGAGCGTGATGGGCAGACGGTCCGCGAAGTGGCTCTTGATGCTCGAAAGCAGGAGCTTGCTGATGTCGCCCAGGATCTTGTTGCCGGAGGCGTCGGTCAGGCCGGATTCCGGGAGCAGGTGCTGGCCCGCGCCCTCGGCCACCACGATCACGGCGTGGCCGCGCCGCCTGAGGCGCGCCTCCAACTGGGGCAGGAACCCGCCGGGGCCTTCCAGGGCGAAGGGCATCTCCGGCACCAGCACGAAGTTCACTTCCTTGATGGCCAGGGCCGCAGCCGCCGCGATGAACCCGGATTCGCGACCCATCACCTTGACCAGCCCTATGCCATAGGGCGCACCGAGGGCTTCCACGTGGGCGCAGCGGATGGCCTCGATGGCCTTTTCCACGGCGGTGTCGAAGCCGAAGGTGCGCGCCACATAGTGGATGTCGTTGTCCACGGTCTTGGGGATGCACACCACGGCGGTGCGCAGGTTTCGTTTGGCAGTCACCTCGTGGATGGCCTGGGCGGCGCGCAGCGTGCCCACGCCCCCCAGCATGAACAGCACGCCCACGTTCAGGCGCTCCAGGGCGTCCACCACGTCCTCGGGGTTCTGCGGCCCGCGCGAGGAGCCCAGGATGGTGCCGCCGAACTCGTGGATGTCGGCCACGGCCTGCGTGGTCAACTCCACCACGTCGGGGCTGGATTTGGGGATGAACCCGGCCAGCCCGTAGCGCACCCCCAGGATGGAGGACACCCTGTAGCCGTGGTGCGCCTCCATGACGATGGAGCGGATCACGTCATTGATGCCGGGGCACAGCCCCCCGCAGGTCACGATGGCGCACTTGGTCTTGGGGGGGTCGAAATAGATCTGGCAGCGCGCCCCGGCCTGCTCCATGGCCGCCGGGCGGGCGCGCCTGCCGGATGCGCCGTGCGTGATGTCCACCAGAACTCCCTGGCCGTCGTCCACGAAGAGCGAGTTGGTGCGCGGGTTGGGAATCTTGGCCTGCCCGAGAGTGGGGATGCGGGTCTGTTCGGGGGTCAGCTCAGGCCAGGGCTGGCCGGTGCGCTCGCTTTCGTGCATGATGGGGCCTCGGGTGGGGGATTATCGAGTTCATTGGATAAATAGCCTTCGTCAAGGCGGTATGACAAGATGAAAACCCTTTCGGGACGGACCTTCTTTTTCATCCCGCCCGTGCGCCGGGCCGCTGGCGGCGTGGCGGTGCTGGTGCGCATGGCGCAGTACCTGCGTGAGGCCGGGCACGACGCGCGCCTGGCCCTGCGGGACCGAACCGGGTGGAGGCCGGACTGCACCGGACTGCCCGAGGACGACTTCTCCGAAGTGGAGCTCACCCCGCAAGACGCGTGGGTGGTCCCCGAGGGCTGGGTGAACGCGCTGACGCCGGGGCTCAAGGCCGGGGCGCGCTGCCTGTCCTACGTGCAGAACTGGGCGTATCTCTTTTCCGGCCTGCCTCAGGGCGTGGACTGGCGGAGCCTCCCGGTGACGCTGTTTGCGGTGTCTCGTCCCGTGTCCTGGTTCATCGGGCAAAGCCTGGGGGTGGACGTCCCCATCCTGCGCCCCGGCATCGACACGTCAGTGTTCGCGGCGCCGGAGCAGAAGCCCGATCGGCTCACCGTGTCCTACATGCCCCGCAAGAACAAGGCCCTGGCCGAGCAGATCAGGGCCGTGATCGCGGCCAGGGGCAACTTCCAGGTGGAGTGGGTTGAAATAAGCGGCCTGGACCAGGCCGGAGTGGCCGGGGCGCTTGCGCGCAGCCACGCCTTCCTGGCCACGGGCTTTCCCGAGGGCTGCCCGCTGCCGCCCCTGGAGGCCATGGCCAGCGGAGCCATCCCCGCCGGGTTCGCGGGCCTTGGCGGCTGGGACTACATGCGCCAGGCCGAACCGGGCCGCTACCAGCCGGACTGTCCTCTGGACCCGGTCGCCTGGGGCGGCAACGGCTTCTTCGTGCCGGACAACGATGTGATGGGCGCGGCCCAGGCCCTGGAAAAGGCCCTGGCCCTGCGCGTCTCGGGCGGGGAGCCCCTGCGCGCCGTGCTGGACGCCTGCGCCGCGACAGCTCAGGCCTACGGCCTTTCACCGCAGCGAAAAGCGGTGCTCGATTTCTGGGAGCGCCTGGGCTAAAAGCCCTCCTGCATGACCACCGCGCGCGCAGCATTCGCCTCCAAACTTCTGTTCCTGGCAGTCAACGCCTTGTTCTCCGGCCTTTTGTGCTGGGAGATGGGCGGGCGTTCCAAAATGTTCGTGCTGGCCTTCCCCCTGGGCTGCGCCCTGTGCCTGTGGCGGCGGGGCATGATCCAACACCTGCTGGCCGCGCTTGGCGCTGGGCTCATGTTCTTCGGGTTCCAGTCCTATTCGGCTCAGGCCCAGGTGCTGCACTATCTGGTCAGTGTTTGCGCGCTTATGCTGCTGGCCGCGTCCGGGCCGGGGCTGCGCACGCGATCCTACGGCCCGCTGCGGCTGTGGTTCATGGGCTTCGTGGGTGTGATGGCGGCTGGCCTGCCGCTTCTGCCTCTTGGCGAGTACGCCCAGGCGTTTCGCGAACTTGGACCGCTGGGATTTGTCCGCATGGCGGGGTATTCCGTGGCCTCCAGTTCCTTCTACGCCCTGGCCGCCCTGGACAGGCTGGCGCTGTACGCCCTGTTCGCCTGGGAGCTCTCGCGACTGCGGCATGACGGGGCCGACAACGGGCCGTCCTCCCTGCTGCGCGGCGTGGCAGCGTCCCTGCCCGCCGCCCTGGTCTTCGGGCTGGCAGAGTACTTCCTGGCCAGGGGCAAGGCCTACGCCATGAGCGACAGGCTCACCTCGCTGTTTCTAAACCCTGGCTGGTTCGCGGAATACGTGTGCGTGGGCCTGCCCTTCCTGCTGCTTTTCGGGCGCAGGCGCGGGCGCTGGTTCTTCTTTGCCGTGCTGGCCCTGTCGCTTGCGGCCATGGTCTTCACCATGGCGCGGGCGGCCTGGCTCTTGTCCGCCTTGCTGGCCGTATCCTGCGTGGTGGCGGGGCTGGCCCGGTTCGACCTCTTCGCCCTGGATTACCGGCGCATGGCCAAGGGCGCTGCCCTGGGCGGCGCGGCGGTGGCCGTGCTGGGCCTCGGGGTGTACGGCGTGCTCTCGGCCACGCGCATTTCGCTTCTGAACTTCCCCCTGGCCACCATGATTGCCCAGCGCCTGGAGCGCTTCTCCGAGACGCCGCGCCCCACCGTGTTCAAGAGCGGCGTGCTGGTGGGCCTGGAGTCGCCGGTGTCCGGCATGGGCTACGAGACCTACGCCTGGCACTATCCGGCCCTGATGGCCGTCCCGGCCAGCGGGCTTAAGCAGGGAATTCCTGCCGACGCCGAGGTCTTCGAGGCCACCCACAACCTGTTCATCCAGATTTTCGCTGGCGGCGGCGCGCTGGGGCTGGCGGCGTGGCTCCTGCTGGCCGGGCGCTCGGCGCAGCTGGCGCTCAGGCGGCATCGGCGGCGGGCCGAAGCCATGAGCCTCGCGGTGCTCTTGTCGCTTGGGGCCTTTCACGTGTTCGGGCTGTTCCAGGAGATGATCTACATCCCGGCGGTGTGGCTTCTGTTCTTTGCGGTGGCGGCCTGGTGCCTGCGCCAGGAGGACGAGATCGGCGGCTGGGTCGCGGACTTCACGCAGAACCGGGCCGCGCGGGTAGTTGCCCTGGCCGTGCTGGCGGCGCTGTGCATCAACCTGGGCAACGCCGGGTTCGCCGCTACGGCCAGACGGCTGGGGCAGGATGTTTGGCCGCCTGAGGGCGCGCGCCAGCTCCAGGGATTTTCCGGGCCTGAGGCAGTGGACGGGCGGCTGGTGCTGTGGAGCTGCGGCGCGTCGTCTTTCAGGCTGGAAGGACAGGGGCCGTGGCGTTTCGAGCTGGGGATCACCCACCCCGACCTCTCCGCGAAACCGGTGCGCGTGGCGTTTTCACGGGACGGGCGCGTACTGGCCGAGGCAACGTTCGGCTCCGCAACGGCCCGCACCGGCGCGCTGACTATCCGTGCGGATGAGGCGCGTCCCGGAGACCGCGTGTATCTGTGCGTGTCGCGCCTGTATTATCCCATCGTGTCCGGCATCAAGGACCACCGCGCCCTCGGGGCCTGGGTGGCCGGGCCTGGGCTCGGCCTGGGGCAAGAGTGACGGGGCGGAGCATCGGGAAGGCGGGGGCGGGCAAGGCGATCAGCGTCTGACCAGGGCCTGGGCGTTTCGCTCGAACACGCGCAGCACGTTGATAAGGCGCAGACCCAGATCCTTGATGCGGGCGTTCTTGCTGCCTGCGGCGAGGTCTTCCAGGACCTTCAGGTCGTCGTCCACGTAACGGCTGACGTAGGCCACGGTCTCGGCCAGCGTGCGTTGCAGCAGGGCCTGGTCCTCGGGCTGGCGCATCTGGGCGGCAACGCCTGCCAGCTGGGCCAGGGCGTGGCTGCGTACGGCGTAGGTCACGGCGGTGGCCGCGTAATAGTTGCAGGCGTTTTTTTCCCAGGAGGAGTCCACCTCGGCGGAAAGACGGGCTGCCTGTGCGGCCAGGTCCTCGAAATTACGCTGGGATGCCTGGAAATGCTTGGACTCGCACCGGACCTGCCCGGCGAAGGCCAGCACCAGTGCGCAGGCGACCAGGGTGGAGAGCCGCAGTGGGCTGTGGGCTAGCATGACGACCTCCGCGACTGCGCGTAAGCTCGCTCATGAGACGCGTCAGGGACGTTCATGAGGCAACATTCCGGAAATATGGGGATTGTTTGAAAAAGCGGACTCCCCTTGCACGGGCGCGACACTAGCAGCTTCCTTGGCGGGGTCAAGGAGTCGCAGTTACGCTTTTTGCCCATTCGCGGGCAAGAATCGTTACTGGACCGTCGGGCGGGTTTACGGTTTGATTTTCGGGGGGCTTTCCTATAATGGAGCGCTTCCAGCCTGTCCCATGGGCCGGAAGAATCCCCAAATTTCATGTTTTGCTTGGCCCGGTCCTTGCTTTGCTGAGTCGCCGCCCGCTGCTAGGTCATTTTTTCAGGCGCGGGACCGACTATGTTGTCTGAGGAGTCCGTCCGCATGAATCGTCGCCGTTTCCTTTCCATGCTGCCCGTGCTTGCCGCGTCCGCATCGCTTCCGATGGCCGTATGGGCTGCCGAGAAACCTCTGCCGCTCGGCATGGTGACCTTCACCTTCGACGACGGACTCGTCAGCAACTACAACTACGCGTTGCCCATCTTCAAGCGCCGGGGCCAGGTTGCCACGGCGGGAATCGTGGCCAGCCGCGTCACTTCCGGCAACAACGACTACATGAACGTGGACCAGGTGCGCGAACTGGAGCAGAGCGGCTGGGAGATAGCCTCCCACAGCCTGACCCATTCGCGGCCCGTGCAGATCCCCAAAACCTACGAGCAGGAGCCGGTGGTCGGCTGGCACGTGGACGAGAAGGATCCCTCCCACTTCCAGACCCAGTACGAGTACGAGCGCATCGCCGGACTCTACCAGGACGGCAAGCCCCTCAAGGAAGTCTTCAGCCTCGCGGAGCTTGCCGCCACGCCCGGTTCCTACTGGCTGGACCGGTGCATCGCCGAACTGCATGCGCGTCCGTTTCGCGGCGGCGACCCGGCCGAGATCGGCATCCGGGCCGGGTCCTACCAGCGCGAGTTGGAGGAATCCAAGCGCATCCTCGTGGAGCTCGGCTACAATGTGGACACCTACATCGCCCCCCACAATTACTGGACCGACGATGTCGAGGTGATCAGCAAGCGCTACTACGCGCGCGCCTGCACCGGGCGCGACTCCGACAACAGGCCCGGCAGCTTCGATCCCTACGCAGTCAAGCGGTTCATGGCCCACAGCAAGGATACCCCCCAGTCCTACATGCGCATCATCAAGGACCACTGCCTGGAACACGGTGGCTGGGTGGTGTTCTGTTTCCACGGTGTGGGTGACAATACCGGCTGGGAGCCCTATTCCGCCGAGGGAATGGACGCTGTGCTCGGCTGGGTGGTCGAGCAGAAGATACCCGTCGTGACCATTCGGGACGGCGCGAAAATCATGGCCGAGCTCAAGAAAAATCAAAACGTTCCGCAGACCAAATCGCTCGTTAGGAAAGGTTCGTAGACATGCGCAAGCTTAAGATCGTGGTTGGTGGGTACGCCGTAAGCTTCCCTCTGGGGGGCCAGATCTGGATGATCATGCACTACATGGAAGGGCTCAAGCGCCAGGGGCATGATGTAATCTTCGTGGAAGACACGGCCGACTGGGCGCTGCCGTTCGACCCCAACAAGGGGTTCGCCTCAGCCGATTCGAGCCACGGTCGCGCGGTGCTGGACGACGCCTTCAAGAGCATCGGCCTCTCCGGACGCTGGGCCTACAACACCATCTTCGAGAACAAGCTCTACGGCATGGAGCGCGCCGACCTGGACCGCTTCTGCGAAAGCGCGGACCTCTTCCTGAACGTGTCGGGCGTCATCCCGCTGCGCGAAAGCTACATGAAGGCCAAGGTCCGGGCCATCATCGACACCGACCCCATCTTCACCCAGTCCAAGATCGCAACCGACGAGTGGACCCGCGACTACTTCCTGCAGCACGACGCGTTCTTCACCTGGGGGCACAACATTCCCACCGGGTCCACGGGCGTGGCCCTCTCCGGCATCGAATACACGCCCACCCGCGTGCCCATCGTCCTGGACATGTGGCCCAACGTGGAAGGCTCCGGCTCCGGCTTCACCACCATCGGCAACTGGGACGCTCAGGGGCGCGACATCGTCCACGAGGGCAAGAAGCTCTCCTGGCGCAAGTCCGAGAAGTACGAGCAGATCATCGACCTGCCCGAGAAGCTCCCCGGCGTCACCCTGGACCTCACCATGAGCGGCATGAAGGAAGACGCGCAGCGCTTCGCCGCCCACGGCTGGAAGGTGAAGAACGCCCTGGAGCTCTCCAAGGACATCTGGGGCTACCACGACTACATCCTGAACTCCACGTCCGAGTTCACCGTGGCCAAGGAACAGAACATCCAGCTGAAATCCGGCTGGTTCTCGGACCGTTCCGCCAGCTACCTGGCCTCGGGCCGCCCCGTCATCGTGGAGGACACGGGCTTTGGCACCTACCTGCCCGTGGGAGAGGGGCTGGTCACCTTCGACGGCGTGGACAACGCCAAGGCCGCCATCGAGACGGTGCTTTCCGACTACCCTAAACACCGCAAGGCCGCCCGGAAAATCGCCGAGGAGTTCTTCGACGCCGACAAGGTGCTCACCGGCATTCTGAAGACCTGCGGATTTTAGTGCTGCACCCTGGAGAACGCGGAGCTGTTTTCCGGGTTGGAATAAATGCGGTCGGGTTGAAGGCGCCTCGTGTGCAGGCGGCGGGGGCGGTTGCGGCTGCCTCGGACCTGCCTTCCCGTGCTTCGCCGGACCTGCCCGATGTTCAGGCCGCTCCCGACAGGGGGCGGCCTTGTTTCGTTAGGGCGTTCCTGCCGGGGAGAGGCTGGCGTGTCCGGCAATCCCGGACGTGAGGCTCTGGATATTGGGTCCGAAGAGGCCTGCATGAGCGCTTGCGACGGCTTGTCGCGGGGCGAAACGTCAATAATGCGGCGGAGCCTGCGGCTGCGCCATCTTGCGGACGCTGTCGCATCCCCGCCGACAGCAGCCTGGGGAACGAAGCTGAAGGCCAATCCGGGAAAAAGGGACGCACAAGGGACCTTTCAACGGCGTATCCTGCCGGAAACAGGTGAATCCTTTTTTTTCGGACTGTAACCAAATCCGACAAAGTCGGATTAGATCTGCCTCAATGCTTGATGGTAACCGGTTGAAAGTATAGGCTTCTTCGTACTGGCACGGGTCGTAAATATTTCCGACACAGTATGCCGGTGAAGACATATTTCCTGTGCCAGTTCTGCTATTAAGGTGAATAAAATGGCTGTGTTGTGTCGGTGGTTTGGTTTTTGCTTGTCCCACTGAAAGCGTCGAAAACCGAGGTCTTCCATGAAATTGATACTGTCCGCACTCCTGGCAATACTGTCCATCACCGTTGGTGCAGCCGGAGCCCAAGCTTCCGTCGTGAATTTCGGCGACTCGGTCAACGTCTGGTCCGGCCTGAAGAAGACGCCAGAACTGGCCAATCAGGACCAGAACGGCGTGCCTGATCTGACCGGGGGGTCGATGACCTATTCAGCGGGGCACACCCTGACATCCATCACGCTGAACTATACCAACCACTACGCGAACCAGTCCTGGGGACAGTCCTCCTGGAACTCACTCGAAGCTGGCGACTGGTATATCGATGTGGATAACAACAACGCCTGGGACTACGTGATACACCGTCCCGATCAGGTGTGGGATTTCGACAAGAACAAGTGGGTGGATAACACGGCATACCATCTGTACCAGACCAATGACAAGATACTGTATGGGACGTCGACAGCGTATGAGAATGGGAAGTTTGCCCAGTACGAGGCCTATTACGGCAACACCGACAACCGCGACTGGCACCCCTCCACAGTCAAGGATTCGATCCTGCCGTACGAATACGAGAAGAAGGTGAAGGGGAAGTACGTTTATACGACCGAAAACGCCAACAGCGGCATCCTCGACCTTGGCGTGGTCGGCTTCGACGGATGGGACAGCTTTTCGGAACTCGACCGGTTGTCCAAGTCCACGGCGGTCGGGTCCTCCACCTGGGACTTGAGCGGCATAGGCGGCATCGATTTCCTGAGCCTGATGGGCAAGGAAATAGTCATCGCCTACACCATGACCTGCGCCAACGACGTCCTGTTCGAACACACCCGGGTCCCGACGCCCGAACCCGGCACCATGCTGCTCATGGGCCTTGGCATCCTCGGCGTGGGCTACCTGCGCAAGCGGTCCAGGTCCTCCCGCTAGTGCCGGGTTTGCGAAAAGCATGAACATGTTTTCCGCAAACAAAATGAATGGTTCTCTCGGTTTAGGTTCTTAACGTGTTAGAACGTGCTTTGAGGGTGCTACACCAGCCCAGCAGGGTAATGCGTAATTCAAGGCCGCCCCTTCGGGGGCGGCCTTTTGCATTGGCCTGTACATGCCGGAAAACATGGTTATTATGTAAGTAAGGCCAATGTGGCCAACCTAAGCGGAGGGGTGAGCGAAATAAACGCTTCAGATCATAATCCGCCCGAACAGGCGAAGGATGATTTGATTTGCGCAAGCGCACCGTAAGAGCGACACCTGAAGGAAGGGGAGGCTGCCGGACAATCCGGCTCCAGCGCCAGCAAATCACAGGCAGAGGCCCCGGTGGAAGTAAACCTCTCAAACCCGTTTGGAATGGTTGCAGGGAATGCAACAGGTAGGTTTTCCGAAATAAACGATTCCTCACATAGCCAGCGCATCGAGGCGCATCATCAAAAGACCTGCGCAAGCGCAGCGTAAGAGCCACACCTGAAGGTAGGGGAGGCTGCCGGAGATCCGGTTATCGCGCCAGCAGGTCTTTTTTTGCGTTCAATACCAGGCGTTCACCAGAAGGCCTGCCGATCCTGACCGAGTTTCACCCGCCGCTTATCACGCATCAACCCGGAATCAATCAATCTTTCAGCCTTCCGGCGCGGCAGTCCTCCACCCATTTGATCTCCCGGACGATTGATTCCACCACGGTGGGTGTCTGCAACTCCGGCGGAAGAACGTCGAAGGTGTAGGTCTCCACCTCCAGAGGCACGGACGGGGACACCAGCGGCAGGAAATCCTTCAGGAACTGCTGCGTGCTCAGGCATCCGGGCAACTGCGCCAGGAATACCGGCAGATGAAAATGCACCCTCCAGCAGGCGGCGTTTTCGAGGCAGGACGGGGCGTCAGTTTCAGCAACGCGCCTCGCGGTCCATTGCTTTTCCAGACCGCCGGACAAGCCCGCCGATCCAGTCGCACCAACCGTATGAGCCCGGTCAATCCTGCTCTCCACGTCCACCGTTCCATCCCCGACGCTCGCTCCAGCCGAGGCGGCCAGGGCCTCGCCCAAGTCGTCGAAGCGCACGAGGCCTCCGCCCTCATCAAGGGCCACGCACTGGTGCAGGTACACCGGCTCGTCGAAGCGCGCCAGGCGCGACAGGTCCGCGCAGGACAGGTGCAGGGCCGAAGACACCTGGACGTGCCCGATGTCCACGCCGTTGTCCGCGAGCTGTGCGAGCGACCATGCCGGATCCTCGAACTGCAAGGCCTGATGGCAGCAGTCGTAACAGACAGCCAGGGTTGCGCGCAGGTGGTCCGGCAGGTCAAGCCGGTCGAAAAGCGCTATCAGCTGCGGGGTGGTCTCCACCAGGCAGCCCGGCTCCGGCTCCAGGGACAGGCGGATGCGCTTGCCGGTGCGTTGGGCCAGGGCGTCCAGGCCTTCGGCGGCCCGGCGCAGGGCGGCGAAGGCCAGGTGCTCCTGGGCAGAGTCGAAATCCGCGCGAAAACCCACAGGCACGGTGGAGATGGACCCGGTTATGCTATCCGGGCCGTCAGGCAACCAGACCGCCAGCAGTTCCGCCAGCTTCAGGGTGTATTCCAGGCGGGCGGGGTCGCGCCAGTCCGGCTGGTAGACGCCTGATTTCACCGGGCGTCCGTGGAATGTGCCGTAGGGAAAGCCGTTCACCGTGGCCACGTACAGGCCATTCTCGTCAAGCCACTCGCGAAAGCGGAGGGCCTCCTCGGGCGTCACTTCCCGGCTGGCCAGCCCGGAGACGCGAAGCCCCACCGGGAACGGTCGATCCGGGCAGACGGCGGCCTTCACGGCCAGAGTGTGGGAGGCCAAGTTGGCGCGCGTCTGCTCCCAGGATTCGCCGGGGTGGATGTTGGTGCAGTAGGTGACGGGATGCATCTTTACGCGAACCGCTCCCGCAGGATGGCTACAGCTTCCTGCATTTTGGCGAAATCGATGGAGGAAACCTCCACGCGGGCTCCGATGCCCGTGAGCAGGCTCAGAAACAGCCTGCCGCCCAGGTGCTCCCGGAAGGACTCGATGGCCGTCGGGGCGTCCAGGGTCTCCAGAGCTGCGTGCCAGGGCGTGAACCCGAGGTCGGGCAGGATTTCCAGGATGTGCGCCAGGTCGTCAGCCGGCAAGAGCCCGGTCAGGTGCGAATAGACCGAGTCCAGGGCCACGCCGATGGCCACCGCCTCGCCATGGCCGAGCGCCCCGTTGGTGGCCTCTTCCATGGCGTGGGCGCTCCAGTGGCCGAAATCCAGAGGGCGCGAGGACCCGAACTCGAACGGGTCGCCGCCGGTGGCGATGTGCTCAAGGTGCAGCTCGGCGCAGCGCTCGATGGAGTGCTCCAGCGGGCCGTGCTCCAGGCGCTTGAGGGCGTGGCGGTCGGCAAAGAGCCTGTCGAAGAACACCGCGTCCTTGATGAGCGCGATTTTCACCGCCTCGGCCAGTCCGGCGCGGCGTTCGCGCTCCTCCAGGCCGTCCAGCAGGGCAAAATCGTTCAGCACGGCAAAGGGCGGCGCGAAGCAGCCCAGGAAATTCTTGCGCCCGAAAAAGTTCACGGCGTTCTTCACGCCCACTCCGGCGTCGTTCTGGGCCAGCGCGGTGGAGGGCATGCGGATGAGCCGCACGCCCCGGTGCGCCGTGGCGGCGGCGAACCCCGCCGCGTCCAGCACCGCGCCTCCGCCGATCACCAGCAGGTAGGACTGGCGGCACAGGCGCGCCTCGAAGATCAGGTCCAGCACGGACTGAAACACCGAGAGGTCCGCCTTGGCCCGCTCTCCGCCGGGCACGGCCAGGACCGGCGCGGTCAGGCTGGCCACCGGGTTGTGCCGGAAATAGCCCTCGATGCGCGCGCCGAGATCCGGAAAGGACGCCAGCAGGCCGTCGTCCAGCACGGCAGCCAGGCGATGCGGGCCGCAGCCCTGTTGCGGGGACGTGCCGCAGCCGCCGGGAGCGGGCGTGCAGGGCGGGAAAAGTCCTGCCAGTGCGGAGTTTTGGGGGGCAAGGGCGTCTCTCGTGAAGATCACCGGGAAGTCGTATCGGACGGCGATGGTCTGGTGGATGGTTCTGGTCATACAGGCGAGTATGTAGAGGGCGGAGAGGGGGGAAGTCAATCCGGGGCGTGGGCAAGAACCGTAACCGGATGCGCTGGAAAAGAGCAAAAAACGTACTTTCACAGCTCATTTTGGTAATTCATGACTGGGAAACGGCTTTTCATGGCGGTATTGGCGTTGGCACGCTTGATGCTTTGTGGGTTGCATGCGCAGACGATGTCTGTTGGAGACGTTGTTCGGTGCATAAACAACAGTGACTCGGAGATAAAGAAGATGAAACGCATCATTGCTACCAGTGTCATGGGCGCATTTCTGCTTACCGCACCTGCTGTTTTCGCGTCCGACAAGGCTCCGGTGGATGCTTCCGCGAAGGGCAGCGTCAAGACCGAGGCCGCGCCGGTGGTGAGGAAGCCTGAGACGGCGACGACTGCGGCCACCCCGGTCCCCTCCGCAGCCTTGAAGCAGGACGCGGCGGCTCCGGCCAAGGCCGACACTGTAAAATCTGCCGACAAGGCCGCCGTGAAGACTGACGCCGTCAAGCCGGAAGCCGACAAGGCCGCTGTGAAGGCCGAGGCCCCGAAGGCTGACGCCGCCAAGGCTGCGGACAAGAATGCTCCGGCCAAGGCCACGACCCTGGACGCCAAGGCCGCCAAGCCCGAAGCGAAGCCTGAGGCCAAGCCCGTGACCATGAAGCCTGCCGAGGCAGCGAAGCACACAGCCGAGGCCGCCCCGGCAGTGAAGAAGCCCGAAACCGCAACGGTCAAGGCCAACTAGTGCCGCTCCTTTGAAAGACGTGGACATGATTTTCAAAGTAAAAATGAATGATTCTCGCTGGCAGAGTCTCACGCAGCACGAATCTTTCTTGAGAAAGCCAGACTTGTCCTGAAGAATTACAGTTGAGCGCGCAGGGGGAGGGCATGGGGCCCTCCCCTCTCGTTCGCCCTCCGCCACCGGGCATAAACCCCTGGCCCGCGTGGCCGATAAGATTGGCATGGCGTCGCAGACGCAATGATGAACGCTGTTTTCGGCACGAGGAATGCATGCAATTTTACTGAAGACCGGTACGTCCGGAGGAGGCGGCCATGATTCCCAAGAAACTGCGAAGCTATCTGCAACACAGGTTGAACCCGGTTCACATCTATTGCCGACTGTGTGATTTCGGCCTGGCCAAGGCCAATGCAAGGCGAATGATCCAATTTTACGCCAAGTTCTACTCGCGCAGCTGGCTCGCCTGATCGGGGCCGCTGCGCGGACCTGCTCCGGACACGCCGCGCTGCGCGGGTCATCCCCCTCAGGGCGATCAGGGCATTCAGGCCACCGTGGCGCGTCCAGCCCTCCGGCCCGTATTTGCCATCTCCCATCCCACTCGCTCATCCGCCTGCTCGTTCTTATGCTGGCGCGAACGGAAACCCGGTCTGCCGCCGTGTTCCTGCGCGTTCCCGGCTTGCCAATGTGCATGAGGTCAGCCCGGCCTGCCTGGATCTGGCTTCGACCCCTGTTGTGAACGTATCTCCCTTTATCGACTGCCGATTTGACAGGCCAAACGCCTTTCCGTAAGGTCAATGTACGCTTCGGAATGATGGCGTCTGTTCTTGATCGGGGCTTTCGTGCCTGTCCGTGACGCCTCGGGATGATGACGGTTGTTCGTGGTGAAGTGGCCTGCCGGCCAAGGATCATTTCCGGCGTGGGCGTCTGCGACAGGGTGCGCGCTGTTTTTCTGGGCTATTTCGGAGCGCGGGCATGCAAAAGCTCGTTTTTGCGGTGATCGCTGCGTTGGCCCTCGCACTGGCGGGCCATCTTCTGATGCGTCTCCCGCCCGTGGACCCGATAATCCTGGGGTACATCTCCAGCCTTTCCGGACGCTTCTCGGCGCTGTCCGCCTCCGGGCGCGACGGAGCCGTTCTTGCCGTGGAGCACGTCAATGCCAGGGGCGGCATTGACGGAAGATCCCTCCGGCTGGACATGGAAGACGACGCCTTCGACCCCGACGTGGCCCGGAAGGCCGTCATCCACCTCAAAGCATTGGGCGCTGTGGCCATCGTGGGGCCTTTTGCCAGCGCCGTGGCGCGTTCGATGGTGGACGCGGCCCAGGAGGCCGACGTGCTGGTGGTCAGCCCCACCGTAAGTTCCGATGATTTCAACGCCCAGGACGACCTGTTCCTGCGCGTCATCCCCGCCGCCGACGCCTTTACCACCTCCCTTGGAAGCTACTGCGGCGCTGCGCGCGCTCTGAAAACCATCTCGGTGCTCGCGGACAAGGCCAACGCCTCCTACTCGGCGGGCGTCATCCGCTCGTTCCGCAGGGGATTCCTGGAATCCGGCGGGCGCGAGCTGCTGGTCTTCGAGTACGATTCCCGCCAGTCGCCTTCCTTCCAGGAGCTGGCCGCAAAGGCCCTCGCCATGCGTCCGGACGGCGTCATGCTGGTCTCCAGCCCCCTGGATACGGCGCTCATGTGCCAGCGGCTGCGCATCCTCGAACCCGGCGTGCCGGTGTTCTCCTCGGCGTGGGGCATGTCCGGCGAACTGATCCAGAGCGGCGGCCGGGCCGTTGAAGGCATCCTGTCCATGGTGCCCTTCAATCCCGAGAGCAGGGACCCGGACTACCTGAACTTCGTCGCGGCTTTCAGGGCGCGTTTCGGCAAGGACCCTGATTTCTCCAGCATATTCAATTACGAAGCGGTGATGCTTCTGGCTTCCGCCCTGAAAACGGACCCCCACGCCAGGGGCGAAGCCCTGAAGCGCATCATCCTGGACAGAAAGACGTATCGCGGCCTCCAGGGGGAATACTCCCTGGACGGCTTCGGCGACGTGTCGCGCCCGCTCCATCTTTTGACGGTAGCCGATGGTCGGCTGAGCCTAAAGGAGTCGCCCTGATGGCATCGAGGACCAGTCTTCGCATGCGCCTCGCCCTGGGGCTCGCACTCCTGGCCTGCATCGGGGTCACCATGCAGTTCGCAGTGTTCGGACGCATCGCCGAGCGCATGCGCGACGACGTGGCCAAGCGCAACCAGGGGCTGGCCCACGCCCTGGCCGGAGAGGTGTCCAACGCCATCGCGCAGCCCACCTTCGCCCTGTCCGCCCTGTCCGTGCAGCTGGAGGAAGGCTTGGAAGGGCAGGATCTTGTCGACACCCTGGAGAGCATCCGGCACTTCACCAAAGTGGTGGAGCTGGTCCAGGTGCTCGGCGTGGACGGGCTGGTGAGAGCCGTGGCCCCGGCCAACTCGGACCAGCTGGGCCTTGATCTTTCAAACCAGCCGTTTTTCCGCATGGCGCGCGAACGCAGGGGGCAGGTGTTCTCCGAGTCCTTTGTTTCGGCCCAGACGTCCGTGGCCACGGCCACCATCTCCGAGGGCTACTCCCAGGGAGTGGCCGTCATGCAGCTGCGGGTTGAGGAAATCTCACGCATGGCCATGGTGCTGCCGCCCGAAGGCGGCGGCTTCGTGGCTGTGGTGGACAACAAGGGCGTGGTGATCGGACACTCCGATCCCGCCACGGCGCTTCGGCGCGAGAGCCTCCTGAACCTGGAGGCCGTCCGCAAGGGCCTGTCGGGCGAGGAAGGCTCCTTCCAGGGCGTCTACGACTCGATACCCGGAATCGCCAGCGTGTCCCCCGTCACCGAGACCGGCTGGCTGGTGCTGGTGTTCGAACCCGCCGCAAACGCCTACGCCTCGGTGCGCAATCTCTATTCCTACACCCTGGGCGGCGTGGCCGTGGTGGCGCTGTGCTCGGTGCTGGCCATGCTGGCCTTCCAGGCCCAGCTGCTGAGACCCCTGGGCGACCTTACGGCCCAGACCCGCGCGGTTTCTCGCGGGCGCTACGATCTGGACATCAAGCCCGCATTCCGCGAGTTCGAGCCCCTGGCCGAGAGCTTCCTGACCATGGCGGACGCGCTGAAGGCCCGCGAACAGGCCCTGGACCAGAGCAGGCGGCGGCTGTCCTCCGTGGTGGAGGCCATGCCTTCCTTCCTGGCCGCCACGGACGGCGAAGGCTGCGTGGAGCTCTGGAACGTGGAGGCGGAAAAGCTGACCGGGGTGAAGGCCCAGGAAGCCCTGGGCAGGCCCCTGGAAGAGGCGGTCGCGCCGCTTGTCATGGTGCTTCCCGCGCTTGAGCAGTCCGCAATCCTCGGCCTGCCCGTGAAGTGGGAGAAGCTGACCCTGGATTTCGGCTTCGGCCGACGCATCGTGGACGTGCTGGTGTATCCGCTGCGGCACGGCAGGGCGGGGGAGGAGGGGGCCGAGGGCGGCGCGGTGCTGCGCATCGACGACGTCACCGACCGCATCCGCATGGAAGAGGTCATGGTGCACACCGAGAAGATGATGACCGTGGGCGGGCTGGCCGCAGGCATGGCCCACGAGATCAACAACCCCCTGGGCGGCATCATCATGTCCGCCCAGAACATGGCCCGGCGTCTCTCCCCGGACCTGCCCGCCAACCAGCGCGCCGCCGAGGCCGCCGGGATCGACCTCAAGGCCATGTCCGTCTATCTGGAGGCGCGCGGCATCTTCGAACAAGTTGAGGCAATCCGGGAGCTTGGCGCGCGCGCGGGCAAGATCGTCTCCAACATGCTCGGCTTTTCGCGCCGCTCCCACTCGGGCTACATCCCCGTGAAGATCGACGAGCTGGTCGACCGCGCCCTGGAGCTGGCCGCCAACGACTATGAGCTGAAAAAGCGCCTCGATTTCAAGACCGTTGCCGTGGAGCGCGTCTACGACCCGGATCTGGCCGAGATCCCGGTGAACCGCAGCCAGATCGAGCAGGTGCTGCTCAACCTTTTCAAGAACGCCGCCCAGGCCATGTCCGAGACGGCGGCCACGCGCACGCCGAAGCTGCTGATCACCACGCGCTGCGAAGGCGACGACGCCGTGCTCGAGGTCCGCGACAACGGTCCCGGCATCCCGGAAGAGGTCCGGGAGCGCATCTTCGAGCCCTTCTTCACCACCAAGGAGGTGGGCCAGGGCACGGGACTTGGCCTCTCCGTGTCCTATTACATCGTCACCACCATGCACAAAGGCTCCATCCGGGTGGACTCCACCCCGGGCGAGGGGGCCGTGTTCACGGTGATGCTGCCGCTTCGCCGCCACCCCGTGCAGGACGGCAGCCATCATATCTGCCCCGGAAGCAGCCCGGAGCAGGCATCATAAAGTGCTCCCACTCGGAAACGAACTGCGCTATACGCTTAAGACACGTTCTCATTATCGGCTCAGGAGGGTCGCATGTACGTCGGTTTGAAAATGCTCAAGGGGTTTCATCCCGTTACTCCCAAAACGTCCTTGGCTGAGGCCAAGAAGATCCTGGAAAAGGAAGAATACTGGATGCTTCTGGTCACCGACGGCGACAAGCTCGTGGGCTACGTGCGCCACGAGGACATGAGCGCCGCGCTGCCCTCCATGCTCTCCACCCTGGAGCGCCACGAAGCCCTCTACCTTATCTCCAAGCTCACTGTGGAAGCCGTGATGCGCAAAGACATCACCACCGTCCCGCCGGAGATGGACATCGAGCAGGCCGCACAGATCATGCACGACAAGAATCTGGCGGGTCTGGCCGTGGTGGGCGGTGGCGGCAAGCTCATCGGCTACATCAACCGCACCGTGATGCTGGAAGTGCTGGTCGAGGAAATGGGCCTGGCCCTTGGCGGCTCGCGCCTGGTGTTCGAGGTGCAGGACAGGGCGGGCGTCATCCGCGAAGTGGCCGAGGTCATCTCCTCCCATGACGTGAGCATCCTCTCCACCAGCACCTTTTTCCACAACGGCAGGCGCATGGTGGTCATCCGCGTGGACGCAGCCGACGACACGGCGCTGCGCAGCGCTCTGGAAGAGAAGGGGTACCGCCTGGAATCCGCCGCCAACTTCGCGGGCGAGTGGAGCTGACAGGAACTGCCATGTCCAGACGATTTCCTTTTCTGTGCGTTCCGCAGGCCGTTCTTCAGGCCGCTCTCTTTGCCGTCCTCCTGGCATGCCCGGCTCTCGCGGCCATGCAGGCCGAACCCGTCGAGTTCAAGGGCATCCCCTTCGGCAAGGAATACGAGCCCGACGCCTCCTTCGTCTGCCAGCTCGACTCCGAGGAAGGGCTTCGCTGCACGCGCCCAAGCGACGAGCTGCGACTGCACGGCGTGCCGCTCAAGACCCTCTCCTACCTGTTCATGTACAAGCGGCTGTTCACCGTGGACATGGAAGTGGATGGCCGCGAGGCCTTCGACACGCTGGCGGCCGAGCTGGCCAAGCGCCACGGAAAGCCCGTCAAGACCGGAGGCGGGATGCTCTCCTACGTGGGCAAGGAGGTGGACATCCTGTTCTACTACGACGCCAACCGCCGCACCGGAGAATTCAGCTACGTGTTCAAGAACCTTCCTTGCCCCGTGGAGTAAGGCATGGTCGTCAAACTCATCGCGCGTGACTGGATATTCTGGCTGATCGCAGCTCTCTGCACCGTGTCCATCGGCGTGGCGTGGCTCGCCAAACCCACCGGACCCGGAACGGAAGGCACGGCCCCTCTGGCGGGCCAGGCGCGACACGCCTCCGTGGCCGTTCCCGCTGACGACCCTGTGCTCCAGGCCGTCATGAACGGCACCTTCCCCAAGGTGGACAGCCAACTGACCCTGGCCGAGGCTTTCGCCCGCTACCGCTGGTTCTCCGGGCCTGCCAAATGGCTTGGCAAGGGCTCCGCCGCTTCTCGCACGGCCCTGGTCAGCGCGCCCTTGAAGCTTCCTGCCGATGCGGTCAGCCTGGGCGTCAACTCCGACGCCGCCCAGGTGTTCTACGTGGCCGAGTTCGGGCTCAGCGGGGATAACAAAGCCTTCCGACCGCTCATGAGCGCCATTGAGGTCCGCGACGCCTCCAACAAGCTCATTGCACGCATCCCGGACCCCGAGTTCATCCTGGTGCGCCGCGTGATGCGCAACGTCGAGCCCGGGGCAAGCCTCAAGAACGGCATCGCCAAAGGACGTTGATGCGTATTCTCTGCCTTGACGTGGGCAGCGGCACACAGGACGTCCTGTACTGGACGCCGGACCGCTCCCTGGAAAACTGTCCCAAGTTCGTGCTGCCTTCCCCGGCCAAGCTGGTGGCCGCGCGCATCCGCAAGCTCACCGCCGAGGCCCGTCCGTTGCACCTCTTCGGGCGCAACATGGGCGGCGGCTTCTTCGGTGCGGTGCGCGAGCATCTGCGCGCCGGGCTCGCCGTGTCCGCGCATTCGCAAGCGGCCCTGGCCCTCTCCGACGACCCGCCGTCGCTCTCCCGGCACGGCATCACCCTTTCCGAGACCTGCCCCAAGGGCCACACCGCCGTCGCCCTGGCCGATTACGACCCCGGCTTCTGGCACGCGCTCCTGGCCCAGTCCGGCCTCGAGCCGCCCGATCTCGTCCTGGCCTGCGCGCAGGACCACGGCCATCATCCCGGACAGTCCAGCCGCATCGGGCGCTTCCGCCTCTGGGAGGACGCCCTGGCCGAACCCTCGCACCGGCTCGAAGACATGCTCTACGACGTCGTCCCCCAGCCCTTCACCCGGCTCGCCGCGCTTCAGGATTCCACCGGCGGCGGACCCGTCATGGACACCGGCCCGGCAGCCGCGCTTGGCGTACTCTTCGAACCCGATTTGGAGCAGCGCATCAACCGCGACGGCGCGCTCATCGTCAACATGGGCAACAGCCATGTGCTGGGGTTGCTTGTTCACGCGGGCAGGCTGGCCGCCGTCTATGAGCATCACACCGGCCAGATCCAGCCAGGCGAGCTGGCCTCGCAGTTGGAACGCTTCCGCGCCGGGGACCTCACCTGCGAGGAAGTGTTCGATTCGGGCGGGCATGGCTGCGCGCTTCTGGAGCGGCAGGCCGATTTCGCCCAGACCTTCGTCATCGGGCCCAGGCGCCGCGAGTACGTCGGCGCCGGGGCCGAGTTTCCCGCTCCGGGGGGAGACATGATGCTCACAGGGTGCTTTGGATTGCTCAAGGCGTGGGAGGCTCGGAATTAGTCGGCTATGCTGGGCTCCGCCCAGACCCGCCAGGGCTCTGCCCTGGACCCGGCAGGGGAGAAGCCTCCCCTGCACCCGGCTCTTCGCTTCGCGTCGTGCGCGCGTGTGTTGCGTTTGGGGTGATGGCTTGGGAGAGAGCGAGTTGTCGGCGGCAGGTGGCTGGGGACTGTCCCGTTCGTGTCCTGGCGGGCGGGCTAGAACCGATGTGAAGACGATTCGTCGCCCGCCCGCCAGAACCCGACCGTGACAACTCCCAGCCACCTGCCTCCGGCCCAGACCACGCATACACCCTGGCCCTGAACACGAGTTTCGGCACCGAATGTCGACCATGAGTTCTGATTTTGACCTTCGATTCTGGGCATTGAAACAGATCTATATACCGGTCTTGCGATCTTGCTTTCCTGTACTGGGTTCCGATTCTGCCCATCGACCTTGAGTTCCGACCCGCATAACAGCTCCAATTCTGCGACCTGGATCCGTAACCCTGAGTTCCAGTACGTGTTCTTGGAATCGTCGAATGCAGTGATTCTCCAATAGAAGAGCCCTGAAGCGCGGCTTTGCGCGCTTCAGGGCTTTCTCGCGAACTATCAGAACAGTAACGGTGCTGCCCGCGAAGCTTATTGCAGGGTCCAGGGGGATCATCCCCCTGGCCGCCGGAGGCATCTTCGCTTTTTCTTCTCTTACTTCGTGGTCAAGCTCACGCCGAGCGCGTCTTTGAGCTTGGTGAGGGTCGGGTCGGCGGGCTTGGGGGCGTTGGGGTCGCGGAAGTGCAGCGTGACGCGCACGTAATCGGGGTGCTCGCCCACGGCGGCTTTTGCGATGGGGCCCGTGGCGAAGTCGGCGATTCGCGGCGCGGTGTTGCGCCATGCGCCTTGCAGGTTCACGGCGAGGCGTCTTGGGTTGTCCAGGTAGAAATAGCTGACCTTGTCCGGCGGCGCGGTGGTCTGGATGGTCATGAGGAAGCGGCCGTCGCCGGGTTCGTATTTGACGCCTTTGACCACGCCCAGTTCGCCCTGCATGAGCGGCGGGCCGGAGGGTTCGCGTTTGGGTTCGGGCTGTCTGATCTGCTGGCGGACTTCAGGGACGGCGGGTGTGGCGGCGACGGGGGGCGTTGCGGCGAAGGTGGGCGGCTGGGGTTTGTCCGGCCCGAATTCCTTCTGGACGAGTTTTTCGGTGCGCAGTTCCAGCGCGGCGAGTGCTTTTTCGATCTCGTTCACGGTCCAGCTTGTGGGCGACTGCGGCGTCTGGGGCTGTTCGAAGGGATTGGGGGCCAGGGGTGCGGAAGTTGCGCCTTGCTGCGGCTGATCGGGCAGGGTCTGTGCCAGATGCTTTGCCTCGCGCCCGGCCATCATGGCGTCCATCATGCCGTAGAAGCCGCCCCACACGGCGGTGATGAACATGAGCGCCACGGCACCGGACCAGATCAGTACGGCGGCGAGGTAGAAGGTGCGGGAGAATCCTGCGGCCTTTGTCTCGAACATGCGGGGCATCCTTCGCGCGGCGCGCTGGTCCTTGCCGCGACCATACACATGCGCAACAGTCCATTAGCCCGAGAGCCGAAAAGCATCAAGCAGGTATTGAAGGATTCTGCATCCTGAAGTACAGGGAACATCGTTTGATAATCAGAAAACATCAGGTGGCGGCAATGTCGCGCTTCAGACTGGCACCATCGTTCCTGCTTTTCGCGTGCCTGATGGCTCCGTGCGGCCTGCTGCATGCAGAGAGCGCCGAAGTCATCTATAATAGGGGCGACCACGCCGCCACGTTCAAAGAGTTGCGTCCCCAGGCAGAGGCTGGAGACGCGTCCGCGCAGTATCACCTGGGCCTGATGTACGAGTTCGGCCAGTATGTGGCCGCCAATCCCGCAGAAGCCGTGAAATGGTTCCGCCTGTCCGGCAAGCAGGACAACGCCAGGGCTCTGTATCATCTGGGCATGCTTCTTACCGGCAATCCCAGGCTGGCGTCGTCGCCCTCCGAGGCCGAGAATGCTTTCAGGCGTTCGGCGGAGCTTGGCGAAGTGGCCGCCCAGTTCGTTCTGGCGGAGCTGAACGCCAGGGGCAAGGCCGCCGGGGCGACCCTGGCCCAGGCCGAGCACTGGTACAGAAAGGCCGCCGAGCAGGGCGACTTCAAGGCGCAGTATCAGCTTGGCATGATGATGGCCACGGGGCGCGGCGTCCCGGTGAACGTGCAGGAGGCGGCCAAATGGCTGCAAATGGCCGCCAACGCCGGGTTCGCACCCGCGCAGTTCCAGGTGGGCGTGTTGTTCGACCGGGGGCTGGGGGTGCATTCCAATCCGCAGGAGGCCGCCCGCTGGTACCAGAAGGCGGCGGAGCAGGGCGACCCGGACGCGCAGTACAACATGGCCGTGAAGTTCGACACGGGAAACGGCGTGCAAAAGGACCCTGCCCAGGCTGCGGTCTGGCTTGAGAAGGCGGCGGCCCAGGGCGACATCCCGTCCATGCTGTCGCTGGCCCAGTGGTACGGCAAAGGACACGGGGTGGCGCAGAGTGCGGCCCAGTCAGCGCACTGGTACGCACTGGCGGCAGCGAGAGGCAGCGCTCAGGCCCAGTACGATTTCGCCGTGCTGAACGCCAAGGGCATCGGCGTGAAGCAGAATCAGGCCGAGGCGGCCAAGTGGCTTGCGCGCGCCGCCGAGCAGGGCGACGCAGACGCCCAGAATGACCTGGGGGTCAGATATTTTGAGGGCCAGGGCGTGAAGAAGAATCCGGTGAGCGGCTACATGTGGCTGACCCTGGCCGCGCAGCAGGGCAACGCCGACGCCAAGCGCAATCTCGATTTTGCCTCGTCCAAACTGACGCCCCGGCAGAAGGCTCAGGCCGAGCGCATGGCCAAGGGCTGGCAGCCCAAGCGCTGAGCCCTGCCTTCTGCTCACGAGGGATGCCCGACGCGAAGCTAACTGAGGGTCCAGGGGATCATCCCCCTGGCGGGTTCGGGCGGAGTCCGACTCCGGTTCCGGGGCAAAGCCCCGGTATACTCCCGTCGTCGCTTGACATTTCGCAGCCCAGCGAACATTGCAGTATAGGCCATGGAGGATTCGATGCGAAAGGTGTTGATACTGGCGGCGCTCGCGGCGCTGGCTCTGGCGTCGGGGTGTGGCGGCGGCAAGTCCGCTCCCCCGTCGCAATATACAAATCCCTCCTCCAGCCCCCAGACCATGAACTGGGCGTTCGCCCCCAAGGCGCTGGAGTTCACCTTCATCTCAGACCCCTTCCTGAACGAGTACGAGGGCGCGGCCCACACGCTCTCGGTGTGCGTGTACCAGTTGCAGACGCCCACGGCGTTCCAGCAGCTGGCGGCCACCGCGCCGGGCATCTCCAAACTGCTGGAATGCACGTCCTTTGATCAAAGCGTGGTCAGCGCTCAGCGGGTGATCGTGCAGCCGGGGCGCAACGAGGTGCTCACCGTGGACCGCAACGAGAAGGCCAAGTTCGTGGCCATCGCCTGCGGCTACTACGACCTGAACCTGGGGGCGGCCACCAGGGTGTATGAGATTCCGGTCAGCTCCGACACCTCGGGCTGGCTGTGGTGGAAAGAGACGACCTACCAGCCCGGCAAGCTCTCCAAGAAGATTCTTCTGGGCAAGACCGGCGTGCAGACCATGGGAGACGGCTCGTGAGCGCGCAGTCGCCGCTTTTCTGGCATCAGGGCCTTTTTTTGACGCCGCAGCATTTCCAGCTGATGGACTGGCACCAGCACCGCAAGGCCATGCTGTTCACGCGCTATTCCCAGCGCCATTTCTGGGGCATCGGCGCAATCCAGATGCGCGAGGACGCCTTGGCCGCCAGGAAGGTGGAGGTGTCCTCGGTGGAGGTGCTCTTCCACGAGGGCGCGTTCGTCAGCTATCCGGGCAACGGCGTGATGGCCTCGCGCTCCCTGGACGACGCGGCGCTCGAATCAGACAAGCCCGTCACCGTGTACATGGGCGTGCGACGCCTGAACCCCGAGGGCAACAACGTCACGGTGCTGCCGGAGCTGAGCCTTACGGGCCAGCCGTCCACCACGTTCGTCACCAAGGCCGACCCGGACACCATGCCGGACATGCACGCGGGCGGGCCTCCCGCCCAGGTGAAGACCATGCAGTTCGCGGTGGCCATCTATTTCGAGCATGAGCTTCCCAACCTGGGCGAGTACGTGCTGGTGCCCTTCGCGCGCGTGGTGCGCGAGGGCGACAAGATCTCCTATGACCCGGATTTCATCCCGCCCTGCCTGAGCATCGGCTCCAGCCAGGCGCTGGAGAAGCTGGTGAACGACGTGGCCGACCTGGTGTCCTCGCGGGCGCGCGCCCTGGAAGACTACAAGATGCGCGGCGAGCTGACCTCCAAGGAGTTCGACCCCGGCTATATGGTCTTTCTCATGGCGCTCATGACGCTCAACCGCTACGTGCCGCTCCTGCGCCACTACGTGGAGGCCAGAAACGTCCATCCGTGGGACGTGTACGGGGTGTTCCGGCAGTTCCTGGGCGAGCTATCCACCTTCGCGGAGGACTTCGGAGCCACGGGCGAGCGCTTCGACGGCGAAAAGCTGGTGCCCGACTACGACCACGAAAACCTGACGGAGTGCTTCACCAAGACGCGCCGCCTGATCGAGCGCATGATCGAGGGCATCGGCACGTCCATCGAGCTCCTGGTGGCCCTGCAGAAGAAGGACAGCTACTACACCGCCGAGATCCCCGAGCGCGTGTTCAGCCCCACCAACCGCTTCTGGCTCATCGTGCGCACCGAGCAGGCCCCGGAGGCCGTGCCCCAGATGGTGCTCTCCACGGTGAAGCTGTGCGCCACGCCGCTCATGGCCACACTTCTGGTCAAGGCCGTGCCGGGCGTGCCCCTGACCTACTCCAAGAATCCCCCCGCCGGGCTGCCCAAGCGCTCCGGCACCCACTACTTCCTGCTGGACAGCTCCAACCCGCTGTGGATGGACGTGGCGCGCAACAAGTCCCTGGCCATGTTCTGGGACAATCCGCCCGAGGACCTTGCCGTGCATCTGGCCGTGCTGAGGGGCAAATAAGTGCGTCTGGCCGACTGCTTCATCGAGGCCGTCACCTACGTCCTGGACGTGGCGCGAAAGCCGCAGGCCTTCCCGCAGTTCGACGTGGTGCGCGCCAAGGTGGAGGAACTCCTGAACGCTTCGGGCCACATGGCCAAGACGCTGGGCGTGGCGGCCTCCGAGTTCCAGGACGCGCGTTTCGCCGTGTGCGCCTGGATGGATGAGATGATCCTGGGCTCCCAGTGGGAGGGCAAGGCCTCCTGGCTGCACCAGCCCCTGCAGCGCACGGTGTACAACACCGTGAACGCGGGCGACGAGTATTTCGAGCGCCTGGACAATCTTCTGGCCAAGACGGCGCAGGACTTCAGCTTTTCGCCGTCGCCTGTCTCGAGCGGGAAAGCGACCGTGGAGGAGCTGTCCTTCGGGCCTGACGCACCCGGCGCTGGCGGGGAATCCGCCGATTCCGGAGACGGCGCCGCGGATGACGGAGGCGGGAGTTGCAGGCTGCCAAAGGCGGGCGCGCCGTTTCAGGCCCTGGCAGACGACACGGACACGGGCCTTGGGGTGCGCGGCGTGCTGGAGGTCTACGGGCTGACGCTGATGCTCGGCTTCCAGGGCAAATATTTCCATCCCGACGATCAGGCGGCGCTCCATTCGCTGCGCAAGAAGGTGGTGACCACGGCGCTTGGCGCCACGGCCCACTACGGGCGCGACCCGGCCGCGCGCCTGTTCCCCGGCCTGTATCCGGCCCAGGCCCCGGTCAAGCCGCGCCGCAGGTTCTGGCGCGGCATGGACTGGGTGGACATGGTGGTGATCGGCCTTCCCATCCTTGGGGTCGCGGTCATGTTTTACGCGTACAGTTTCATCCTGTCCGGGGCGCTCAAGGGCTTCCTGGGCGGTCCGTAGGCCGCAATGAAGAATATCCTGCTCATCGTCCTGAAAATCTTCCTATGGCTGCTCCTGTTCGCGGCCATCGGCGTCGGAGCCTGGTATCTGGCCCAGTGGCGCGGCTGGCCCAATTGGGCCGCAGCGGCCATCGGCTGCGGCGTGGCCGGGCTCATCGTGGGCGCGGTGTTCTTCAGGCGCTGGTGGTTCCGCCGCCAGGAACGCAGCTTCGTCAAGCGCGTGGTGGAACAGGACACTGCCTCCATCTCGGCTGCCCAGGGCGAGAAGGCCCGGCTGCTGCGCGACGTGGAAGACCGCTTCGCCCGCGCGGTGGAGATCCTGCGCGGCTCGCAACTGCGCCAGCAGGGCGACCCCATCTATGTGAAGCCCTGGTTCCTGGTGATGGGCGAGACCGGCTCGGGCAAGTCCCTGGCGCTTCGCCGGGCCAAGCTTGCCTCCATCCTCACTGACGTCGGGCAGGACCGCCAGCCCTCGCCCACGCGCAACGTGGACTTCTGGTTCGCGGACGATGCCGTCATCCTGGACACCGCCGGGCGCTACGCCATCCCCCAGGACGAGGCCCGCGACCGCGAGGAGTGGGAACGTTTCCTGTCCCTGTTGGTCAAACACCGGCGCAAGGAGCCTTTGAACGGGCTGGTGCTGGTGATATCCGCCGACAAGGCCGCCGACTCTTCCGACGAGGCGCTGGTGGACTACGCCGTGAGCCTGCGTCGGCGCGTCAACGAGCTGATGCGGGTCATCGGGGCCAAGTTCCCGGTGTTCGTGCTGGTCACCAAGATGGACCAGATACTTGGCATGAACGGACTTGTGGACCAGCTTGGCAACGACGAATTGCTCCAGGCCATGGGCGCGCTGAACGAGAACACGCTGCTCCCGGCCGTGAACGGCCTGGAGGAGGGCCTGGCCCGCGTGGTGTCGCGGCTTAAGGACCTGCGCCTGCTGCTGCCCTGCGATCCCGCCTCCATGGACCCGGCCTACCTCATGCTGCCCGACGAGATGGCCCGCCTGGGCGCGAAGCTCAAGGTGTTCACCGGGGCGCTGTTCGCGGACAATCCCTACCTGGAGACGCCGCTGTTTCGGGGCGTGTTCTTTTCCAGCGCCCGTCAGGAAGGCCCGGCCCACGTGATGGCCGAGGACCTGACCGACGTGGCCGCGCAGCTCTCCGAGCGCGCAGCCACCGACCGGGGAGCCTTCCTGCACGACGTGTTCTCGCGCTTTTTACCCATGGACCGCAACCTGTTCACGCCGATGCTGGAGTTCCTGCGCTGGCGCTCCAAGACGCGCTTCGCGGGCGTGGTGGCCTGGCTGTTCCTCATGTTCTGCATGGCCGGACTCCTGACCCTCTCCTACACCCATAACGATCGCGCCCTGCGGGTGATCTCCTCCGAATTTTCCGCCCTGCCGGAGCTGACCGGAGCCATGGACTCCAAGCTCCTGGCCGTGGACCAGTTCCGCCGCCAGGTCATCCGCATGGAGACCGTCAACAACGACTGGTTCCTGCCGCGCATGGGCCTGACCCAGAGCCTCTCCGGAGAGGCCAGGGTCAAGACCGCCTACTCGAACCTCTTCCGCGAACAGGTGCTCAAGCCCCTGGACGCCTCCATGCGCGCCTCCGTGGACGCCCTGGACAACCGCGCCTCGGAGACGGCCATCGGTATGTACATCGGCCACATGGTCTGGCGCATCGAGCTTTTGAAGGCCAAGCAGCGCGGGGCCTCCCTGGAGGAGATGCGCAAGATCCCCGCCTATCCCGACGCCGTGCTCACCCAGGTGGACCCCAAGCTGGTGCCCGAGCTGGCCCCCTTCTTCAACGACTGCTACCTGGACTACCTCTACTGGCAGCCCTGGGACGAAACCCTGGCCCAGCATCTGGCCGACTTCAAGGTGCGCCTCACCCGCCTGGCCTCCCTCAAGGACGGGCAGATGCAGTGGCTGGTGGACTGGGCCAACACCAGGCCCTACCTGCATCCGGTCACGCTCAATGACTTCTGGGGCGGCGTGGGCCAGGTCTCCGGGCAGGACGCCTTCGTCCCGGCGGGCTACACGGCGGAAGGCAAGAAGGCCATCGAGGGCTTCATCAAGGAATTCGACCAGGCCGTGGACAACCCCAAGGCCTTCCAGAACAAGATCGACGCCTTCTGGAGTTGGTACACCAACCAGTACTACCTCTCCTGGAACCAGTTCGCCCTGGGCTTCCACGCGGGCTACGGCTTCCTGCTGGACGACACCGACAAGCGCAAGATGGCCGCGCGCATGCCCACCTTCGCCAGCCCCTATTTCGCCATGCTGGAGCGCATGGCCAAGGACCTGGAGGCCCTCAAGAAGACCTCCAGCGAGCCCGCCTGGGCAGGCGAGGTCCGGCGCTTCCACATCGTCATGGAGCAGGCCAGGTCCCAGATCAAGAACGAGCCGCTCCTGGAGAAGGGCAAGGAAAAGATCGACGTGACCCTGCAACGCGTGGCGGGTGACGTGGACCCGCGCGAATCCAGGCAGTTCGAGAACCTCCTGGCCGCCACCGGCAAGCTGCAGGAATACCAGAAGGCCCTGACCGACATGATTCCGGGCGTGGCCACGCCTGAGGCGGCGTATCAGTTCGTGGGCTCCACAATGGGAGGATCTGGGGGAGGTGGGGGCGGTTCTGCGGGAGGTTCTGGCGACGCAGCGGCTCCCGCTGCCGGGCCTTCCGCGAAGTCTCCGGCCCAGGCCGCCGAGGCCGCGCTCATGGGCATGAACGCGCTGCTCGGAGCATCCATCGGGGCCACATCGGACGCCTTCAGCCAGGTGGTCAGCGGGCCTCTGGCCTTCTTCGTGCTCTTTGCCACGGAGCAGGCCTCCTGCGAGCTGCAACGCCTCTGGGAGAGCCGCGTGCTGGCCGAAGCCGCCGGGCTGCCCCAGGCCAAGTATCGCGCCGCCCTGTTCGACAAGAAGGACGGGCTGGTCTGGAAGTTCGTGAACGGCCCGGCCAAGCCGTTCCTCACCCGCGAGATCAGGGGCTGGGCCGCCAAGAGCTGGATGCGCGTCACGTTCCCCATCCACCGCAACTTCCTCACCTTCCTGGACGAAGGCGGGCAGGAAGTGCAGGAGGTGCAGCCGGAATACGACGTGATCGTCAAGACCGTGCCCACCACCGTGAACCCCGAGGCGCGCCAGAAACCCTATCTGACCACGCTGACGCTCAACTGCGGCAACCAGCAGCAGACCCTCGCCAACTACAACTTCCTGGACTCCGCCTCGTTCAAGTGGAAGTCCGACGGCTGCGGCGACACCATCGTGACCATCACCTTCAACGACCTCACCATCTCCAAGACCTACCCGGGCGTGAACGGCTTCGCGCTGTTCCTCAAGGACTTCCGCAACGGCGGCTCCAAGACCTATACGCCGGACGACTTCCCCGGACAGAAGGACATGCTCGGCTCGCTCGGCGTGAAGCGTATTCAGGTGAACTACGTGTTCGACGGCAACCAGCCCATCATCCGGCTGCTGTCCGTGACGCCCACGACGCTGCCCCAGAGCATCTGCGAGTGCGTGAGATAAGAGAAGAGGCCTCCGGCGGCCAGAGAGGGCGCTGCCCTCTCTGGACTCTCCCGCCAGGGGGATGATCCCCCTGGACCCTCAGTGGGCTTCGCGCGATGGTGCGAACGTATGGGAGAATTTCGGGAGACGCGCGAAGGCGCGTCTCCCGTTTGTTTATTGAGGGGTGTTCTAGGGGATGATGGACGTGAGCAGGTACACGGCGAAGACCATCAGGAGCACCACGCCCTGGAGGATGGTGGTGCGACCCGTGGCCAGCGAGAGCACGGAGACAAAGAGCGAGAGCAGGAACAGCACGGTGGACTTCATGTCGATCCCGAGCGTCAGGGTCATGCCGGTGTACATGGACACCAGGGCAACCGCCGGGATGGTCAGGCCGATGCTGGCCAGTGCGGACCCCAGCGCCAGGTTCAGGCTGGTCTGGAGGCGGTTGGCTCTGGCGGCCTGAACGGCTGAGAGGCCTTCGGGCAGCAGCACGACTCCCGCGATGATGATGCCCACTAGTGTTTTCGGCGCTCCCATGGCGGCAACCCCGGCTTCGATGCCCGGAGCCAGGGCCTTTGCCAGCAGGACAACAGCCGCAAGACAGATGACCAAGAGGCCCAGGCTGGTGAGCGCGATGCGCGTCGGCGGCGGAGGTGCATGTTTCTCCTCGTCGCCTTCCCCGTCCTCGGGCAGGAAGTAGTCCCTGTGCCGCACGGCCTGCACCAGCACGAAGGTGCCGTAGAGCACCAGTGAGACCACCGCGATGAAGATCAGCTGGCTGTCGCTGTACATGGGGCCGAGCACGCTGGTCGTGTAGTTGGGCAGGATGAGCGTCAGCACGGAAATGGCGACCAGGGTGGTCAGCGCGGCGCTCACGCCGTAGAGGCCGAAACACTGTTCGCCGAACCGAACCCCGCCCACCAGCAGGCAGAGCCCGACGATGGCGTTCAGGATGATCATCACCGCCGCGAACACGGTGTCGCGTGCCAGGGCCGTGGTCTCGGGACCGCCCGCCAGCATCAGCGAGACGATGAGCGCGACCTCGATGACCGTGACCGCCACGGCCAGCACCAGGGTGCCGAAGGGTTCGCCAACCCTGTGCGCCACGACTTCGGCGTGATGCACGCCAGCCAGCACGCTGCCGAGCATCCCGGCTGCCAGGAGGATCTGATACGCGCCTCCCAGGCCGAGACTCAGGCCTGCGAAGAGAACCCACGCGGCGATCGGCGCGGCGATGGTCCACACAGGGAGAAACGTTGGGGCTTTCATGGCGCGCAGAATAGCCCAGACGTGCCATGTTGGCTATTCTTCTTGCAGCATTGCGGCCTTGGGACGGTGCATCCGGCTCGCCGAATACACCGGCTTCAAGACAACACGGCCCGAAGCGCGGCTTTGCGCGCTTCAGGCTTTCAAAGGGGGCTATTCCCATAGAGACGAGCCTTTACGCGAAGCCCGTTGAGGGTCCAGGGGGATCATCCCCCTGGCGGGTCCAGGGCAGAGCCCTGGTGGGGTCTGGGGCGAAGCCCCAGCGTCGTCTTCTCTTAAATCAGCACCCTCTTCACACTCTTCCCCGGTCTGTCCACCAGCATGGCCCGCCTGAAATTCCTGGAGCGCTGCCCCATCTCGAAGGCCTCGTGCCCTTTTTCGCGGCAGGCGTTGCAGGCGTTCAGGGGAATCTGCACCCCCAGGCACTGCGGCCCGGACCCGGCGCGGCTCTCGATGACCACCGTGCCGGAGCACTGCCCGCACAGGTGGACCTTTTCCACCTGACGTTCGAAGATGCCGTCGGTGTCGTAGTGGATTTCCTTGTCGCGGATGAACCATTCCCCTTCCACGCGGCCGTGCTTGGGGAGTTTGGGCGGGTCCAGGAAATAGGCGAGGAGCTGGTCGGAGAGCGAGGCGGTGTAGTCGGTGATGCGCTGCTCCTGCTTGACGCGCTCGGGGTCGTAGTCGGGCTCGGTGACGCTGGAGGCGTCCACCCCGGCCATGGCCAGGCAGATGCCCAGGTTCACGTAGGGCAGCGCGCCCTGGATGGAGTAGCCGCCTTCCAGCACGGCGATGTGCGCGTTCAGGCGGCGGGTCAGCTCCGCGTAGCCCTGGGCGGAGAAGGACATGTTGGTGATGGGGTCGGAAAAGTGGTTGTCCTGCCCGGCGGAGTTGATGATGATTTCCGGCTGGAAGCGGTCCAGCAGCGGCAAAACCACGGAGTCCAGCATGTGCAGGATGCCCTGGTCGCCGGTGCCGGGCAAAAGCGGGATGTTGCAGGTCGCTCCCATGGCTGTCGGCCCGCCCAGTTCGTAGGGGAAGCCGGAGCCGGGGTAGATGGTGCGACCGTCCTGGTGGATGGAGATGAACAGCACGTCCGGGTCGTTCCAGTAGATGTCCTGGGTGCCGTCTCCGTGGTGGCAGTCGGTGTCCACGATGGCGATGCGGCGCACGCCGTAGCGCTCGCGCAGGTATTCCACCATCACGGCCTCGATGTTCACGGTGCAGAAGCCGCGCGTGCCGTGCACCACCTTCATGGCGTGGTGTCCGGGAGGGCGCACCAGGGCGAAGGCGCGCTTGGCCTCGTGCTCCATCACCAGCCGGGCGGCGCGCATGGCTCCGCCGGCGGAGATCAGGTGCGAGGAGGTGAGCACCTCCTCCACTTCGGGAAAGGTGAAGTGCGCAAGATCCACATCGTGGGCCTTGGCCACGTCCGGCTTGTATTCGCGGATGCCTTCGATGTCGAAGAGGCCTTCCTCGCGCAGCTGGTCCTGGGTGTAGAGCAGGCGCTCCTGGCGCTCGGGGTGCGTGGGGCTGATGGCCCAGTCGTAGGCCGGGAAGAACACCACGCCGAGGGGATTCGCGGCTTTCAGCATTTGCAGCACACCGCCTTGCGGAATCCCGGGAGCACTCCGGGCTTGATCTGGCACTTCACGCGGATGGAGCGGCCAACCAGGGCGCTGTCCTCCACCATGTTGAAGGACTGGGCCTCAACGGTCTCCACCAGGGCATCCGGGTCGTGGATGCTGGCGTTGTCCAGATGCCCGCGCAGGAAGCGGGCGGCGTCGTCCTGGGCCTGTGCGAGGTCGTAGTCGGCGTCGATCTCCTCTTCCACGTCAAGGCCGGGGATGAGCATGCGCCCGCGCTGGGTGTCGGCGAAAAGTTCTGCCGAGAGGGTCGGGCGCGACAGGGCCGCGCCGATGGCGTTGGCCACGGCGTAGCTCTCCGGCACGACCACGTCTTCGGGGAAGGATTCGGCCAGGAGCCCTGCAATGGCCTGGGCCGGGCCGCCCATCACGTACACGGTGCGCGGGATCAGGCGCTTGCCGTCAAGAAGCTCGTAGATGGTGTAGACGGGGCGGTCGTTCACGGCGCGGGTCAGGTCGATGACTGCGGCGCGGATGGAGGTGACGGCGGCCAGGGCAGCGTCCTGGGCCAGGGTGCGCCCGTCCGTGCCGTGTCTGGCGGCCATCTCGTTCAGGCCACGGCGCGAGGCGGAAACGTCGCCCAATTCGGCTGCGCCCAGCACGTTCAGCGCGTCGGTGAGGGTGGGGTGCTGCCCTCCCTCGGCCATGCAGGGGCCGAGCCTGCGCGGGCCGACGCGGACCTGGCCCTCCAGCACGGTGATTGCCGAGTCGCCCCCGATGCCGATGGAGCGGCTCTTGAGGGCGCGCACCAGGGTGGGCAGCCCGGAGATGACCGCGCCTTCCGGCTCGATGAGCGGCGCGCCGTCGGCGAAGAGGGCGATGTCGGTGGTGGTGCCGCCGATGTCCAGGATGACCGAGTCCTGGGCGATGTCGCACACGGCGATGATGCCCATGACCGAGGCGGCCGGGCCGGACAGGATGGACTCCACGGGAAAGGTGCGCGACATGGAGAGCGGCATGGTGCCGCCGTCGGCCTTGAGGATGTTCACCTGGGCGCTCAGGCCGAACTCCAGGGCGCAGCGCTGCACGGCGTCCGCGAAGCGGTTGAACACCCGCCAGACCGAGGCGTTGTAGGCGGCGGTGTGGATGCGCCGCCCGAAGCCAAGCTGGCCGGAAAATTCGTGCCCGCAGCTGACGAAGTCAGCCTGCGGATGCACTACCGCGCGAAGCGCCTCCTCGAAATCCGGATTGCGCGGCGAGAACTTGCCCACGCAGGCGTACACGCTGATTCCGGCGTCCTTGCAGTGGGCGGCGTGCTGGCGGGCAACGGCCTCGTCCAGGGGGGAGGTGACGCGGCCCCGGTGGTCGGTGGCTCCGGGGATGATGCGGAAGTGCTGGCCCACGGCGTAGGCGCGCGCGTCGATGCCCGGCCCCGAGGCCACGAACACGCCCACAGGCTCGGTGCGGCCCTCGACGATGGCGTTGGTGGACAGGGTGGTGGACAGGTTCAGGCGGGTGATGGGCGCACCCTGGGCCTTGGGCACGATCAAGCCCAGAACCTCGCGGATGGACGACATCAGGTCCGCGTGGTTCGTCTTGGCCTTGGCCCAGGCTTTCAGACCATCCGTCCCCACAAGAACGGCGTCCGTGTGCGTGCCCCCCACGTCTATGCCTAGCAGCATGGGTTCGATCTAGCACGAAAAATTCCCGAACACCATTGCCGCGAAGGGGGGCTTTCGATTTTCCTGGCCAGCATGGCGAGCTCAGCTGGCGTTCACACAAGATATGAACCCAAACCAAGAGAACCATATGTTTTGTTCGTGAAAACCATGTTCATGGTTTTCACGAACGCGGCGTTACGGGAAGAGCACTCCGACCACGGTGCCGGTCATGAGGGAGGCGATGAAGCCTGCGGCCAGGGCGCGCATGGACAATTCGGCGATCTCGGTGCGCCGCTCCGGGCACAGCGCGCCGATGCCGCCGATCAGGATGCCCACGCTGCCGAAGTTGGCGAAGCTGCACATGGCGTAGGCCAGGATGAGCCGGGTGCGCTCACCCAGCGCGCCTGATGGCAGGTTGGCCATGTCGATGAAGGCGATGAACTCGTTCAGGACGACCTTGGTGCCAAGCAGGCTCCCGGCGGTCTGGGCCTCCTGCCAGGGAACGCCCAACAGCCAGGCAACAGGGGCCAGCAGCCAGCCCAGCACCCGCTGCAGGGTGAGCGGCGCGCCTCCGGCGTGGGGAAAGAGGTCCAGCCCGATGTTCACGAGCTTCACCAGGGCGATGAAGGCGATGAGCATGGCGACGATGTTCAGGAGCAGCTGCAGGCCGTCCCAGGTGCCGCGCGCCACGGCGTCCATGGCTCCGGTGGCCGGAGAGGGCGGGATGTCCTGGCCCAGCGTCGGGGTTTGGGTCTCAGGCAGCATGACCGCCGCGATGGCCAGGGCAGCAGGAGCGTGGATGACGGACGCCGTCAGGATGTGGCCCAGCGCGTCCGGGATGACGCCGCCAAGCACGGCGGCGTAGAGCATGAGCATGGTCCCTGCGATGCAGGATAGGCCGGTGGCCATGAGGGCGAACAGTTCGCTGCGGGTCATCTGGACAAGATAGGGCCTAATCAGCAGCGGCGCCTCGATCATGCCCAGGAGCACGTTGCCCGCCGCGCCGACGCCAAGCGCCCCGCCGATGCCCAGGCTCTTTTGCAGCACCCAGGAGAAGCCGCGAACCACGCGGGGCAGGATGCGCCAGTAGTAGAACAGCGAGGTGAGGGCCGCGATGACGATGACCAGCGGCAAGGCCTGAAAGGCCAGGATGAAGCCCGCACCGGGCCGGGGCTCGGCAAAGGGCAGGGGGCCGCCGCCCACGTAGCCGAACACGAAGGTCGTGCCCGCGCGGGTGGCGTCCTCCATGGCCAGGACGATCTTGTTCAGCGCCATGAACACGCCGGAGAACACCGGGACTTTCAGCATGAGGCCCGCGATGGCGAACTGGAGCGCCACGCCGCCGAGCAGCATGCGCCAGGGGAAGCGCCTGCGGTTTACGCTTAGTAGCCAGGCCAGAAAGACCAGGACGCACAGACCGAAGGCGCTTTGCAGCACGAGGAACTCCCGGTTGCTGAGGTGATGATTGGCGGGGCTGCGCCCCGCACCCAGGCAGGGTCAGGATGCACCGGGCCTGCACCCGCCAGGGGCCCAAAGAGGATCATTCCCCTGGACCCTCAACAGGCTTCGCGCCCATCAGGGTGAACGCTGATGGACGCGAAGCTATAAAGGATTCCAAAGGAACTTGTTCCTTTGGCCGCCGGAGGCATCTGAAACTCTTACTTTTCGATTCCCTTCGGCTCCCCCAACTCCCCGACCGCTCCGGAAAGCGCGTTGGCCGCGCCCAGGATCGTCGCCTCGTCCCAGGCCCTGCCGAACATCTGCAAGCCCACGGGAAGCCCGCTCTCCTTGCCCAGGCCAACAGGCATGGACAGCCCAGGCAGCCCCGACAGGTTCAGCGAGATGGTAAAGATATCGGCAAGGTACATCTGGAGCGGGTCGCCGGTCTTCTCGCCCAGGCCGAAGGCCGTAAACGGCGAGGTCGGCCCCACGATCACGTCGCAGGCCTCGAAGGCGTCCAGGAAGTCCTGCTTGATCAGGCGGCGCACCTGGGCAGCCTTGCGGTAGTAGGCGTCGTAATACCCGGCCGACAGCACGTAGGTGCCAAGCACGATGCGGCGCTGGACCTCCTCACCGAAGCCGTGCGAGCGCGACATCTCGTAGAGGTCGCGCAGGTCCTTGGCTTCGGGGTGGCGGTAGCCGTAGCGCACGCCGTCGAAGCGCGCCAGGTTGGAGCTGGCCTCGGCCATGGCCACTATGTAGTAGGTGGCGATGGCGAATTTCGTGTGCGGCAGCTTCACCGGAACCACCTGCGCGCCCAGAGCCTTGGCGGCCTCGATGGCTCCCTGGCAGCACTCGCGCACCTCGGGGGCCAGGCCCTCGCCCCAGTATTCCTCGGGCATGCCCAGGCGCAGCCCCTTGAGGTCCGTGCGGGCGGCGGTCTCGGCCACGAAGTCCGGCACGAAGCGCGGGGCGGAGGTGGAGTCCTTGGGGTCGTGCCCGGCCATGGCCTGGAGCATGGCGGCGCAGTCGGCGGGGGTGCGGGCCATGGGGCCGATCTGGTCCAGGCTCGAGCCGTAGGCCACCAGCCCGTAGCGCGACACGCGCCCGTAGGTGGGCTTGATGCCGGTGACGCCGCAGAAAGAGGCAGGCAGGCGGATGGAGCCGCCGGTGTCGGTGCCCAGGGCCGCGAAGCACTGGCGCGCGGCCACGGTGGCCCCGGAGCCGCCGCTGGAGCCGCCGGGGACCTTGCTCACGTCCCAGGGGTTGCGGGTGGGCTTGTAGGCCGAGTTCTCGGTGGAGGAGCCCATGGCGAACTCGTCCATGTTGGCCTTGCCCAGGATCACGGCCCCGGCCTTTTTCAGGCGGTCCACGCAGGTGGCGTCATAGAAGGGGACGAAATTCTCAAGGATTTTGGAGCCGCAGGTGGTGGTCACGCCCTTGGTGCAGATGGCGTCCTTGACCACGATGGGCACGCCCCACAGGGAGGCGTCCGGGCCGGGGCCTTTGGCGTCCATCTCGGCGGCCTGGGCCAGGGCGGCCTCGGCCTGCACGGAGAGCAGGGCGTCCACGGCGGGCTCGGTGGCCCGGATGCGGTCCAGGCAGGCGGACACGGCCTGGGTGACGGTAATATCCTTGGCGGCCAGTCTGGCACGCAGGTCGGTGAGCGTAAGCGAGGTGATGTCGGACATTATCTGAATCCTTACCCGGAGACGATCTTGGGGACGACGAAGAAGCGGCCGTCGGTGTCGGGCGCTCCGGCCAGGATGTCGGCGCGCTCGCAGGTCTTCATGGCCACGTCCATGCGCAGCGGCGTGGGGTGCTCCACGGGGCTGTAGAGCGGCTCGACTCCTTCGGTTTCGCAGGAGGCCAGCGTGTCCATGTAGGAGAGGATGTCGCCCATCTGGGCGGCCAGGCGTTCCAGTTCGGATTCCGGCAGCCGAAGGCGCGCCAGCGTGGCCACCTTGGCGGCCTGATCCGGGGTGAAAGTCATGAGGATGCTCCTTGGATGGCGGACGAAGGCTTGATAGCCGCTGACGGCCCGTTTCGCAAGTTTTGCAAAAACCGGGGGCGCTCGAAAAATACGTGCAGGAACCCGGCGAACACGGCGGAGAAGATGAGGCTCAGGGCGTAGTGCGAGGCGATGGCCTGCACGGAGTGCAGCTCCCCCTGGAGGATGGAGCGCGACAGCCTGAACCCCCAGGTGGTGTGAATCAGGAAGAAGGGCAGGGCCACCGCGCCGAAATAGCGCAGCAGCGGATGCGAGAGCAGGCGCGTGGCCCGGGTGGTCAGGCGCGAGATGTCCGTTGGCGCGTGCGCCAGGATAGCCATGGCCAAAAAGGCCCGCACCGGCAGCGGAAGCGGCAGGAGCGCCACACCTGCGCCAGCCAGCAGCAGCAGGCCCGGGTAGGCGAATTTCCCTTTCAGCTCGCCGTCTTTCAGGACGTGCCAACCCGTGCGGGACACCAGCAGCGCCAGGGTGAATCCCCACGGGTAATTGGTCCCGAAGAGCAGCGCCAGCTCCGCGACGGTGAACGCGGCCTTGACCATGGTCCGATGCCGGTCCGAGGCGAGGGCTTCCGCCGCGCTGGAGGCGAAAACCAGGAGTTTGTAGGCCAGGATCACGCCCAGGAAGGAAGTGAACGGCGGAAAGCCCGGGGGGGCGTCCAGAAAGATCAGGATATTGCCCACGGCGCGCAAGTCCAGTCCGGAATAGCTGACGGTAGGCAGGATCGCGACCAGATAGACGCTGTATATGCGCGCGAAAGCGCTCCACAGGCGGGCGAGCGGCGCGTCCCTGCCGGACTGCTTCCAGGTGAGCAGGAAGCCGCACAGCAGCCCGGCCACCACCGGGGCCAGCTCGCCAGGGGCCAGGGCGTAGCGAACCGCGTCCAAGGCCGAAGCCAGCCAGGGCTTGCCCTCGGTTATGCGCGAGAGCTTGGCCGGGTCGAACTGGGCGTAGAAGCTCCAGTGGAAGAACCACAGCGCCGCCGCGCCGCGCAGGCCCTGCAAGGCGGGGATGTAATCGTCCCGGTAGAGGAAGGTGCGCCCGAGCCAGTGCACGTCAGCGCCTCGTGAAGTAGAAGCGTTCCAGGTGCATGTACAGGAAGGCAGCCAGCGCAAACGACAGGCCCAGGCTCAGGGAGTAGTGCAGGGTCAGTCCGGCCAGCGAGGCGGGAGCGCCGAACAAGCTGTTGGCCAGGGGCAGGCCCCATTGGGTGTGCAGCAGAAACAGCGAATAGCTCACCGCGCCCAGGCAGCGCAGCGGCTCCCAGGCGAAGAGGCCGCCTGCTGTCGGCGGGGCCGTCGTTGCTGCGCCTGTGGGCGCTGGCAGGGATTTCGAGGCGTCCGGTTCAGCATGGTCTGCCCCGGAAGTTTCCGGGGCCGGGGGAGCCTGCCGGGCATTGACGAACGAGGCCACCAGCACGGCCACGCACAGGTCGAAGGCGATGAAGTAGGCCAGGGCCAATGCGGGCGACATGGCCGAGAGCGTGCCCACGAAGTCGCGCGACCACAGCCAGCAGCCAAGGGCCAGCACGCCAAGCCCGAGAGGCCAGATTCCGGGCGGAATCATCGCGAACAGTCTGCGCCCGCGCGGATCGGCGCGCAGCATGGCCAGCCCGATGCCCACGAAGAATCCCGCGAAGCGCCAGTCAGAGAGGATGGGCGTCACCCGGAAATACAGGCAGTTGGCGATGAACAGCCCGGTCAGGACCGCCCAGGAGAGCCAGGGCGGGCGCTGCTCCCCACCTGCGGGACCCAGCGTGAAACGCCGCAGCACGATGAGCCACACGCAGCACAGCAGATAGAAGTACATCTCGTAGATCAGCGCCCAGGACACGAAGGTCACCAGCCGGGAGCCGAAGAAATCCAGGAACAGGACGTTGTCCACCACCTCCTTCCAGGTGGCGTTCATCCAGTACAGGGCCGGGATGTTGATCACCAGCACCACGGGCAAAAGCCGCTTGTAACGCTCCAGCAGGAAGCGCGCGAGGCCGGGGCGTTTTCGCGTAAGCGACCCGTAGATCAGAAAGCCGGACACCACGAAGAATACGTCCACCCCGTGCGACCCGGAATGCAGGGCGCGCAGCACCTCGTACAGGAAACCTTGCGGCCAGGTGAAGTAGTTCTGCTCGGAGTACTGGGCGAAAAAATGGACGTTGAAGATCATCAGGCAGGCCAGCCCGCGCAGGCCGTCCAGGCCGGGCACGGCGCGCCCGGCCAGGGCGAACGGGTCCCGGCCGGACAGGGAGCGCAGGCTCAACCGGCCAGGAAGGATCTCCGGGCGTGCGGTGTCCACGCCCCCTGGGGCGGTCCGGTTCTGGATACTCGCGCCTGGCATGTCAGGCCTGCCTGCGCCGATCGGACAAACCGGGCAGAACGCCTCCCGGCTGTCCGGGGGCGCAATCCGAGTCCCCGCCTGCGCGGGTCAGGGAAGACTCCCGCAGGCTTTTCGCCCGACTCACTGGGGCTGCTGTTTGGCCTTGAGCGCCTCCAGGCGTTCCCGAAAGCCGTCCTTGTCCACCTGGGCGGGGCCGTCGACCGAGGGGCGCAGGAAGAACATGTTCATCTTGGCGTGGCCGCCCGCGTCCCAGGTGATGGGGGCCAGCGCCCACTCCATCTTTTTGGACGAGTCGTTCAGCCGCTTGCTGATCTCCGAGGGGGCCGAATCCGGGGGCATGGCTCCGGCTCCGGCGGCCAGACGGACGAAGTCGAACCCGAGGGCCGCCCAGAAATCCGGCTCGCCCTGCTGGGCTTTGGCCATCTGGGCCCTCAGGTCGGACACGGCCCGGACGGGGGACTGCGGCCACCATGCGCCGGGGCTGAAGGCGTAGCGGTAGTTGGCGGGGCTTATGTTGGTGCGGCTTCCGGGCGTGTTGAACGCGGCGGACCACAGCTGGGGGCCTAAGATCACCAGCGAATCCGCCTGATAGAACTGGAGCTGGCCGATGATGTGGTCGGCGCGCTGCAACTCGTCGGGGATGAAGATGGCCTGGAAATCCGGACGCGCCGTGAAGCTCTTGCCGTCGGTGCCGGTGGGCGTCGCCCTGACCATGGTCTTCACGATGTCGCCCCATTTGGGCGCGTCCTGGGGCGGGTAGGCCTGGATGGCAGTGACCTCGGCCCCGCGCGCGGCAGCGGCGGTGGAGAAGGCGTCGGCCAGACGCTTGCCCATGCGGTCTTCGGGGTAGATCACGCCGAAGCGCTTCACGCCTTCCTCCACGGGGATGCCCAGCACGGCGTTGACCTCGTCCTGGGGGCTCCAGAAGAAGCGCCAGATGTGCTTGCCTTCCTCGGCCTCGGCCACTTCCGGCATGAAGGCCAGGAACACCCTGCGCGAGAGCTCTCCGCTGGCGGGCAGGTTCTTGAAGTAGCTGGAGTGCATGGGGCCGCCCACCAGGGTGACCTCGTGGGGCAGGGCGGTCAGCTGGTCCACGAAGTTGGGATCGTCGGTGTTTATGATCCGGATGTCCACCTGGACGCCCTGGGCGGCCAGGATGTCTTTGGCGGCGTTGGCTCCGGCCTGCACCTTGGCGGCCAGGGCGCGAAGCTGCCCGGTCTGGGGGAGGAGCAGGGCCATGGCCACGGTTCCGGGCTTCACGGCGGCAAGATCCTTGTCGGGCAGGGGCGGGGCGTCCTTGACGGCGCCTGCGGTGGCGGCGGTGAGCCCTTGGGTCAGGATGCGCCCAGGGAGGCCCCGGTCGGCCAGATCCGAGGAGCGCGAGAGGCTGTCGGCCATGTCCTGCATGCGGGAGCGCTCGGCGGGGTTGGCCACGGTGGCGCGGCGCAAGTCCTCGAAGGCGATCAGGTTGTAGGGGAAAACGCTGCGGTTGGCGTTGTTGACCGTGGAGAGAAGGGAAGAGAGGGCCTTGGGCTCGAGCGAGCCGAGCATGCGGGCGGTCTCGGACTCGAACTGGGCGCGCTCCTTGCGGGAGGGGGCCTTGGCGTGCAGCGTGCGCAGCGACTGGGCGGCCTGGCTGGACAGGTCGCGCGAGGCGTAGCGCTTGGCCAGTTCGATGCCCGCCGGGCCGGTGAGGTCGAAGGACGCGCCGCGCGTCTGGATGATCTTGGCCAACAGCTCCTCAGCCTGACGCTCGCGCCCGGTGGCGGAGAGCGCCTGCACGGAGAGGCTCGTCCATTCCCAGGTGGACTTCACCTTGGGGTCGGTCTGGCCCCAGTTGTCCAAGGCGTCCAGGGCCTCCTGGTAGCGTCCCAGCGTGAGGGCTGCTCTGGCCGTGCGCTCCAGGGCGATCACCTTGGCCTCGCGGGTGAGGGCCTGGCCTTGCAGCACGAACCCGTAGAGCGTCAGGGCTCGCTCGTACTTTCCGGCGCGCCAGGCGTCGTCGGCCTTGGCCTGGAGGGCCTGCTGCTCCTGGGCGGAGGCGGGCGGGGCGTCCTTGCCGAAGAAGTCCATTCCGGCGCAGCCGGACAGGGAGAGAGCGAGGGAGAGCGCCAGGACGGTGAGCAGGGCGCGGAGCGTGCGTGGGGTGTTCATTGCAGGTAGACCCTTGTGGCGAATGATATCGAGATTGCCGCACTCTAGCGCTGTTGGTTCATCAAATCAAGGATTGGGGTATCGGATGCTTCGGGGACCGTGGCATCGGGATTGCGAATTTGCCTTTTGAGCCAGCGCCTGCCACACAAGCCCCATGAACGACGATCTGGTGCAATCCATGGCGGACAGGGCCGAGGCGCTGTTCGCCAACCGAGAGATGTACTGCGGCGAGGCCATCATGACCGCGCTGAACGAGGGGCTTGGCGGCGGGCTGGAACGCGAGCAGGCCCGGGGCCTTGCCATGGGTTTTGGCGAGGGGATCGGCAAGGCGGGGTGCCTGTGCGGGGCGCTTGGCGGCGCGGTGCTGGCCGCGTCCTGGTTCCTGTCGCGCGGGCTCGACCCCAGGGATGTGCGCGAGGCCGCGCGCGAGGTGCACGACCGCTTCAAGAAGGAGCACGGCTCGTCCTGCTGCCGGGTGCTCATAAAACCCGTGAAGGCCGACCCGCCCAAGCATTTTTCGCAATGCACGGGCCTTACGCGAAAGGGGGCTGAGCTCGCCGCGCGGGTCATTCTGGAGCGCCTGCCGGAGCTGGCCTCCGGGGCTGCTCCACCCCGCAAACCCTCCCGGCTGGCCTCGCTTCTGCGCAGGCTGGCGGCGGCGGTGGAATAAGCGTAAGCCCGTCCGGGGCGGCGGCGGGCAGCCGCCCGCCTGCCAATCCTGCCCTGGGAAGTGACCTCGATGAAGCGTGTGATTTCCGCCCTGGCCTTGCTCTCCAGCCTTATCGCCAGCCTTGCCGCAGGTCCGGTCCTGGCTGCATCCGGGCTGTCCGGCCTTTCCCCGCAGAACCCGATGCGCATGGATATCGGCTCGGGGAGCGTGTCATTCCTGGCCGAACTGAATCCGGCCATGGTGGGCGAACCTCTCCAGCACTTCGCCGTCTTTCGCGACGGCGAATACGCCGACAAGGCCCTGCTGCAAGGCTTCGTCGCGCCCCGTGACCTGTTCAACGCGCTGGTGGCGCTGGGTTTCAAACCCGGCGAGAACATGACGATGCAGAACTGGGACACCACCCGGGTGGAAGGCGACGCCCTGCGAATCTCGGTGCAACTCGAAGGCTCGCCACAACCAATGGACATTTCCCAACTCGTGACCGACTCCAAGGGGCGCGGCATCGCCATGCGTTTCGGGGGCAACCTGAAGATGGCCACGAAGCCGGACGGCAGCGGCTGCCTGATCTGCCTGTTCAGCTGCCCCATGGGGATCGTGAGCAATCACGACACGTTCTTCAAGGAGACGGGCTGGTGGGGGAGCGTGAAGTATACTGCCTCCGGCCTCGCTTCTCCCCAAACAAAAAAGATGGCCGTGGTGACCATCTCCCGCAAGTAAAGCGCACACTACGCGAAGCTATAAAGGATTCCAAAGGAACGTGTTCCTTTGGCCGCCGGAGGCATATTCTGCCTCACTCTTCTCTCATGTTCTTAAGTTAAATGACCACATTGCCGATGATGCGCCCCTTCTCGATCTGTTCGAACGCGTTGCTCCAGGCGTTCACGGAGACTGGCGGCACGGCCACGGTTTTTTGGGCGAAGTTGTCCATGGCCGCCTGCTGGGGCTCGAAGGTGATGAGACGCTGGGAGAGCGCCACGGAGAGGGGGCCGTTGGTGCCGACGTTGTATGCTGGATCAGCCATGGCACACATTTATTCCCGGCGTATTCCCCTGTCAATGCCCCTGCTTGCAATCGACTGGCGGCCATGAAATAAAACGGCCATGAGTGAGACTCCAGGCACCCTCTGGGTCGTGGCCACGCCGCTTGGCAACGCTTCGGACCTGACCCCCAGGGCGAAGGAGATTCTTGCGCGCGCGGGCATGGTGCTGTGCGAGGACACCCGGCGCGCTTCCCGTCTTTTCGCGCAGCAGGGCATCGCTCCTGCGCGCTTCCTGTCACTTTTCGACCACAACGAGGCCGGGCGCATCCCTCAGGTGCTGGAACACCTGGGCCAGGGGGGCGAAGCCGCGCTCATCTCCGACGCGGGCACGCCGGTGCTGTCCGACCCGGGATTCCTGCTGGTGCGCGCCTGCCGCGAGGCGGGCCACGCCGTGCGCCCCGCGCCGGGGCCGTCGGCGGTGATGGCGGCGCTGTCGGCGTCCGGGCTCGCGCCGCAGCCGTTCGTGTTTCTGGGATTTCTGCCGCGCAAGGCGGGCGACATCCGCCAGGCGCTCGCGCGGTTCGCGCCTGCCGGGTGCACGCTGGTGTTTTTCGAGCGCAAGGACCGCCTGGGCGCGTCCCTGGCCGTGGCGCGCGAGGTGCTGGGCGAGCGCGAATGCGTCATCGCGCGCGAACTCACCAAGACGCACGAGGAGTTCCTGTCGGGAAATCTGTCCGACTTCGCTGGCAGGGAGCTGGACCTCCTGGGCGAGATAACCGTGGTGATCGGCCCGGCCCTGGAGAAGCACGTCTCCGGGCAGGAGGACGTTGCCCAGGTGCTCAAAGAGGAGCTGGACGCCGGGGGCAAGCCCAAGGACGTGGCGCGCAGGGCGGCGGCGCGGCTTTCCGGCATGACGGTCAAGGAACTCTACGAGATGATCCTGGCGGAGCAGGGGAGGGCGCATGGCTGATCAACTGCCAGTGGGCTACTGCCTCTGGGAGCTGGAGGACACGGCTTTCCGTGTGGGCATGATGGGCACGGGCGCGGGATTCCTCTCCATCCTGGACATCATCCACAATCCGGCCATCGCGGATTTCCTGCCGCCCATGACCCTGGTGGCGCTGAGCGAGCCGGGGCCGGAGACCGACAAGCTGCACGACCCGCGCGTGGCCGACATGCCGGTGTACCCCACTTACCAGGAGATGCTGGCCGCCCATCCGGACATCAACCTGCTCATCGAGCTGGCCGGCAAGCGCTACAAGATCAAGCAGATCGTGGCCTCGCTGCCCGACACCGTCAGCTTCATCGACCACACCGCGTCGTTCTTCCTGTGCGCGCTGAACAAGTTCGCCTCCATCAGCGCCCACTGCCAGCTGAGCCTGGACAACCAGCGGGTGCTCCTGCAAGCCATCATCGACGAGGTCCCGGAGGACATCCTGCTGCTGGACAAGCACGGGCGCGTGGTGGACTGCAACCGCAACGTGGTGCTGCGCCGGGGCGTACCCAAGGAGGAACTCCTGGGCCAGCCCTGCTGGGACGTGCAGGCCGTGCGGGACGACATGCCCTTCTGCCACCCGGAGACCAAGGACTGCCCCTTCCACACGGCGCTGCGCACCGGGCGCAAGGCGGAGTCCATGGAGACCCGCGTCAGCAAGGAAGGCAGGCTCCTGTATTTCCGCGAGTACGCCTATCCCGTGTACGATGCCACGCGCAGCCTGACCCACGTGATGGTCATGCGCCGTGACATCACCAGCCGGACCGAGAGTGAAAAGCGCCTGCAACAGACCGAGAAGGTGGGCGTGGTGGAGCGCCTGTCCGCCTACATGGCCCACGAGATCAGGAACCCGCTGTTCGCCATCGGCGGTTTCACCAACTCGCTGCTGAAGTCACCCAACCTGACCGAGCGCGAACGCGAGAAGGTGCGCATCATCCTTGAGGAGACAGCCAAGCTGGATGTGGTGCTCAAGGAGATGATCAGCTTCTACCGTCCCGGCTCCGACCAACCCGGCGAGGTGGACGCGGAGAAGATCGTACGCGAGGCCGTGGAGACCATGCGCTCGGGGTTCCTGCCCACGGGCGTGGAGCTTTCCCTGGCCGTGGGCGGCGGCCTGCCGCACGTGCTGGCCCACGAAGACACCCTGCGAAAGGGGGTGATGCACCTCGTCACCAACGCCGTGGAAGCCATGGAAGGACCGGGGCTGGTGGAGGTGAAGGCGTCGCTGGAGAAAGGCCATGTGCTGATCGGCGTGCGCGACACCGGGCGCGGCATGCCCCAGGAGGTGCTGGAGCGGGTGTTCAGTCCGTTTTTCAGCGTCAAGGGCGTCGGCAAGGGCAAGGGCTACGGCCTGGGGCTGGCGCTCATCCGCAAGGCCGTGGAGGATTGGGGCGGGCAGGTGGAAGTGGCCAGCCGCGAGGGTCACGGCACCGAGGTGGTGCTGCGCCTGTCCCCGGCGCTGGACGTGGCGGGCGGCAAAACCGGTCAATAGCAATTGCCTGCGCGTTGCGGCGCATGGTAGGAATCATTTTATGGAACAAAATCTCATCGACATGGCAAAGCTGGACGAGCGCATGGAAGGCGACCGGGAGCTCATCCGGGAAGTGTTCAGCGTGTTCGTGGAGGAAGCGCCCGCGCGCCGCGTCCGGTTCGAGAAGGCGCTGGACGAAATGGACATGGGCACGATGACCATGCTGGCCCACTCGCTGAAAGGCGCCAGCGGCACCCTCCAGGCCGAGCCGCTGCGCCAGGCCAGCCAGGCGCTCGAACTAGCCGCCCGCGAGAACCGGACCAAGGATCTGGCGGCGCTGGTCGCGCCCGTTCTTACCCTGCTGGAACAGACGGCTGCGGCCATGGATGAGATGAAGGGGACGCTGTAGGCGTCCCCGCCCCGATTCCCGTAAAACGCGTCAAGGGAAATTATCGTAACCGGTTCGTGCGCAATTTTCGTAACCGGGCTTCGTAATCGGTTTCCCCGGCAAGCCCTGGCGCGGCCTCCCACCCATCCTCACCCCTGGCACACGCCTTGCTGTTGGCACCTCGCGCACACTGTGCGCGGCCCCCGGAATCCCGGATCACACCGGGCGGGCGAGGCCAACAAAGCGATATCCCGGCGGCACACGCCGGAAAGGGTGAGGACACCATGTTCCAACTGGAAGGCGGCGCAGCCGGACAAGGCATCTTGGAGCGTCCCCGCGTACACGGGCGCTTTCTGTTTCTTGGCGACAAGAAGTTCTTCATCAAGGGCGTGACCTACGGTCCCTTCCCCGAGAACGAGAACGGAGAACCCCTGCCCGAGCCCGAGCGCGTGGCCGAGGACTTCCGCCTGATGCGCTCCATCGGCGTGAACACCATCCGCGTGTACTACGTCCCCCCCAAGTGGTTCCTGGACACCGCCGCCCGCGCGGGCATCCACGTGATGGTCGGCATCCCCTGGCCCCAGCACCTGTGCTTCCTTGACCAGTGGGAAGTGAAGGAGTCCATCAAGGACACCATGCGCGAGGCCGCCCGCGCCTGCGCCGGACACCCGGCCATCCTGGCGTACCTGATCGGCAACGAGATCCCCAGCCACATCGTTCGCTGGAGCGGCGCCAAGAAGGTGGAGAAGTTCCTGGCGAAGCTTGCGTCCATCGTGCGCCAGGAGGACCCTTCGGGCCTGGTGACCTACGCCAACTACCCCTCCACGGAATACCTGAAGCTGCCCTTCCTGGATTTCCTCAGCATCAACGTCTACCTGCACGAGGAAAAGAGCTTCCGCGCGTATGTGAAGCGCCTGCAGAACGTTGCCGGCGATATCCCGCTGGTGCTGTCTGAGTTCGGCATGGATTCGCTGCGCCACGGAGAGGCCGCCGTGGCCGACTTCCTGGACTGGCAGGTGCGCGCTTCTTTTGAGGAAGGCGTGTCCGGCACCATGGTCTTCGCCTGGACCGACGAGTGGTACACCGGCGGCCATCTGGTGGAGGACTGGAAGTTCGGCATCGTGGACGCCGAGCGCAAGCCCAAGGCCGCCTTCGAGGCCGTGGCCCGCGCCTACGCCAACCCGCTGCCCCCGCTGCCCGAGCATCAGCCCATGATCTCGGTGATCGTGTGCGCCTACAACGCCGACTCCACCATGGAGGGCTGCCTGGCCAGCTTCCAGAACGTGGAATACCCCAATTTCGAGGTGATCGTCGTCGATGACGGCTCCACCGACAAGACCGGGGAAATAAGCGACAAGTACGCCGCCAAGTTCCCCTTCATCCACGTGATCCACCAGCCGAACCTCGGCCTGTCCGCCGCCCGCAACGTGGGCATGTACGCGGCCAAGGGCGACATCATCGCCTACACCGACTCCGACTGCTACGTGGACCCCCACTGGCTGACCTACATGGCCTGGGCCTTCCAGGACCCCCGCTTCGCGGCAGTGGGCGGCCCCAACCTGCCCCCTCCCGAGGATAACCGCACGGCCGCCTGCGTGGCCGTGTCTCCCGGCGCGCCCACCCACGTGCTGGTCACCGACGAGATCGCCGAGCACATCCCCGGCTGCAACATGGCCTATCGCCGCGAGCACCTGATGGCCACCGGCGGCTTCGACGTGACCTACCGCGCCGCAGGTGACGACGTGGACCTGTGCTGGAGGCTCATGGACATGGGCCACACCATCGGCTTCCACGCGGGCATGATGGTCTGGCATCACCGACGCAACACCGTGAAGGCGTACCTGAAGCAGCAGAAGGGCTACGGCCGCGCCGAGGCGCTGCTCATGCCCAAGCACCCGCAGCGCTTCAACGTGCTGGGCAACTCCCGCTGGGCCGGTCGCATCTACGGCGACATCTCCGGCGCGCTGCTGTCCACCCGCCCGGTGATCTACCACGGCGTGTTCGGCTCGGGCCTGTTCCAGACCCTGTACGAACCCAAGGGCAGCCTGACCGCCTACCTGCCCTTGTCCTTCGAATGGATGATCGCCGCCTTCGTGGCCCTGGGCACGGGCTTCGCCTTCGCCCCCATGTTCGCCGTGGGCGCACTGATGCTCCTGACCACCTTCGCCTTCGTCGGCCACCGCGCCGCACAGGCCAAGCTGCCCAAGGCGCACGACAACTTCCTGTCGCGCGTGGTCATCGCCCTTTTGACCCTGGCCCAGCCCTGGATTCGCGGCAAGGCGCGCTACCAGACCCTGATGGAGCTTCGCCGCGCCGGCCGCAAGGGCGCGACCCGTGGCAACATGGCGGTTCTGGGCCTGCCCGAGGAAGCCAACCTGCCCAAGTACACCTTCTGGCAGAAGATCAAGGACACCACGTCCATCTTCCGCAGGGGCCTGAAGTTCCACCGCTTCTTCTGGAACAACGCCTCCCTTGAGCGCGAGGACGTGCTGGACCACATCCTGCGCGTGCTGCGCACCCTGAACGTGAGCCACTCCACGGACACCGGGTACGCCGCCTCTTCCAACACCGCCCCCTGGGACCTGCGCGTGCAGCCCGGCCTGATGACCGCCATGACCCTTCGCGCCACCGTGGAGAACCACGGCTCGGAGAAGCGGTTCGTGCGCCTGGCCGGTTCCATCCTGCCCACCGGCTTCGCCTACGCCCTCACCGGCCTTTGCCTTGCCGCGGCAGCCACCTGCCTGGGCTTCAAGGCCATGATCCCGGCTGCGGCCTGCGGCGGCGCGGCGCTCCTCTCCATCCTGTGGACCGCCAAGGGCATGTCCTCGGCAGCGTCCATGGTCACCAAGCTGTCCCAGCACCTGATGACCTGCAAGGCCGGTTGCAGCATGGACGAGCCCGCCTGCGCCAAGAAGGCCGCTGCCAAGGAAGCCGCCGTCACTGCCGACGAAGCCGTGGCCGTGAAGGAGCAGCTGGTCGTTGCCGAAGCGCTGGAAGTGGCCGAAGACTCCCTGGCGGACGGGAAGGCCGAGGCCACCCGCACCACCGTTGAAGCGCCGCTTCAGTAGATGACATCCTAGACGCACTGGCGTATAGACCCGACCGGGCCGCGCAGGCATAAGCCTTCGCGGCCCGTATGCGGTCCAACCACAACATCCCCCACGAGAATATGGCCGTTTTCCTCAAGCTCCTCGGATACCTGCGGCCCTACACGCTGCTGTTCCTGTTCTGCCTGGCCCTGGTGGGCGTGCAGAGCGGGCTGGAACTTCTGAAGCCCTGGCCCCTGAAACTGGCCGTGGACCAGGTGATCGCGCACAAGCCTCTGGAATTCTGGGGATTCACCGTATCCCCGGACATGTTCTCGGCCAGCGCGCAGCTGGCCATCGTGGCCATCTCGCTGGTGGCCATCCACTTCCTCTCCGGCTTCGTGACCCTGGCCAACAACTACCTGACCATCCGCATGGGCCAGGACATGGTGCAGGATTTCCGCTGCGAGCTGTTCGACCACCTCCAGCGCCAGTCCCTGCTGTTCCACCAGACCCGCCCCACGGGCGATCTGCTCTATCGGCTGATGGGCGATACCTACTCGGTGCAGACACTGCTCATGAACGGGGTGTTCACCACCCTCACCAGCCTGGTTCTGCTGGCGGGCATGTTCGTGGTGCTCCTGGGCATCGACTGGGAGCTGACCCTCTACGCCATGTCCGTGGTGCCGCTTCTCATCCTGGCCATCTCCGCCGTCACCAAGAAGATCGGCAACCTGACCTACGAGACCCACATGAAGGAGTCGCAGGTCTATTCCACGGTGGAGAACATCTTCAACTCCATCTCCCTGGTGCAGGCCTTCGCCCGCGAAGACGAGGAGCGCAAACGCTTCGTCAGCCAGTCGCAGCACAGCTTCGACCGCAAGCTCTCGCTCTATTCGCTCCAGACCGCCTACGGATGGGTCATCGGGGCCATCACCGCCGCCGGAACGGCCTACGTGCTCTACGTGGGCGCGCGCCACGTCATGGAGGGGGACCTCACCACGGGCGAGCTGCTGATCTTTTTGGGCTATCTGGCCTCGCTGTATACGCCGCTCAACTCCATCGCCAACACCATGGGCGCGATCCGCGGCTCCCTGGCCCAGGCCCGGCGCGTGCTGGACGTCCTGGCCGAGGACAAGGCCGTGCCCGAGGCCCCGGACGCCAAACCCCTGGAGATCGCCAAGGGGTCCGTCTCCTTTAAGGGCGTGGGCTTCGGCTACGATCCGGCGCGGCCCGTGCTCACCGACGTGACTTTCTCCTGCCCCGGCGGGTCCACCGTGGCCGTTGTGGGCCAGACCGGCGCGGGCAAGACCTCGCTCATAAGCCTGCTGCTGCGCTTCTACGATCCGCAGCAGGGCAGCATCACCATCGACGGCCAGGATCTTCGGTCCGTGACGCTGAAAAGCCTGCGGCAGCAGGTGGCCATCGTGCTTCAGGACACGCACCTCTTCCCCATGAGCGTCCACGACAACATCGCCTATGGCAAGCGCACCGCCACCCGCGAGGAGGTCATCCACGCCGCCGAGATGGCCAACGCCCATGAGTTCATCATGGCCATGCCCGATGGCTACGACACCAAGCTGGACGAACGCGGCTCCAACCTCTCGGGCGGGCAGCGCCAGCGGTTGTCCATCGCGCGGGCGCTCCTGAAGAATGCGCCGCTGCTCATCCTGGACGAGCCGACTTCCGCCCTGGACGCCGGGACCGAGGCCCTCATCATGGAGAGCCTGGACCGGCTGATGCTGAACCGGACCACCTTCGTCATCGCCCACCGCCTGTCCATGATGCGCCGGGCGGACCTTATCCTGGTGATAAAGGACAAGAAGGTCTGGGAGATGGGCACGTTCCAGGAGCTTCTGGACAAGGGCGGGGAGTTCGCGCGACTGCATTCGCTTCAGTTCGCGCCGCTCAAGGAGCGCAAGAAGCCCGTCGAGGACGCGGTCGAGGAAGCGCCGTAGGACCGCAGTGGAGCGCACCATGGGTACTCTTGAGAGCCTTTCGGGACGCAGTTCGGGACGCGCCTCCAGGCACGCGCCTGGAATACCATCGGAGGCCACAGCGGTGAACATTCATGGAAGAGCCTCCGGCAGCCTTGCGTCCATGGGCGTCTGCCGCGCCGTCTTCTCCGGTCCGGTCCGGGCAGCCGCCCTGCTTGTGCTGCTGGCCGTGGCGTCAGCCCTCACCGGCTGCGGCCCCATGGCCAGCATGGCAGGCCCCACCTACACCATGCACGTGGACGCCTACGCCGAGTCCGTCCCCTACGGGAGGCGCTTCTACATCCTGCCCGGCATCATGGAGACCAAGTCCGACGACGCCGAGTTCAAGGCCGTGGCCGCGCGTCTGTCCGGAGCCCTGGTGGCCAAGGGCTACACGCATGCGTCCAGCCTCGCCGAGGCGGATCTGGGCCTGTATCTGGTCTACCGCGTGCGCGAGGACGGCCGCTCACAGTTCGACACCTTCTCCCAGCGCGCCATGGGGCCGACCCCGAGGCCGTTCTTCGTGTTGACCTATATCCGCGAGGTCTCCCTGGAGGCCGTGGACATGGCCCGCTTCGCCCGAAACGACCCCAGGCACGTGGTCTGGAAGATCAACATCGTCAGCAAAGGCCCCACCAGCGACCTGCAAAAGGCCATGCCCGCCCTGGCGGCGGCCATCGCCGAATACGCCGGAACCAGCGGCGAGTCATACGTGGAAGTGGACGGCGCCGGAAACATCCGGCCTTTCAAGCCGTCTCGTCCCGCCATCCCGGATCCACCCCTTCCGAGGCTCTAGCACATGAAAAAGCGCACCATCATCGTATCAGGACTGGCCTGCACCTATCCCCTGGGCGGCGTCGCCTGGGACTACATCCAGTACCTGCACGGCTTCCACAAGCTCGGGCACGACGTGTACTATCTCGAGGACACGGGCGGCTGGGCCTACGACCCCTTCAACGTGACTTTCACGGAAGATTATTCGTATCATATCAAATATCTGACTGATTACCTGAGCGCGCTGCACCCTGATCTGGCCAAGCGCTTCTGCGTGCGCGACCCCGGCGACAACTTTCACGGCTTGAGCCAGGAGCAGTTGGCGGACGTGGTCAAGCGCGCCGACGTGGTGTTCAACATCTCCACCACCTTGTGGATGCGCGAGGAGTATCAGTCCATCCCGGTGAAGGTGCTGATCGACTCCGACCCCATGTACACCCAGGCGGGCATCCCGGACTATCTGGCAGGCACGGCCAACGAAAAAGACGTCAAGAACATCGACCACATGAAGATGCACGACCGCTTCTTCAGCTTCGCCGAGAACTTCGGCAAGGAAGGCTGCATCATCCCCAAGGGCGTGTTCGACTGGCAGCCCACCCGCCAGCCCATCGTGCTGGAGTGCTGGGACGCGCCGCGCAGGCCCGCCGGGAACGCCTTCACCACGGTGCTCTCCTGGCAGCCCAAGGAGTCCGGCCCGGTGATCGGCGGCGTGCAGTACGGCGGCAAGAACATGGAGTTCGCCAAGTTCATCGATCTGCCCAGCAAGACCGGGGCCACCTTGGAGTTGGCTTTGGGGCAGGGCAGGCCCCCGCGCGAGATGCTGGAGGAGAAAGGCTGGAAGCTGGAGGACGGCTTCGCCAAGTCCACCACGCCCTGGTTGTATCGCGATTACATTTGGGACTCGTTTGCCGAGTTCAGCATGGCCAAGAACGCGTACGTCGCCTCCAGGAGCGGCTGGTTCTCCTGCCGTAGCGCCTGTTATCTGGCGGCGGGGCGGCCCTGCGTGGTGCAGGACACCGGATTCAGTGGGTTCATGCCGGTGGGAGAGGGCGTGCTTGCCTTCTCGACTGAGGAAGAAGCGCTGGCCGGGATCGAAGCGGTGCGGGGCGACTGGGACAAGCACTCGCGTGCCGCCCGGAAGTTCGCGGAGCAGTGGTTCGATTCCGATGTGGTGCTCGGCAAGCTGCTGAAAGAGGCGACGGAGTAGGGCGCTGCTTTTGGCGGGGATGGGCCGGGGCTGGGCAAGCGTGGGCCGCAGGGTGCGGCGCGCTCCGTCGAGCCCCGTCCGGTCGCGTGACGCAAACATTACTCGCTCGAAGACTCGCTGCGAGTTTGCGCCCCGCGCCCTCCCGGCGCTCACCGGTTCGCGCCACACCCTGCGGCTTGGGCCGAAGTGAAGCGGGAAAACGGATTCCGGGGCCAGCGGGCGAGGCCATGGGACGGCTTGAAGTGGCGAAGCCGGTATGGGTTTCCAAAGCCCGTGGGTGCTTGGGCCCTTTGGCCGCCGGAGGCTTCTTCTCCACTGAATTCACTTGAGCCGAATGACAATACTTTAAGAGAACAAAGAGCCTTTCCGTGAATAATAGACGTGTCAGAGTCGAGAAATGGGGACTTGTTGTTTCCGTCGCGCTGCTGGCGGCGTTGCTGATCCCGGCGCTGTCCCACGCGCGTGGCTGGTCCACCACTGAACAGAACGGCGTGCGCTGGCTGGTTGGCCCGGACGGCGGCAAATTCTTCTCCATTGGAACGAATAATACCAGCGGCGGCGAGAACGACGCCAAGTCCAAGGCTGCTCAGGGCTATTACTGGCAGCGGTTCTACCCCAGCATGGAAGCCTGGGGAAAAGAGACCCAGGAGCGGCTTGCGGCGTGGGGATTCAACACCGCAGGGGGCTGGTCCGACCCGTCCGGGGTCATGAGCTTCCCGATCATCCCGGAGATCGACCTGGGGCGCAACTCCAAGCTCCACTGGTACGACATCTTCGACCCCTCCATGCAGGAAAATGCCGACGAAATCGCCCGCGAGATCGTGGCCAAGTACAAGGACAACCCCCGCGTGCTGGGCTACTTCACCGACAACGAAGTGGGGTGGTGGAACTCGCCGCTGTTCCTGTGGCACCTGGAGCGCGGCTGGGCGTTTTCGTCCAAGCGGGTGCTGTGGCAGCTGCTGTATGATCGGTATGAAGGGAAGTGGGATCGGCTGTTGAAAGACTTCGTCCCTGCAGCCGGGTTCGACTCGTTCGAGAAACTGAAAGACGACGGCGCGGCGCTGAAGCTGCGCCCCGGCGGGCAGGGCATCAAGGCCATCGGCGCGTTCACCCGCCTGATCGCGGGCCGCTACTACGAGCTGGCCTACCGGGCCATGCGCAAGGCCGACCCCAAGGCCCTGGTGATCGGCGACCGCCTGCCGCTTTATTACAACCAGGACGCGGTGCTGGCACAGCGCGGCTTCGTGGACGTGCTCTCCACAAACTACAACGTGGACTGCGAGGACGGCTGGGTCGCCCCGTACTACTTCGAGGGCCTTCGCGAACTCTCGCCCGCGCCGGTGCTCATCTCCGAGTACTTCTTCGCCGCCGAGGAGAACCGCAGCGGCAACGCCAACAACGGCCACCTCATGCACGTGAAGACCCAGGAGCAGCGCACCAGGGGAGCCACTGCGGCCATGCGCAACTTCGCCTCGTTTCCCAACGTGGCGGGCGTGCATTGGTTCCAGTATTTCGACGAGCCCACCGGCGGGCGCAGCGACGGCGAGGACTTCAACATGGGCCTCGTGGACATCCACAACAAGCCCTATGAGCTGCTCACCGAGGCGTTCGCCAAGCTGAACCCGACCGTCGCGGGCATTCATGCGGCCAGCCGCTGGACGGGGAAGCGGGACGCAGACGCGAAACCCGTGATCTTGCGCGCAGCTGCTGGCAAGAGCGTGGCCGACGGCTCGCTCCAGGATTGGGTGGACAAGGTCGGCACGCGCCTGACAGGGTTCAGCGCTCCCAAACCCTACATGCCCTTTGGCGACATCCACCTGAGCTGGGACGAGAAGGGACTCTACTTCTTCAACATCGGCCAGAACTACGTGGACCTGGCGCTTCTCGACTATCAGGGCGAGTTTCCCTTGTCCGAGACGTACCAAATCCATATAACCGTGGACGCTGGCGGCGGACCGCACTCTTTCGGGGTGCATCTGGCCCCCAGGCCGCACAGCGTCTGGCCGGGGCGCTTCGAGATAGCGCCGCAGCTGTGGCGCTACGAGAACGGCGCGCCGGTGGAGCGCATCGAGGCTGCTGGCCTGCTCAAGGCCCTGGACAAGCCCCTGCCGCACATCCAGGTGGAAGGGCTTCTGCCCGCCGGGCTCCTGGGCGTGGACGCCCTGAAGCCGGGGCAGGAAGTGGCTTTGACCATCGAAGTGACGAATTTCTATCGAGAACTGACCATGGTCTGGCACGGGCGCACTGCCGTGCTCGGGCAGGCCGTGGACAACGCGGGAGCCACGCAATGAAAGGCAACATCCTGGTGACGGGCGGCGCGGGCTACATCGGCTCGCACACCTGCAAGGCCCTCAAGCAGGCCGGATACCAGCCCATCACCTTCGACAACATGGTCTACGGCCACGAGTGGGCCGTGAAATGGGGACCGCTCATCAAGGGCGACATCCTGGACGGAGAGGCCCTGGACGCGGTGTTCAAGCAGTATGAGCCCCTGGCCGTGCTGCACTTCGCGGCCTTCGCCTACGTGGGCGAGTCCGTGACCGATCCGGAGAAGTACTACCGCAACAACGTGGTGGGGACGCTCTCGCTTCTGTCCGCCATGCGCCGGGGCAAGTGCAAGAACATCGTGTTCTCCAGCACCTGCGCCACCTACGGCGTTCCCACGGAGCTTCCGCTGCGCGAGGATCACCCGCAGAAGCCCATCAATCCTTACGGCTGGACCAAGCTCATGATGGAGCAGACCCTCCAGGACTTCGACACGGCCTACGGCATCCGCCACGCCGCGCTCAGGTACTTCAACGCCGCCGGGGCCGACCCCGACTGCGAGATCGGCGAAGAGCACGACCCCGAGACGCATCTGATCCCGCTGGTCATCGCGGCCACCCAGGGCAAGCGCGGCCATGTTGAGATCTATGGCACCGACTACGACACCCCGGACGGCACCTGCATCCGCGACTACATCCACGTGACCGATCTAGCCGTGGCCCACATCCAGGCCCTGGAGTACCTCCAGGACAAAGACGAAAGCCTGATCGTGAACCTGGGCACCGGCAACGGACAGACCGTGCGCGAGGTCATCCGGGCGGTTGAGAAGGTGTCCGGCAAGACGACGCCCGTGAAGGAAGGCCCGCGCCGCCCCGGCGACCCGCCGGGACTCTACGCCTACGCGGACAAGGCCTACTCGCTGCTTGGCTGGAAGCCCCGCTACGGCGACATCGAGACCATCGTGGACACTGCCTGGAAGTGGCACGAGAAGAACAAGTAGCACCTGCGCAGTCTGTGCCGGGTTTGCATCGTCGTTCGACGCACCCGGCACACGACTGAATCAAACGGCGTGGTGCGCGGCAAGCGCCAGCAATATCAAGAAAGGCCCTTTCGAGGGCCTGAGGTTTGATAGAGTTGCCGACGACCTGTTCGTATCTGTAGGCCGGAGGAACTGGCCCTCAAATAATGCCCGTCACAAAGGGGTCGGCACAAGTCATATGAGCCGTTTATTAGTTACCCTCGCTGTCGTTGTGGGGGCGTGTTTGCGTTTTTACGCACTTGGAACTCCTTCAATGTGGTGGGATGAGGTTCTTGTTCCGCTCACATCCCGGCATTCACTTGAGTACATTCTAGATTTTTGCCGTTATTGCGAAATACACCCTCCTTTGTTTTATATTATTACAAAAGGAGTGTTGATTTTTGGAGAGTCTGAGTTTGCTCTTCGATTCCTGCCTGCGCTCTTTGGCGTTGCTTCCATTTATTTGGCATACATTGTTGTAACAAAATATGCAGGGCAAGTTGCTGGATCGCTGGCATCTGTTATGCTCGCAGTCGATCCGTTTGCTGTTTCTGTTTCTCGTCAAGTCAGGCCGTATACATTGGTGATATGTTTGTGTTTTGTTAGCTTATATTACTTGAAGAATTATTTGGATGATAGAAGGCTGAGGAGTGCTGTTCAGCTTGCGCTCGCAAATTGTGCGTTAATATTTCTGCATTATACATCTGTGCTTTTTGTTGCAGCAGAATGCGCTGTGGTTGTTGTGGTGAGTCTGGCGTTTCGTCGGCCTGTAATGTCGAAGCAAAACGCCGTGCTTGCGTTGATGACGCTTGTCGCTGTCGTTGGTATGTCCTACTTTGCTGTCCCATATTTTCAGTCACACAGGGGGATCGTTAATTCGGCAACTCATTGGGATATTGTGGTGTCGTTTTCGAGAAACTCTGTTGCTGCCCTTCTTGGTGGTTTCTATTTTTCGCCCGTCCCTCTTGTCGTGGCGTATTCTCTGGGGTTGTTTGCTCTTCTAAAGCGGGATGTGGCTAGTTTTGTTGTGGGTTTGTCAGTTCCGTTATTCACACTGGTTGCTCTTTTGACTATGAAGTATGGGTCGTTCTTTAATCCATGGCACCTTAGTTTTTTGCTTCCGACATATTTGGTGGTCCTTACGTCGGCCTTTTGTTGGAAGGTTGTTTCACGAAAGTATCAATATGTACTTGGCTTGCTATTTTTAGTATTTCTGTACAGTGGGGTCTCTTCACTCTTGGTGGGGAAGTATGATTTGCGAGGTACAGGGGGAATTGTGAAGGAAGAGGTCGCTGTGTTGCGAGATCCTTCTTTTTATGGTCAAGTTGTTTACGCAGAACCGTCTCAGCTAAATGTTCTTTCTTGGCACTTGTCTCGTGAAAAAGTCTATAACGCCTTTTCTGCGCCAAGAGTGGAGCCGTTGAAGTTGTTCAATATATATTTCGCAGCTGATGAAAAGCGCTTCCAGGAGGCAACTGTTAAGGATGAAGATTTGCATGCTGTGGCGGGTGAAGTGCGCAGGGTGCATGTTGTCGAAAATACCAACCTTTATTCTTGGAATAACCTCCGCCCTCACGGAGTGGCTTTTACGCATCTTCCCTTTGAGGATCATGTGCCAATGACAATATCAGGGTTTACTCGTTCTGTTTATAGCAGTACTGATCTGGCTCTGATGTCCAATTCTCTTGTCCCGGTGTTTCACGGTTTGCCGGGTTCGTTTGAAAGCTTGATTTTGAATGATTCAGGGGTGGTTTCTCCACAGGTTGTAACTTTGATATTTCAATATTCTAATCGGAGCAGGAATAGTCAAATTACATTTGAGGTTTGGTTTGATGATGAAGTGGAGCATCACTATAAGACAAGTATTGGGCCTGATGTTCAAGAAGACATTGCATTTGTCATCGATAGGAACAAGTATTATAGTAAAATTCATGTCCGCGTTGCATTGAGTCTTAACGATATTTCACCTGCATATGCTGGTGGAAATCAGGAAACTTTGCAATTCAAGTCTTTCGATGTTTATGTTAGGGAAAAATAAGATGCGAAAGTCCTTTTCTTGTTTGATGTTGTTTCTTGCGTTGTTTTTTTCTTGCAATTCCTGTTCGCGTGACAATTCAAGCTCTCTCACTTGTGCTGAGCTTGACACTGTTGATTTTGTACGCTTTACCTCAACGCCGCTTGTTTATTCGCAGGGATTGCTGGGTGTCGAACGGGACAAGTCACTTCGCTGGAGATGGGCTCTGGGTCCGAGAACCTACATAGCTTTTATAAGCAACAAGCAGTCTGTTTACCGTGTTTCATTTAAAATCAACAATGCAATCGAAAACCAGCGCATAACTATTTTTGCCAATGGGCAATTTAAGCGACGTTATGAGGCGCTTCCGCAAACCCCTTGGCTTATGGACACCATTCCTGATTCTTTTGAATTTGACTCGCAATCTGGGCTCAATGTGATTGAATTTGAATCAGAGAAGTTCAATAGGGAAGAATCTAATCCGGATGGCAATCCCTATGCATTTAACTTTCGAGAATTGCAAATAGTTCGTATAAACTAATAGCGTTACTTTGGGGTAGTGTCGCTTTTCCCACTTGCACTTTATTTCTGCGCCTATCAGTAGACCTTCTTCGTTTTCTGTTCAATCGATGACGTCTAAGAGCGTGGCATTCGCTTGGCGATGATGGCAGGCTACGGTAAGATTTTGGTCAATTCTGATCTTCGCGCGAGTAGTGTGCAAAACGTCGAAACCTTGCTCGTCAGTCAATTGATCCCGCCAAGCAAATCATTCTTTCACATAAATGAAATCGCCATGCCGTCTGGCTATGGAGACAATTGTCGCTCCTACCTCGTGGCGATGCACTTCCTGGCCAGATCGGCCATTATCTCGCGCGCCATCATTTCTGTCTGGGGCTTGGGGAACTGCCCGTCGGCCTTCACTGAGTGCCCTTTGTGCTCGGTCTCGGGCGTTATGAGCGACGAGAACAGATACACCTGCAAGGGCGCCAGTGCCGGGTCGTCCTTGATGTTCTTGCACAGGGTGTAGCCGTCCATCACCGGCATCTCCACGTCGGAGATGACCACGTCCAGCATGTCGCAGATGGTCAGCCCCTGTTCCCTTGCCTCCTGGTTCTTGGCCCGAAGGATGTCCAGTGCGGCCTGCCCGCTGTCCGCCGAGATGACCGTGAAGGCCTCATCCTGTTCCAGGGCTTTCTTCACCATTCGCCGCACCAGCGCCTGATCGTCCACGTGCAGGACGTTGATGTTGCGGTCGGACGTGACGCCCGTGGACACCCCGAAGAAGTCCTTCCCGGCCTGCGGGTTCAGCTCGATGACGATCTTCTCCAGATCCAGGATGAACACGATGTGTCCTTCCAGGCTCACCATGCCGGTGAAGGCGTTGCGGGAGTACTCGTTGATGTGCTTGTCGGGCTGCTCCACGTCGGCCCAGCTCAGGCGGTAGATGCGGGTGATGCCGGAGACCAGGAAGGCTGTCATCACCTGGTTGAATTCGGTGATGATCATCTTCAGGGTGGAGTGATCGTCAGGGAGGTCCTGCTCCAGGTATCCGGCCAGGGACACGATGGGCACCACCTTGTCGCGGTCCTTGAAGTGGAAAGCCCCCCACACGCAGGAGTGCGTGGTGCCGGGCGGGCGCATGACCTGGTCGGGCAGGCGGGTGATCTTCAGAACCTTGGCGACGTTTATGCCGTAGTAGGCCCGGTGGACGGCGTCCCCGTCCGGGATGTCGAGATAGAAACACATGATCTCGACTTCGTTGGTGCCGACTTCGGTGAGGGCCAGCTTGCGGTCAGTGCTCATGTACGACCTCGAGTTGGGTGGTGGCGGGGGAAGGCCCGCCGCATGCGCAGGCGGGGAGCTGGCCGCTTCGCGTCCTGCATGCCGTCGGATGGGGAGCGCAAAACAGGGGACGTGTACGAATCCCGGACGACCGTATGCCTATCGAACATCCTGCTCAAGTGGTAAAAAGCGTCGGCGCGACTGCGGGCCTGGGCAGCCGGGGGGCGGCGAGAGTCCGGTTGCTCGCGCGCATGGACATGGGAACATTGCGGCGTGAGAGCCACCGGCTTGCCAGGAGCGCGAGGCGCTTGGCGTGCCGCCCGGCGGGCGTTGACTTGCGTCCACGTCTTCTTGGAACCTTTTCCGTCTTTTTTCCACACAGGCTCTTTGAACCGGCAGAAATCTTTGCTAGGCTCAAGGTTAGAGAAAAGTTCCGGCACACGGTCCCATGGAGGCTTGCTGTTATGAAGGATGAGCTCCTGCTGGTGAAAGGCGTGAACCTGACCAATATCCGCAACAAGAATGAGGTACGGGTGGCCAGGCTGATGGAGAAGGTGCTGGCGGCGGAGGGCGATCCCGTGACGGACCCCCTGGACATCCAGGATGTCTACGCCCTGGCTCTGAACATCCTGCCGTCGCGCTATCGTCAGGCGGGAACCATCGTGCTGTCCGAGCCGGTCAAGGACACCCACATCGAATCGGCCATCCGCCGCGCCATGCGCACCGTGCAGGAGCGCCCCAGCCGCCCTGCCGATTAGGCCTGTGGGCAAAGCGGAAAAAATACTTCCCATCCAACGGGTTTCTGGTAGGAAGAAGTTGAAACTCCCAATCCCTTCAGGAGGGTATCATGGCTCAGGAAGCGTCCGTCGCCCCTAAGGAACGTGTGAACATCGTCTACAAGCCCGCCACCGGCGACGCCAAGGAAGAGATCGAACTTCCCTTGAAGCTCCTGGTGCTTGGCGATTTCGTCAATCGCGCCGATGACCGCACTCTGGAAAACCGCGAGCCTATAAGCGTCGACAAGGACAACTTCGACGACGTGCTCAAGGCCCAGAAGGTCGAACTGAACATGACCGTGGCCAACAAGGTCTCCGGCAAGGAAGGCGAGGAACTGGGCGTCCACCTGGGTTTCAACAGCCTGAAGGACTTCGAGCCGGACGCCATCGCGGCCAAGGTCCCCGAACTCCAGAAGCTCATGGAGTTGCGCGAGGCCCTGAAAGCCCTCAAGGGGCCGCTGGCCAACGTGCCGGAGTTCCGCAAGAAGGTTCAGGACATGGTGCAGGACCCCGGCCTTCGGGACCGCCTGCTGAAGGAACTCGGCCTGGGCTGAGCCCTGGTCCTGCCCGTGCTGGCTGATATTTCCCGTTCTTGACGCAGGGCGGCCGCCCCGGACGAGGCCGCCACAAAGGAGGATTTCAGATGGCCGACGAAGCGACACAGGCCCAGGAAGCCCCGGCGCAAGCCGCTGCGGCTGCTGCCGACGCCTCGCTTTTGGACGATATCGTCGAGGCGACAAAGCTAAAACCCTCGGACGACGCCTTCTCAACCACCAAGCAGGGGCTCCAGGCCTTCCTGGAGGAGCTGGTCAAGCCCGAGCGCGCCGGTGCGCGCATCTCGGGCGCGCTGGTGGACGACATGATCTCCCAGCTGGACCAGAAGCTCTCCGCACAGGTCAACGAGATCCTGCACAATCAGGATTTTCGCAAGATGGAGTCCGCCTGGCGCTCGCTCAAGTATCTGGTGATGCACACCGATTTCCGCGAGAACGTGCGCCTCCAGTTCGTCAACGTCAGCAAGGAAGACCTGCTGAGCGACTTCGAGGACGCGCCCGAGGTGGTGAAGTCCGGCCTGTACAAGCAGGTCTACACGGCGGAATACGGCCAGTTCGGCGGCCAGCCCTTCGGCGCCATGATCGCCAACTACGATTTCGGCCCCGGACCCCAGGACGTGAAGCTGCTGCAATACTGCGCCTCGGTGGCCACCATGGCCCACGCGCCTTTCATCGCCGCAGCCGGGCCGCAGATGTTCGGCATCGAGAAGTGGGAGGACCTGCCCAACCTGAAGGACCTGCAATCCATCTTCGAGATGCCCCAGTACACCAAGTGGAACGCCCTGCGCGAGTCGGAAGACGCCCGCTACCTGGGGCTTACCCTGCCGCGCTTCCTGCTGCGCCTGCCGTTTGGCCCGGACACCGCGCCCGCCAAGAGCTTCACCTTCAAGGAAGACGTGTCCGGCGGCGACGACGACTTCTGCTGGGGTAACGCGGCCTTCGCCTTCGCCTCGCGCCTGACGGACTCCTTCGCCAAGTACCGCTGGTGCGCCAACATCATCGGCCCCCAGGGCGGCGGCGCGGTGGAAGACCTGCCCCTGTACCAGTACGAGGCCATGGGCGAGATACAGACCAAGATTCCCACCCAGGTGCTCATCAGCGAGCGCCGCGAGTTCGAGCTGGCCGAGCAGGGCTTCATCGCGCTCACCATGCGCAAGAACTCCGACAACGCGGCCTTCTTCTCCGCCAACTCCGTGCAGAAGCCCAAGTATTTCGGCATCTCCAAGGAAGGCAAGGAGGCCGAGCTCAACTACAAGCTCTCCACGCAGCTGCCCTACATGTTCATCATGAACCGCCTGGCGCACTACATCAAGGTGATCCAGCGCGAGAACATCGGCACCTGGAAGGAACGCTCGGACCTGGAAGACGAACTGAACAAGTGGATCAGCCAGTACGTCACCGAGATGGACAACCCCGCGCCCAGCGTGCGCTCCAGGCGTCCTCTGCGCATGGCCAAGATCGAGGTGCAGGACGTGCCCGGCGATCCCGGATTCTATTCCGTGTCGCTTTTGGCCAGGCCGCACTTCAAGTACATGGGCGCGTCGTTCACCTTGTCCCTGGTGGGCAAGCTGGACAAGAAATAACCAACCCACCATGGAGGTATAGTCATGGCTCTTACCGCGTACATGAAGGTCACGGGCAAGACTCAGGGGCAGATCAAGGGAGATTGCGACCAGTCCGACTCCAAGAAGAAGGACACCATGCTGGCGTACCAGTCCAACCACTATGTGGAGATCCCCAAGGATACCCACACCGGGTTGCCCACCGGCCAGCGCATCCATCATCCCTTCACCGTGACCATCCACAAGAACAACGGCTCTCCCAAGCTGGCCCAGGCCTGCTGCAAGGGCGAGCAATGCACCGTGGAGATCAACTACTTCCGCATCAAGCCCGACGGAAAGGAAGAGAACTACTACACGGTGAAGATGGAAGACGCCATCATCGTCATGTTCCGGGAATACACTCCCATGACCTTCCTGCCCGACAACAAGCCCTTCCACGATATGGAAGAGGTGAGCTTCACCTATTCGAAGATCACCTGGACCTACAACGACGGCAACATCGAATACACCGACGACTGGAAGGGCGCGTAAGCCGGATATCCCCCCGGCGGCCCGCATGGGCCGCCGGGACTTGACGGGCAGCACGTTTGAGATCAGGCAGCAGGCGATTTGTCGGGTTCAGGCCTGGCAGGCGTCGATTGGAGCAGGGCGGGCGAGTCGCGGTGAACCCGCCGCATCACATGCACCGCATCGGGGGCGTCGCCCCAGGAGTTCATCATGTTCGTTTCCATGTCGCTTTTTCCACTGGTCGATCCGATTGTGGACGTCATCGTGGACCCTGAGCGCGATTCCATCATCGATCCCATCAGCGGCGAGTCCTGGACCCCTGACGGCGGTGCGTCACCCAGCACGACCCCGTAAGGTCCCCCCGGCATACCGGCACAACCTGAACAGTCGAGGTCCGCATGGCCGAAGCGCAATCCTACTTCTCGCCGGATGATCCGTCCGACGAGCTGTTCGTCCTGCCCGAGGACTACGTGAAGGACCCCGTGTTCGTTCCCGGCGACGGGTGCGACGCTGAAGAGGGACAGGCGCAGGCCCAGGCCGCCGCGCCCGAACCGGACAGCGGCGCCAAGCAGGGCGGTCAGGCGAGCAGCGGCTAGCGCCACGCCGCTTGACCCAAACCCCATACCGCACTAAGCCCCTGCCTCTTTCAGGAGGAAGCACCATGCGCGGCGACGACGACGATTTCAAACGCGGCTCCTGCGGCGACGACGACACCACCCCCGAGGACCGCACCTGCCCCGACCTGACCCCGGCCACCGGGCGCGACAACATCCAGATGTTCTGGGAATCTATCGGCATGAAGCCCGGCGACGACTGGAAGAAAGAGGCCGAGCCTTGCAAGAAGCGCGGGGGCGACTGCTAGCAGCCTGTTGAAAAATCCTCGCTGGCTACGTTGCATGGAAAAAGCCAAACCCTCACGTATGCCGAATACGCATCGGGCTTGACTATTTCCTGCGCCTTGCCAGCGCGTTTTTTGAACAGGCTGCAAGAATCGACTTCCTCCGCTGCTGTCAGCTTCCATTGCGCCCCTGCATTGACGCGGGCGGACGGTTCCTCTAACACTCCGAAAAGAAAGGACCGTCCATGTACCAGCAGCGCCTGCTCGAACGCATCCGCGAGGTGGAGAAGCACCCGGAACTGCGCGGCAACCCGGACCCCGAGGTCGTGGTGGCCTCGGTGATGAACCATCTGCGCAAGATCCTGAACACCAAGCAGGGCACCGCGCTCATCGACGACGATTTCGGCGTTCCCGACTTCACCAACCTGGGCTCCACCTTCGGCCAGGACACCATCCCGGACATCCAGCACTCCATCGCGGACGTGGTGCGTAAATACGAGCCGCGCTTAAAAGGCGTGGCCGTCACCTACATCCCCCAGAGCGACGACGTGCTCCAGGTGGCTTTCAAGCTCGAAGCCGTCATCCAGACCGAATCGCGCGAGGTGCCCGTGGTGTTCGAGACCATCATCGACCCCGACGGCAAGGTCAGCGTCAAGGAGTAGACCGTGATCAACCGCTACTACCAGCGCGAACTGGCCAACCTGCGCGGCCTCGCGGCCGAGTTCTCCAAGAAGCACCCCGCGCTGGCCCCCATGCTCTCCGGCCCAAGCCAGGACCCGGACGTGGAGCGCCTGCTGGAAGGCTCGGCCTTCCTGTCGGGGCTCATGGCCCAGAAGCTGGACGACGAATTTCCCGAGATCATCCACGGTCTCATGCGGCTGGTGTTCCCGCACTACCTGAGCCCCGTGCCGTCCATGACCATCCTGACGTACACGCCCAAGCGCTCGCTCATGGAGCCCCTGCACGTCCCGCCCGGAACCCAGGCCTCGTCCATTCCGGTGGAGGGCACCAACTGCACTTTCACCACCTGCTACGGGGTGGAGCTTCTGCCGCTGGTGATCGGCGAGACCACGCTGCTCATGACCGGCGGGCGCGCCACGGCGCTGCGCGTCACCTTCGAGCTGCAAGGCATGCAGCTCTCCAAGTGGAACTCCAAGAGCCTGCGCTTCCATCTGGCCGGGGACTTCGGCCACGCCGCCGACCGCTACCTGCTGCTCATGCGCCGCACCGCGCGCATCACCCTGCGGCCCAAGGACGGCGGCTCGCCCGTGGTGCTGCCGCGCTCGAGCCTGGTTCCCGTGGGCTTCGGCGCGGACGAGGCGGCCATCCCGTACCCCAGCCAGTCCTATCCGGGCTATCGCATCCTTCAGGAATACTTCACGTTGCCGGAGAAGTTCCTGTTTTTTGACGTCAAGGGCCTGGACACATGGCAGGATCGCGGGCCGGGCCAAGCCTTCGAGATGCTCTTCGAGTTCGACGGCCAGGTGGCCGACCCACCCTCGTTCAACAAGGACAGCCTGGCGCTTTTCGCCACCCCGGCCATCAACCTGTTCCCGCACGAGGCCGACCCCATCCTGCTGGACCACCGCATGCCCGAATACCGGGTCATTCCGGGCGGGGAGTCCTCCGGGCACTTCCAGGTGTACTCGGTGGACAAGGTTATCGGGTTCATGCAGGGCGCGGCGGGGCAGCGCGAATACTTCCCCTTCGAGATGTTCAACCCCATGAGCGAGGCGCGCCCGGTCTATTCCCTGACCCACCGCCAGAGCGCCCTGGAGGAGCGCACGGAGCTGTATCTGTCCGTGGCCTACCCCAAGGGCTCGGGCGATCCGCAGACCGAGACGCTCTCCATGTCCATCCGCTGCACCAACGCCACGCTGCCGGAGAATCTCCAGATAGGCGACATCAACAAGCCCACCGAGACCTCTCCCGTGCTGGCGGATTTCTCCAACATCCGCCCGCCCACCGCCACGCGCCAGCCGCCCATCGGCAAGGAGAGCCTGTGGCGGCTTCTGTCGCACCTGTATCTCAACTATCTGCCCCTGGCCGACACCGAGAACCTGAAGGCCCTGGTGAAGCTGTACATCTTCCCGGAGACCAAAGACCGGGCCGGAGTGCTGGCGGGCATCAAGCGCGCCGAGGCCGTGGCCGAGATGAACGTGCAGACCACCAACCGGCTGGTGCAGGGCATCATGATGCGCGGCCAGCTGATCGAGATGAAGCTTGATCCCACAGGGTTCGCCAGCATGGGCGACATGTACCTGTTCGGCTCGGTGCTGGACAGCTTCCTGGCGGGCTACGCGGCAGTGAACTGCTTCACGCGCCTCGGCGTGGAGGACGTCTTCAAGAAGGAGCGCTACGAATGGCCGGCCAGGATCGGGGAACGCTTCCTCTTGTAATCCAGGGGCTGGCCGACAAGCCCCAGGTCTACTCCTACTTCCAGGCCGTGCGCCTGCTGAAGCTCTGGACCGGCAAGACCGGCGAGGCCGAGGCCCAGGGCTTCTACGACGACACCCTGCGGGTGCGCCCGCACCTGTCCTTGTCCTTCCCCGGCTCGGACATGACCGAGATCCTGCTGGACCCCGCAGACCCGGAACTCGGGGGCCAGGCCGCGCGCGTGGACATCACTGCCACCTTCCTGGGGCTTTACGGCACCGGCTCGCCCCTGCCGACCTTCTATACCGAGGAGCTGCTGGACGAGCGCTCCGACGACAAGAGCGTCTCCCGCGACTTCCTGGATATCCTGGGCAACCGGACCTTCGTCCACTTCTACCGCGCCTGGGCCAAGTACCGCCTGCTGGTCAAGGCCGTGGACGAGGAGGACCGGGACTACCTGGACCGCCTCTATTGCCTTTTGGGCCTGGGGCACGAGGAACTGCGCTCCAAGCTGTCGCGCCCGTCGGCGGCGCTCCGCTACATCGGGCTGTTCACCCAGTACCCGCGCTCCGCCCTGGGGCTGAAAACCATGCTGGCCGACGCCGTGGGCCAGGGCAGCTGCGTGGACGTGGAGCAGTGCGTGCACCGCTGGGTGCCTATCCCGGAGGACCAGCGCAACTCCCTGGGAGGGGGCGGCTGCACCCTGGGCGAGGACTGCTGGGTCGGCGGGCTGGTGGAGGACCGCATGGGCAAGATCATCGTGGAGTTCGGCGGGCTGGAGGCGGCAAAGTTTCACGAACTGCTGCCGGGCCGGGAGCTCAACTACCACGTGGAGAGTCTGATCGGCATGTATCTGGTGGAACCCGTGGAGCACGACCTGCGCCTGAAGCTCCTGCCGGGGCAGGTGCAGCCCGCCCGTCCGGGGCAGCCGCAGTGGTCGCGCCTGGGTTACGACACCTGGATTCTCAGCGAGGGCTTCACCGGGGAGGCCGAAGTGACCTTCCCCGGCCTGAGCGGCGTTCCGGCCTGAGGCCGTTGCTGGTTGTGTGGCGCCATGGACGCAACGCCGTTCCGCCCTGGAAGCGGCCGGCAGGAGGGCTGTGGTGGCGCGAACCGGAGGTTCTGGACATCAGGCCCCGGCACGGGCGCGTCGATGATGAACGCGCCTTGCCGACAGTTTGCGCCGAACGTCTCTTTCCCGGCTACCCCTTGCGCAGCAAATCCATGGCCTTCTCGATCAGCTCGCCGATCTTGGCCTTGGAAATCTGGGCGTCGGCCCCGACCGAGACCCCCTTGTGGTACAGGCTCTCCGTGATGATGGACGAGCACAGCATGATGGGGATGGACTTCAGGATGGGGTCTTCCTTGATCTTGCGTGTCAGGTGATGGCCGTCCATCAGGGGCATCTCGATGTCCAGGATGGCGATGTTGACCAGATCCTTGAGGTTTGCGCCTTCGTTTGTGACTTTCGCCTTGACCTCTTCGAGATACTCCCAGGCCGTCTTGCCGTTCTCGAACTGATGAACCTCGAAGCCGTTGTCTGTCAGCAGCTGGAACACCATGTTGCGGGCCATGGTGGAGTCGTCGGCTATGACGGCTTTGTAGGACGTCCCTTCGAGCTCTTTCTTCATCTCGCTGCTGACGGTCGTGTTCACCACGGTCTGCTCGTTCAGCTTGGCGACGATCTTCTCCAGGTCCAGAAGGAACACGATCTTTCCTTCCAGCCGGACGATGCCCGTGATGGAGTTCGAGGTGAGCGAGGAGAGCTGGATGTTGGGCGCTTTGACCTCGTTCCAGCTGAGGCGGTAGATGCGCGTGACGCCAGACACCAGAAAAGACGTGATGACCTGGTTGAATTCCGTGACGATCACCTTCAGCACGCCGGTCTTCTGGAGTTTCTTGCCCACCCACTGGCTCAGGTCGATGAGCGGCACGATCTCCGAGCGCAGGTCGAAGGCGCCCATCACCGACGGGTGTGACGCGTCGGGCATGTCCGTGAGCTCGGGCAGGCGGATGATCTCCAGCACCTTGGCCACGTTCATGCCGTAGTAGGTCCTGCTCACGTTGCCCGTTTCGGTGTTCTCCTCATCGACGTAGAATTCGACGACTTCGAACTCGTTCGTTCCGGACTCCAGCAAGATGTCTGATCGCGACATGGCGGCCTCCTGTCTTGGACGCTGTGTGAAAACGATTAAGCCGGTGGAGACCATGTGTTCGCAAAACGGTTTTCGCGTGCCGGCTGCATTGAATCGACGTTACCGTGTCGTGAAGTGCGCGTTCTGCCGCGTTTGCTCAACTCGTGCTGCTGAGGCGACACGAAGCGAAAGGCCGCGAGAAGGGCGCACCCGCATGGTGTGCCTGTGCAACCCGGCTTTCTCGCGCCTGAAGGAAGGTCGAGATCCGTGGTTTTCCGAGCCTGCCTCACGACAGGGGTGGCGAAGATTAGGCAGCCCAACTAAATAGAAAAAATCATTTTAACGCAACTGCATTGTGATGATTTCCAGCAGCATTTTCATCCAGGCGGGATGTTCACCACCAGTATTCGGGATAGCGCCTGCCCGGAATGGCGTTGTTCACCAGGAGCACAGTTCCCAGGAGTATAAGCGTGCCTGCCGCCACCGGATACAGCACATAATGAAAGCCCATTCCGGTTATTGGCGTGCCACCGATCACCGCCACCAGGGCCGTGGCCCCTCCGGGAGGATGCAGCGTCTTGGTGGCGTGCATCAGGGCGATGGCCGTGGCCACGGCGGCAGCGGCCACCAGCCATTGGGGGCAGACGGAGCCTGGCATCCAGCGGGCCAGGGCTACGCCGACGGCCGCCGACAGCACGTGCCCGCCGATCAGGTTTCGCGGCTGGGCCAACGGGCTCCTGGGCGCGGCGTACAGCAGCACGGCGGAAGCGCCGAACGGCCCAAACAGCAGGGACGCTTCCATCAAGTTGGCGGTGGTGGAGTGGATCAGGCCCAAGGCCGCCAGCCCCAGGAAGGAACCCAGCCAGCTGCGGGCGATCTCCGCCCAGGAGACGCGCGGCGGGCTTGGCCCGTTGCCGCGCATTTTGGAGAAGTAACCGTTCACGCGTACGTCCTTTTCGTTCACGGATATGTTTCAGGCGCTCTGTCCCAGCGTGACGCCGAAGGCCCGCAGCAGGTCCGTGTGGGTGATCATGCCTGCCAGGCTGCCTGCCTCGGTCACGGGGAGGCGGCGGATGGCCTTGGCGGACATGAGCTGCGCCGCGTCCGAGGCCGCCATGCCTGCGTCCACGGCCAGGGCAGGGGCGGTCATGATGTCGCGCACCAGGAGCCGCTCCAGGTCCGCCGGAGCGCAGGCGTTTCCGGTCTGCATCTGGCGGCCCAGCACCTGGGCCACCAGGGCCACGGGCGGGGCGTTCTTGGGCAGGCCCAGCGCGCCCAGGAAGTCCTTCACCGAGACCACTCCCAGCAGCTGGCCCCGGGAGACGACCGGCGCGCCGGATATCCCTGCCTCGGCCAGCGTCCGCGCCGCTTCCGGCAGGGGGGTTTCCGGCTCCAGCGAGACCACCTGTCGCGTCATCAGGTCGCGCACGCGTACCGCCTCGCGCAGCCGCCTGAGGGTCTGGACGTGGGCCACGCGAAAGAGCTCGCGGGCGTCCGAGGGGGTTATGTCCATGAAGGAGTCCAGCTCCCGCATGGCTTCGATTATGTCCGCGTCAGTGGGCGCGGTGCTCAGTCTGTCGGGGGAGGGCATGTCTTACGCTCCTTTCGGAAAGGGCCGCCTCGTGGTCAGGACGGTTTTTTGCGGGAAATAGTCGCGCGCATCCTTCCCAAATACCAGTGCATTGATGTACGGATACGGGAAAATCCAGCAACCCTATCCGTTCTCCGGGAGTCTCCAGATGATAAATGTGAACATGAAGTCCCTGCTGGCCAAGCTCAACGGTTTCTGCACCAACACCCTGCACAACGCGGCAGGGCTCACGGTGTCGCGCACGCAGTACGAGGTGACCGTGGAGCATTTCCTCCTGAAGTGCTTGGAGGACACCGGCTCGGACATCCCCACGGTGCTGCGCGCAAGCGGCGTGGATTCAGGACGCCTTGTGGCCGGGCTGACCGATTCGCTGGAGGACCTGAAAACGGGCAACTCCGGCAAACCCACGTTCTCGCCGCTCCTGATCGAGCTGTTTGAGGACTCCTGGCTGGTGGGCTCCGTGGACCTGGGCGACGCCCGCGTCCGCTCCGGTGCTGTGCTGCTGGCCTTCCTGGCCAGGCCGACCTTCTTCGGCTCTGGCCCGTACCTGGACCTTCTGGCTCCCGTCAACCGCGAGAGCCTGCTGAAAGACTTCTGGAACGCCACCAAGGCCTCCTCCGAGGCCAAGGCCGCTTCTGAGAGTGCCGGGGGCGCTGCGGCTCCCGGGGCTCCTGGCGCACCCGGCGGCCCCGGCGGGACGGAAGGCAGCTTCATCGCCCGATTCTGCCAGGACTTCACGGCCAAGGCCAGGGCCGGGGGCATCGACCCCGTGTTCGGGCGCGACAACGAAATCCGCCAGATCGTGGACATCCTGGCCCGGCGGCGCAAGAACAACCCCATCCTGGTGGGCGATCCGGGCGTGGGCAAGACCGCCGTCATCGAGGGGCTGGCGCTTCGCATCGCCCAGGGCGATGTGCCCGAATCGCTCCAGGAGGTCACGCTCATCAACCTGGACATGGGCCTCCTGGAGGCTGGCGCGGGCATGAAGGGCGAGTTCGAAAACCGCCTGCGCGGCGTCATCACCGAGGTGAAGTCGAGCGAGAAGCCCATCATCATGTTCATCGACGAGGCCCACACCCTGGTGGGCGCGGGCGGCACGGCGGGCGGCTCGGACGCGGCCAACCTGTTAAAGCCCGCACTGGCGCGCGGCGAGCTGAAAACCTGCGCGGCCACCACCTGGAGCGAGTACAAGAAATACTTCGAGAAGGACCCGGCCCTGGCCCGGCGCTTCCAGATGGTGAAGCTGGACGAGCCAAGCGTGGAATCCGCCGTGCTCATCCTGCGCGGGCTTCGCGACAGCTACGAGAAGAGCCACAAGGTCATCATCCGAGACGACGCCATCAAGACCTGCGCCGAGTATTCAGACCGTTACATCGCGGCCCGCTTCCTGCCCGACAAGGCCATCGACCTTTTGGACACCTCCTGCGCGCGGGTGAAGGTGAACCTTACGGCCAAGCCCGCCTCCCTGGAGGACGCCGAGCGCAGGGTGCAGGCCTTCGAGCGCGAGAAAAAGGCCCTGGAGCGCGACAAGGACAACCACGTGCCCATCGACGAGGAGCGCCTGGCGGAGGTGGTTGCGGGAATCGCCGAGTGCACGGCCAGGGCCGTTGACCTCCAGGCTGCCTGGGACAAGGAGCGCGAGGCCGCCCACAAGGTGCTGGCCGTGCGCGCCCAGATAGCCGACGCGGCGGACGACGCGGCCAAGGCCGCCCTGGCCGCCGACCTCCAGGCAGCTGACCAGGCCTTGAAGGATTTGCAGGGCGACGCGCCCATGATCCAGATCGAGGTCAATCCGGATCTGGTGGCGCAGGTCGTGGCCGACTGGACCGGCATCCCTGTGGGCAAGGTGGCCCGCGACCAGGCAGCCACCATGGTCAACCTGGAAGAGCGCCTGAAGGTGCGCATCAAGGGCCAGGACATGGCCCTGGACGTGGTGAGCCAGGTGATAAAGGCCGCCAAGTCCGGCATCAAGAACCCCGACCAGCCCACCGGCGTGTTCCTGCTGGTGGGGCCGTCTGGCGTGGGCAAGACCGAGACCGGGCTTACCCTGGCGGACATCCTGTTCGGGGACGAGCGCAACGTGGTCAGCGTGAACATGAGCGAGTTCCAGGAGAAGCACACGGTGTCGCGGCTCATCGGGTCGCCTCCGGGGTACGTGGGCTACGGCGAGGGCGGCATGCTCACCGAGGCCGTGCGCCAGCATCCCTACAGCGTTGTGCTGCTGGATGAAGTGGAGAAGGCCCACCCGGACGTGCTGAACCTGTTTTATCAGGTGTTCGACAAGGGCATGCTCTCCGACGGCGAAGGCAAGGAGATCAACTTCAAGAACACCCTGATCATCCTGACCTCCAACCTGGCCACGGATGTGATCCAGGAGATGACCAAGGAGGGAGCGGGCGTGCCCTACGACGCGGTGCTCTCCGCCGTGCGGCCCATCCTCTCGCAGTACTTCAAGCCCGCGCTGCTGGCGCGCATGTCCATCGCGCCCTACGTGAGCCTCTCGCCCGAGGCCATGAAGAACATCGTGATTTTAAAGCTCGACAAGTTGAAGAAGATGCTCCTGGAAAACAACAAGATGAAGCTGTCCTACACCCCGAAGGTTGTGGACGCCGTGGCCGCGCGCTGCACTGAGGTGGAGACAGGGGCACGCAACATAGAGTACATACTGAACGGCAACGTCCTGCCGCGCATGTCCCAGGAGATCCTGGGGCACATGACCACGGGCGGCATGCCTGCGGCCGTGACCCTGGATGTGGCCGAGGACGGCTCGTTCGCCATCGAGTTCGCCTGATAGCGCGGGCCTCGGCACAGGCGGGCGTTGGTCGATGACATGAAGCTTCAATGACGGGACAGGCAATCGGATGGCGGAGCCAGCCAGGCTCCGCCATCTTGTCGGCTGGGGCATATGTACGATGTAATGGAACCATATATGCAAAAGGACAGCATATGGATGACGCAGTGCCGGTTCAGAAATACTCGCAGATGATTCCACGGGTCGTTCCGTTCTGTATTTTCGCTGTATTCATCCTGGCGCGCGAGGTCTACTCGCATGTGGCCGGAGCGCTTCCTTTCGAGGCGTACGCGGTGTCTTACGTTCTGCAAGTCGGCATGGTCGCGGTCTCGCTCATCCTGTACTACGCAAAATATATCGAGATAGTCTGGAATGATCTGCTGAACGTCCGCGATTCGCTGTTCTCCATCGCCGCTGCCGTGGCAGTGTTCGGCGTGTGGGTCACCTTCGGGCAGCACATCCTCGTTTTCGGGAGCACCAACTCGCCCGACTTCAACGCGATCCAGCCGGAATCCCTGCGGTATTCGTTCATGGGCGTGCGCCTGCTTGGAGCGGTGGTCGTGGTGCCCATCATGGAGGAGATCTTCTGGCGGTCCTTCGCGGCCCGCTATCTGGTGAGCGAGAAGTTCACCAGCGTGCCCATCGGGCACTTCACGCTGTTCTCCTTCGCGGGCACTGCCCTCTTGTTCGGGCTCGAACATACGTTCGTTTTTTCGGGAATCGTGGCCGGGTGCGCCTACAACCTGCTGCTCTGGCGCACCAGGAGCCTGTCGCAGTGCATCTTCTCCCACGCGCTTACCAACCTGCTCCTGAGCGTGTACGTCCTGAATACAGGCAATTGGCAGTTCTGGTGATGCCGGGGCGGATCTGCGTCCGCAGGCGTGGCGGCCATGTGTTTTGCACATAGGCCGAGAGTTTCAGCATGTCGTGGTTTGAACAGGTGTGCGGTTGCTTTAAAGAGGCCGCGTTGTCCGGGCGCGTGGCAGGAATAGTTTTACATGCGTCGTTTTTGCTTTTGACGCTCAGTTCGTATCCTGCCATGATAGGAGAACATCTGCCCAAGCGCGCAAAACGCCTTTGGGCAGAGTTCGTCCCTTCTCCAGGTCACCCATGAATCGTTTTGCCATACGAGTTTTTATCCTGACGCTGCTGCTCCTGGCGGGCGTTCTTGTTCAATATCCGGCCCAGGCGGGACAAACCGCCGACTCTGCCGTCATGAAAAGGCCGCATCGCGTGCTGGTGCTGCACTCCTTCAACCAGGGCAACTTCAGGACCGACGGCCTGGCCAGGGGCATAGCCGACGCGTTTCAGGCCAGCGGGCTGGGCATCCAGACCGCCACTGAATACCTTGACCTCCCTATTCTCGGAAACACGCCGCAGTTTTCCGCCTTTCTTGAAGGCAAGCGGGCCTCGGTCAAGGCCTTGCTGGATGCTGGCCCCGTGGACGCGGTGCTTCTGACCGACCTCGTGGCCATGAACTTCTGGGCGGAGAACAGCGCCGGGCTGGGTCCGGACATCCCCGTTGTCTACTGCGGGGTGGGGGACTCCATCCCGACGGAGATTCTGGCCCTGAAGCGGGTGACCGGCGTGGTGGAGCGGCCCGGTTTCGGCGATACCATCCGCGAGGCGAGGCGGCTGTTTCCCAAGGCCGACAGGCTGCTGGTGGTCGGCGAGCCGGGGCTCATGTTCGAAGCGAACAGGAAGCTGTTGCACGCCGATGTGGATGCGTTCAAGTCCGAGCTTCAGGTGGAATACCTGCCCGACAGGGACATCGAGGCCATAGAGCGCAGGCTCAGCCAGTTGGAGCCCGGCTGGCTGGTGCTTACCGTGGGCCGCCCCGAGCAGAACGGCAAGGTGATGTACCAGACTGACGCCGCCGCGCGGATCTCCAAGGCCAGCCGCGTTCCCGTGTTCGTGATGTGGCGCTCCTGGATGGGGCACGGCCCCGTGGGGGGCAAGATCATCGTGCCTGAGGATCAGGGCGAGGCGGCTGCCGAGCTTATTGCTGAAATACTGCGGGGAAGGTCCGCCGATCAGCTCCCGCCCAGGGTGGAGCAGGCGGGCAGGTATGTTTTCGACCACACCGTCATGGAGCGCTTCGGCTTGCGCGAATCACAACTGCCTCCGGACGCGCTGGTGCTGAACAAGCCCGTGTCCTTCTACGAGACCAACCGCCATCTGGTCTGGGTCTGGGGGTTGGTGACGGCCCTGCTGTTCGTGATCTCTGCGGCGCTCGCGCTGTATGTGGCGCAGCGGCGAAGAGCCCAGGACCTCCTGGCGGCCCAGGCGAACTTTACCCAGTCGCTGATGGAGGCCATGCCCACGCCGGTGTTCTACAAGGACGCCAACGGGCTTTACCAGGGGTGCAACCGGGCCTTTGAAGAGTTTTTCCAGACCCCCCGCAAGGATCTCATCGGCAAAAGCGTCTTCGACATCTATCCGCCCGAGGAGGCGGCGGTGTTCAAGCGCAAGGACGACGAACTGATGGCCGCGCAGGCTCCCCAGCGCTACGAATTCGACAAGGCGAGCCCCAACGGAGTTCGCCAGGTGATGATCCAGAAGGCCGTGTACCGCAACGCCGCAGGCAAGTCAGTCGGGCTGGTGGGCGTATTCGTGGACGTGACCGATCTGCGCCGCGCCGAGCGCGAGGTGCAGAAGACCGGCAGCTACCTGCAAGCCATCCTGGACTCCTCCCCCCTGGCGATCTTCTGCGTGGACGAGGAGGGCGTCATCACCCACACCAACCTCAAGGCGCGCGAACTGTGCGCAGGGCGCCCCCTCACCCGCCTGCAGGAAGCGCTGGACCGCATGGGGTTCCTGATGGATTCGGTGCGCGACTCCATCGCCACCGGAGAATTGCACGCGCTGCCCAGACAGGTGACGGAAGTGGACGGCGCGCCTCACGCCGAGGACGTGGTGATCTATCCGCTCTACGCCATCGGCCTGCGCGAGGCGGTCGTGTGCATTGACGACGTCACGGAACGCCACCGCATGCAGCAGATGCTGGTGCAGTCGGAGAAGATGATGTCCGTGGGCGGCCTGGCTGCGGGCATGGCCCATGAGATCAACAACCCCCTGGGCGGAATCATGCAGAGCGCCCAGGTGGTGATGAACCGCATGCGGGTCGATCTGGCGGCCAACCGCCGCGAGGCCGAGAAGCTCAACTGCCCCATGGAGACCATCCGGGCCTACCTGGACGCGCGCGACATCCCGGAGCTTTTGGGAAACCTGCGCGAGTGCGCCAAGCGGGCGGCGGACATCGTGGCCAACATGCTGGAGTTCAGCAGGCGCAGTTCGTCCGCGTGGCTGCCGGTGGAGGTCAACGCGCTGGTGGAGAAGGCCCTGGATCTCTGCCATCAGGACTACAACCTCTCGGAGAAGTACGACTTCAAGAGGATCGTCATCCACAGGGAGTTCGACGCGGCCAACCCGAGCGTCCCCTGCTCCGCGCAGCAGATTCAGCAGGTGGTGTTCAACATCCTGCGAAACGCCGCCCAGGCCATGGCCGAGGCGGGAACCTCCGAACCGTCCATCACCGTGCGCACCGGCAAAAGCGACGAGTGCGTGTTCATCCAGGTGTCGGACAACGGGCCGGGCATGGACGAAGCCACTAAGCGCAAGGTGTTCGAGCCTTTCTTCACCACCAAGGAGCCGGGCCTGGGCACGGGGCTTGGCATGTCGGTGTCCTACTTCATCGTGCGCGAGAACCACGGCGGCGAGATCGACGTGGACTCAGAGCCGGGCAAGGGAGCGCGCTTCACGGTGAGGCTTCCCGTGAAGGGCGCGAGGTGCCGCTAGTGTCGCGCCCCTGCAGGACATGAACGTGTTTTTCAATTGAACAACACATGATTTCCACGTGTTGTTCGCGGTTTTACTGGCCGCTCAAATCCACTGACCAGGACTGACCAATGGACACCAGGCAGGCTTTTTCCGACGGTCGGGACATCTTCAAGACCTTGCCCCCTGGGCTGCCCATCCTGTTCCAATTCCCCGGCCAGAAATCCAGCTACAAGACAAGCTACGTGGGCACCGCGCCGGGCGACGCGGTCATCATGGCGCTGCCCATGAACCCCGGCGTCACCCAGCTCCTGGCCGAGGCGTATTCCATCGTGATCCGCTTCGTCCACGAGGGCCAAGCCTACGGTTTCGAGTGCCACTTCGTGGCCGCCATCAGAAAGCCCTTTCCGCTCCTGTTCGTCACGTATCCCCATCGCGTCCATCAGGTGACGGTGCGGGCCTGCGAACGCCTCGCCCTCCTGGAGCGGGCGGTGCTCTCGGCAGGAGGGACGCGCCTGGAGGGGGTGATGACCGACGTGAGCTGCGGGGGGTGCAAGGTCAAGCTGCCCCGCTCGGAATCCTCCCTGGCCCTGGCGGCGGGAGGCGAGGTGGTGGTGGAGTTCTCCATGAGCATGGAGGAGGACGTGCCGATCGCACTCAGGGGCATGCTGGTGGAGGTGGACAGCGAAGGCAAGAAGGTCAAATGCCGGGTGACTTTCGTCAAGGAGCAGGAAAAGGAGCTCTCTTTGCTGGCGACGTTCTTGCAGTATGTCGTCCAGATGCTGAAGGACTGATGTGTTGACCGACCGGCCCGGCGTCGTGTAGCGAACCGTCAACACTTTACGCCGTGCAATCATGATACTTGATCTCTTCAAGAAAAAAAAATCCCCACTCGATCCCGCTCACCGGGAGGTCCTGGAGCAGGCCCAGTTGCAGCGCTCCAAGATGGATCTGGTCTTTGAGGAGTCCGTAACCTCCATCACGGGGCTCAGCTGCGCGGTGAACACCATCGGTCAGCAGTCCATGGCTCTGGATGTGTACGGGCTGACCAAACCCGGCAACTTCTCAGGCAGGTACTTCAGCTGTTATTTCCGCATCCGCGAGGGCAAGACTGGATTCGCATTCCATTCCTTCCGGGCGAAAGTGCTCGAAGTGCGTCAGGCCAAGAACGGCGGCATAGTGTTTGTCGTGTCCCTGCCGAGCGGAGTGGACAGATCCCAACGGCGGCGCAGCATGCGCGTGCGCCCGGACCTGGGCTGGTTCGAAGAGCTCATGTTCTGGCGGGGGGCCAAACTCCAGAATCCGGAAAAGGATGCCATCCTGCTCGGCCTGAACGAGCTGCGCCAGGGCAAACTGTGCCGCCTGGAGAACATTTCGGCGGGGGGCGTGGGCCTGCATCTGGAGCGCGAGTTCTGCCGCCAGTCCCAGTTCTGCCCATCCATGCACGACGAATTCACCGTGTACCTGCGTTTCGCCCAGGACATGCGCAATCAGCCGCGCGAGCTGTGGTTCACCGGCAAAGCCGTGCGTGTTTCCGAGGACCCGGTCACCAGGGATACGGACATCGGGGTCGAATTCCGGCATGTGGGGCGAAAACCCGCCACGGACGAGGAGATGGAGTGGGTCTCGGTTCAGGAGAACGTTGCCGAGGAGCTCATCACGCGCATCTTCGAGTGGCACGCCGCAATATGCCGGGAGCGGGCCGGCACCGTGGAGTGATGCAGCCCCACGTTGCAATCACACGTCTTTTTTCACTCCCGCATTGCGCCTGGGCAGCAGATGGTCTACAGAGTGGGCTAAGAACTCCAAGGAGGGACTGCCTGCCATGAACATGAAGGATATTCGCGACAAGGCCCGCACAGTAGGCGTGAAGGTCGCAGTCGGCTGGACCAAGACCACCGCGATCCGCGCCATCCAGACGGCCGAGGGCTTTGAAGACTGTTTCGGACGGGGCCTGTACTCCGTGTGCGGCCAGCCCGACTGTTGTTTCCGTCCGGACTGCGAGAAGATTCCCTCAAACGGCTAGGCCGTGAGCCTGCGGGGAACGGTTTGTGCATGTCGCGGACGTTTCCGCGTGGACATGCGGTGCGACTCCGAACGCGGTTTGCCTGACGGAACGGGGCATCTCCCAGCCGCGCTCCTGAGGTTATCGAGGCGTCTCGCAGACCACTTCCGCTGTGGAGCCGGGGCCGGCCACAGGCCTGAAGCACCGTTTGGTTGCCCCGCAGACGGGACACTTCCAGTCTTCGGGGAGGTCCGCAAAGGCCGTGCCGGGGGGAGTTTTGCTCTTTCTGTCGCCACGGTCCGGGTCATAGACGTAGCCGCAGTTGGTGGTCTGGCAACGGTACATGTCTTCCGGTCTGGCCATGATTCCACTCCTTAGCTCGCGGTGAGGGGACGTAGATCACTCTCTAACCCACCCAGCGCCGGGACGCAAAGCCTCATGACGTATCTTATCGCGCTGCGAAACCTCATGCACGACAAGGTCCGCCTGGTGGTCACGCTCACAGGCGTGGTCTTCGCGGTGGTGCTTATTGCCGTGCAGTCCGGGTTGTTCGTGGGCTTCACCACCGCCACCGCCACGGTCATCGATAATACCGAGGCCGACATCTGGATCACTGCGCGCGGCATGCGCAACTTCGACGTCACCTCGCCGCTGCCCCAGAAATCCTACTACCAGGCGCTTTCCACGCCGGGCGTGCTGGACGTGCGCAGGCTGGTGGTCCAGTTCGCCAACTGGAAAAAGCCCGACGGCGGCACGGAGAGCGTGGAGGTGGTCGGCTACGACCTGAACGCCGGCCTGGGCAAGCCCTGGAACGTGGTGGAAGGCACGCTGGACGCCCTGAACATGACCGACACCGTGGTCATCGACGAAGTATACAAGCACAAGCTTGGCGTGGAAAAGCTCGGCGACACCGTGGAGGTCAACGGGCACCGCGTCCGGGTGGTGGCCTTCACCCGGGGCATCCGCTCCTTCACGACTTCCCCTTACATTTTCTGCTCCTTGCCCATCGCCCAGACCATAAACGGACTGCGCGAGGGCAAGTTCACCTACGCCCTGGTGAAGCTCTCGCCGGGCAGCTCGCTGGAGTCGGTCCGGCGCGCGCTGCTTGCGCGCGTGGACGGGGTGGACGTGTTCACCAGCAGCGAATTTTCCAAGAAGACCCAGACATACTGGATGTTCACCACGGGCGCTGGGCTGGCCCTGCTGATCGCCGCCGCCCTGGGCCTGGTTGTCGGCGTGGTGGTGGTTGCCCAGACGCTCTACGCAACCACCATGGACCACCTGGCCGAGTTCGGCACCCTGCGGGCCATGGGCGCGCCCAACTCCTACATTTACCGCATCATCGTCATCCAGGCCCTGGCCAGCGCAGTGGCGGGCTACACCCTGGGAATATCCGTCGCCTACGTCATCGTGCAGTTCTCCGAGAAGGGCGGGGCGTCCATCCTGCTGCCGCCGTGGCTGGCGGCGGGGCTGTTCGTGGTTACTGTGTGCATGTGCGTTGGCGCGGCCCTCATCTCCATCAACAAGGTCACCACGCTGGACCCGGTGATGGTCTTCAAGGGGCGCTGAGATGGACGACTTCATCTCGTCGGCCATATCGGTCAGCGGCTTGAGCAAGTCCTTCGGCACGGGCTCGGCCCGCACCACCGCGCTGGAGGACGTGTCCCTGGACGTGCACCCTGGCGAGCTGGTGCTGCTCATGGGGCCGTCCGGCAGCGGAAAGACCACGCTCCTGTCCATCATGGGCTGCATCCTTCGGCCCGACGCGGGCAGGCTGGTGATCCACGGGCAGGACGTGGCCGGGCTTTCGGACCGCGAGCTCTGCCAGGTGCGCCTGGAGCACATCGGGTTCATCTTCCAGAACTACAACCTGTTTCCCACGCTTCGCGCCGTGGAGAACGTCATGGTGGCCCTGGACCTCAAGGGCGTCCGGGGGGCCAAGGCCCGCAACCGCGCCGCCGAGGTCATGGAATCCGTGGGCCTGGGCAGCAAGCTGGACAGCCTCCCCGGCGACCTCTCCGGCGGCCAGAAGCAGCGGCTGGCCTTCGCGCGCGCCCTGGTCTCCGATCCTGGCATCATCCTGGCCGACGAGCCCACGGCGGCTCTCGATTCGGTCAACGGTCGCCTGGTCATCGGGCTGTTGCGCGACCTGGCCCTCACCCACGGACGTTGCGTGGTGGTGGTCACCCACGACAACCGCATCTTCGAGTTCGCGGACCGCATCGTGAGCATCGAGGATGGGCGAATACATACTGCGGAGGGGCAATCATGACCCGGCTGCTTGCGATACTGGCCTGCGTGGCGGGAACCCTCATCGGCCCGGTTGCCGCCTGGAACGGCGAGAGCATCATAAGCCGAATCCCCCAGGAGGGCTCCTGGGTGGCCGCCGCCGGGCGCGTGGAACCCGTGAGCGAGGAGATGCGCCTGGGGTTCGACATCCCCGGCAAGATCCTCGAGGTCTACGTGGAGGAGGGCGACCTGGTGAAGAAGGGCCAGCCCATGGCCCGGCTGGTGGACGACGACATAAAGGCCCGGCTGGCCCAGGCCAAGGCCAACGAGGCGGCCTTCAAGGCTACCCTGGACAAGGTGCTGGCCGGAGCGCGCCCCATGGAGCGCACCGAGGCCGCAGCCGCCCTGCGCGAGGCCGAATCCGTGCTCAGCAACGCTCGGCGCGAGAACGAGCGGCGCGTCAAGCTGGTGGCCAGCGGCGTCATCTCCCGCGAGGAGGCCGACCGAGCCGAGCGCGAGTATCTGGTTGCGCTGCAACGCACCAATCAGCTGCGCGAGCGCTTCCATCTGGTGGACGACCCCGCCCGCGAGGAGGACATCCGCAACGCCCAGGCACAGTACGCCCAGGCCCAGGCCCAGGTGGCCGAGGCCCAGGCCTACGCCGACAAGGCGCTGGTGCGCTCGCCCATCGACGGCGTGCTGCTGCGCAAGCACCGCCGGGCTGGCGAGATGGTATCCACCAACTTCGACACGCCCGTGGTCACCGTGGGCGACGTGTCCACCCTGCGGGTGCGCGCCGACGTGGACGAGAAGGACGTGGCCCGCATTGAAGTGGGGCAGCGCGCCTACGCCATGGCCGACGCCTACGGCGACAAGCGCTTCAATGGCAAGGTGATCCGCATCGCCAGGATGCTCGGGCGCAAGAACATCCGCACCGACGACCCGGCAGAACGCCTGGATACCAAGGTGCTGGAGACGCTCATCGAATTCGAGCCGGGAACGTCCATCCCTGTGGGGATGCGCATGGATGTGTTCATTTTGCTGGATGGCGCGGGGAAATAAGCGCGCCTGACCTTGGGCGCGCAATGCTCAGCCAGCGCCTCCTCCGATGGACACGCCTGCCCAATCGTGTGTATTGAAACGCAATTCAGCGGCTTGGGGGAGTTCACATGGCGTCGTTCGACTACGATTTGGGCGTTATAGGCGGCGGTGCGGCGGGTCTCACTGCGGCGGCGGGCGGGGCGCGTCTGGGTGCCAAGGTACTTCTGATCGAACGGTCGCCGCATCTCGGCGGCGACTGTCTGCATCACGGCTGCGTGCCCTCCAAGACCCTCATCGCCTCGGCGAAGCTGCGCCACCAGATGGCCCGCGCAACAGACTGGGGCCTGCCCGCCTGCGAGATGCCCCCCGTGGATTTCCGCCAGATCGCCGCGCGCATCGCCTCAGTCATCGAGCGCATCCAGCTTCACGACTCGCCTGAGCGCTTCTGCTCGCTTGGGGTCAAGGTCGAGTTCGGCACTCCGGAGTTCACGGACGAGCACTGCGTATGCGTGAACGGCCAGACCGTCTCGGCCAACCGCTGGATCGTGGCCACGGGTTCCTCCCCGGCCATCCCGGACATTCTTGGCCTGCGCCAGACCCCGCATCTGACCAACCTGGACCTCTTCACGCTGGAGGAGCTGCCGTCCTCGCTGATCGTGCTGGGGGGCGGGGCCATCGCCGTCGAGATGGCCCAGGCCTTTGCCCGCCTGGGCAGCGAGGTGACCATCATCCAGCGGTCGGCCCAGCTGCTCTCAAGCGAAGACCCGGACATGGCCGCCCTGGTGCGCGAGCGCCTGGAGACCGAAGGCGTGACCGTTCTCACCGGCGTGCAGGCCCGCTACGCCAGCGTGTCCTACGGCCTGCGGCACATCGGCCTGCGCGACGCCTCCGGGCAGGAGAGCCAGGTGTCCGGCAAGGCCTTGCTGGTGGCCATGGGCCGCAAGCCCAACGTGGCGGGGCTGAAGCTGGAAAACGCCGGGGTGGCCTATACGGAGAAGGGCGTCCCCACGGACGCGCGGCTTCGCACCACCGGGCCTAACGTGTTCGCGGCGGGCGACGTGCTGGGCAAGTGGCAGTTCACCCACGCGGCGGGCTACGAGGGCGGCGTGGCCCTGACCAACGCTGTGGCGCACCTGCCGCGCAAGGCCGATTACACCCTCATGCCCAGGGCCACCTTCTGCGACCCGGAGCTAGCCAGCGTGGGACTGAACGAGACCGCAGCCGCCAAGGCCGGCGTGGCCGTGACCGTGCACACACAGCAGTTCTCGGACAACGACCGCGCCCTGGCTGACGGAACGCCGCGCGGATTCATCAAGATGCTGGCGGACAGCCGTGAGAAGGTGGTGGGGGTTCAGATCCTGGGCTCGCGCGCGGGCGACCTGCTGGGCGAATGGGTGACTGCCCTGGGCGGCGGCGTGAAGCTCTCGGCCATGGCCCAGGCGGTGCATCCCTATCCGACGCTGGCCGAGATCAACAAACGGGTGGTTGGGGAGTACCTGGCCCCGAAGATTTTCGACGGCATGGCACCCAAGATACTGAAGGCCCTGTTCGGCCTGAAGGGCCGCGCCTGCGGGTAGTGTTCAGGCCGTTTCGCTCCGGCCATCCTCGGGCATGCCGAGCCACACGTCCCGGAGCGTCTGCCTGGAACCCTCCAGGCAGGACGTGTGCAACCTCTCCTTGATGGCGGACAGGGCCGGGTAACGCTGGGCCAGATCGCCCTCGCCTTCCTCGCCGCGCAGACCTTCCCAGCCCACCACCAGTTCCCCCACGGTGATCTTGTCCGGCGCGGCGGCCAGCACGTAGCTCTCCCCGCCGGTGTCCGGCACGTCTTCTTCTTGTCCCTCTTCGGTCCGAACAGCCACTCCCAGCCGCGCCAGCCTGCGCAGCTCCTCCTCCACCAGCATGACGGGCATGCCCACGGCCAGGGCGGCCTCCATGGCCTGGAGTGGCGGTTGCCTGTTCTCGGCGCGCTCGGTGAGCATGAGCGCCAGGATCAGCGCCAGATCGCGGCGATCGGCGAAGGAGTAGCTCTTTGCCGAGTCTTCCAGGCGTATGCGGCTGAAGTTCTGGCTGGCGTTGGCTATTTCCGCCCCAGCCAGCACGATCAGCCAGCTGATGTACAGCCAGATCAGCAGCAGCGGGATCTGGGCGAAGCTGCCGTAAATGGCGTTGTAGCCGGTAACGCCGATCTGATATTTGATGTAGAGCGTCTGGGTGCTCTGCCAGGCCAGCCCGGCTGACCCTGCCCCGACCATGGCTGCGAAGGCGGTGACGCGTACATTGGGCAGGAACTTGTAGACGATGAACAGCGAGATGGACACCATCACCATGGGCACGGCCTTCAGGCCGAAGGTCAGGGCGCGGTTCAAAAGTTCAATCTCGCGCATCCATTGGATCACGCTCGCGTTCTGCAACGTGGCCGTGACGCTGAAGGCCGCCAGGATGAATATGGGGCACACCAGGATCACGGTGATGTAGTTGGAAAAGCGGTTCCACAGTCCGCGCTGGGTCTTGGCTTGCCAGATGATGTTGAAGGCCTCCTCCATGGTGGTCATGAGGCTTACGGAGGTGACGAACAGGGTGGCCACGCCGATGAAGCCCAGGGCCTTGACGTTGGTATTCTGGATGTAGCCGAGGATTGCGTCCACCACGTCGGCCTTTTCGGCCATGAGCCGCAGGAGCACGTCGCGCAGCAGGGGGGTCTCGTAGATGCCAAATCCTTTGGCCACGGAAAAGGCCACGGCCAGAAATGGCACCAGCGACAACACCGTGGTGTAGGACAGCGACGCCGCCAGCAGGAGTCCGCGATTTCGCAGAAACGAGGAGGCCACGAACACGAGCCAGGAGAGGACGATCGGGGAGCGGGGCATGCGCGTCTCCTGTTTGATTTGATGAACGCATACCAGGGGTTGGCGCGGATGACGACGGTTATTTGCCGTGAAGTGCGGGTTGGCCTTTCTTGACAATCTCGCGTGGCCCCAGGTAGCCACCCCTGATACCAAGCGTTCCAAAGCATCCAGCCGCAACCGCAAGCACAAGGAAGGAAGCTCGATGGAGTCCAAGATCATCCTGCCGGAACGAGACATGCCCCGCCAGTGGTACAACGCCCTGCCAGACCTGCCCACGCCCCTGGCCCCTCCGCTCGATCCCGCGACCGGGCAGCCCGTTACCGCCGATATGCTGGCCCCCATCTTTCCCATGGGGATCATCGAGCAGGAGATGAGCTCGCAGCGCTTCATCGACATCCCTGAACCCGTGCTGGACGTGTACCGCCTCTTCCGCCCGACCCCGCTGGTGCGCGCGGCTCGACTGGAGAAGGCGCTGGGCGTCAAATGCCGCATCTACTACAAGGACGAATCCCGCTCTCCGGCCGGGTCGCACAAACCGAACACCGCGGTTCCCCAAGCGTATTACAACAAGCTGGAAGGGGTGAAGCGTCTGGCCACGGAGACCGGCGCGGGCCAGTGGGGCACGGCCCTGTCCTTCGCCTGCAAGATGTTCGGGCTGGACTGCACCGTGTACATGGTGAAGGTCAGCTACAACCAGAAGCCTTACCGGCGCATCCTCATCCACTCTTACGGGGCGGAGGTGTTCCCTTCGCCGTCCGACAGGACCCAGGTGGGGCGCGAGGTGCTGAAAAACGACCCGGACTGCCAGGGCAGCCTGGGGCTGGCCATTTCCGAGGCCGTGGAGGACGCAGCCACTCACGACGACACCAAGTACGCGCTGGGCAGCGTGCTGAACCACGTGGTGCTGCACCAGACCATCGTGGGGCAGGAGGTGGAGAAGCAACTGGCCATGGCGGGTGAGAAGCCCGACTATCTGGTGGGATGCGTGGGCGGCGGCAGCAACTTCGGCGGACTGGTGCTCCCGTTCCTGCCGCGCAAGCTCTCCGGCGAGAAGATCACCTTTGTGGCGGCGGAGCCAAAGGCCTGCCCCACGTTAACCAGGGGACAGTTCCGCTACGATTACGGCGACGTGGCCCGGCTCACGCCGCTCCTCAAGATGCACACCCTCGGGCACGCCTACATGCCTGCGCCCATCCACGCGGGCGGGTTGCGCTACCACGGGGATGCCCCCATCGTGTGCAACCTGGCCGCCGAAGGGTTGGTCGACGCGCGCGCCTACTTCCAGAACGACTGCTTCGAGGCCGCGCGTCTCTTCCAGGCCACGGAAGGGTTTCTGCCCGCGCCCGAAACATCCCACGCCATCAAGGCGGCCATCGACGTGGCCAGGCAGGCGGAGCCGGGCCAGGTGGTGGTGTTCCTGTTCTCCGGGCACGGACTTCTGGACCTGGCCTCCTACGATGCCTACATGCAGGGCGGTCTGGTGGACTTCGAGCACTCCGAGGCGGACATCAAGGAGTCGCTGAAAGCCTGCCCGGATTTCGACTAAGCTCGAACACACCCACTGAACGCAAAAAAGGCCGCCGGAGCGCTCCGGCGGCCTTTGATTTGCTTGGTAATGGGTCCTAGTGGCCGCTTGAGTTCCGCGTGGAGGCCTTCCTGGCCTTCATGTTCAGGAGCTCAACGCCCAGGGAGAAGGCCATGGCGAAGTAGATGTAGCCCCGGTCGATGTGCTTGCCCAGGGCCTCGGCCACCAGGAACACGCCGATAAGGATGAGGAACGACAAGGCCAGCATCTGGATGGTGGGGTGGTTCTTCACGAAGACGCTGATGCGGTCCGCGAAGATCATCATGACGATGACCGCCGCCACCACGGCAGCGATCATGATGGTCACGGATTGCACCATGCCCACGGCGGTGATGACCGAATCCAGCGAGAAGATGATGTCCAGAACGGCGATCTGGGCCACGGCGGAACCGTAGGTCAGGACCTTCTGGCCCGGCGAGTCCGGCCCGTGGCCGCCGCCCTCGGTCTTTTCGTGGATCTCGAAGGTGGACTTGGCGATGAGGAACAGGCCGCCGCCCAGCAGGATGAGGTCGCGTCCGGAGAAGTCGGTCCCTAACACGCTAAAGAGCGGCGTGGTCAGGCGCATCACCCAGGAGATGGACAAAAGCAGCAGGATGCGGGTGCCCATGGCCAGTATCAGGCCCACGCGGCGGGCGCGGCTCTGCTGCTCCGGAGGCAGGCGGTTGGAGAGGATGGCGATGAAGACGATGTTGTCGATGCCGAGGACGATTTCCAGGGCGGAGAGCGTCAGAAAGGCGATGGCATTGGCAACGGTGAATAGTTCCATGATCTTCCCGGTTCGGATGCTTCACGCGCCATGGCTTCAGTGGCGTACGGAACGTGCCCGTGCGGACCAGAAAGAGCGGTGTCCGTTTAATGGACCGCTCTCTGAACGGCAGCCAGTGAACGACGCGAAGCTATAGAGGATTCCAAAGGAACGAAGTTCCTTTGGCCGCCGGAGGCATATTCTCTTAAGCCTCCGCTTATATGCGCCCGATCATCCAAAAAAGCTACAGAATCTGCTCCAGGAACTTCTGGGCGCGCGGATGCACGGCGCTCTCGAAGAACTCCGCAGGCGCGCCTTCGTCGATGATCTGCCCCTGGTCCATGAACACGATGCGGTCGGCGGCTTGACGGGCGAAGCCCATCTCGTGGGTCACCACCACCATGGTCATGCCCTCGCGGGCCAGATCCAGCATGACGGCCAGGACCTCGCCGATCATCTCGGGGTCAAGCGCCGAGGTGGGTTCGTCGAAGAGCATGATCTTGGGGTTCATGGCCAGGGCGCGGGCGATGGCCACGCGCTGTTGCTGCCCGCCGGAGAGCATGGCCGGGAACACGCCGGCCTTCTCCTGGATGCCCACCTTGTTCAGGAGCGCCATGGCTTTTTCCTCGGCCTGGGCGCGGGGCTCGCCGCGCAGCTTCATGGGGGCGAGCGTCACGTTGTCCAGCACCGTGTAGTGCGGGAACAGATTGAAGGACTGGAACACCATGCCCACTTCCATGCGCACCTGGTTTATGTCCACTGCGGGGTCGGAGATGTTCATGCCGTCCACCACGATGCGTCCGGCGTCGATGGTCTCCAGGCGGTTGATGGTGCGCAGCAGGGTGGACTTGCCGGAGCCGGAAGGCCCGATGATGACCACCTTTTCGCCGGGGCGCACGGTCATGGACACATCATTCAGGGCGCGGAGCTTGCCGAAGAACTTGCCCACGCGCTCGATGGAGATGATGGGTTCGATTGCGTTATTTGCGGACATAGAACGAAAGCCTCTCTTCGAGCCTGGACACCATCTTGGACAGGATCAGGGTGATGATCAGGTAGATGAGCGCCACAACGGTGTACGTCTCGAAATACAGGAAGGTCTCTGAAGCGAATTCACGGCCCCGGCGCAAAAGGTCGGCCACGGCCAGGATGGACACCAGCGAGGTGTCCTTCAGGAGCATGATGAATTCGTTGCCCACGGGCGGCAGGATGATGCGCATGGCCTGGGGCAGGATGACGTAGCGCATGGTCTGGGCGCGGCTGAAGCCAAGGGAGCGCGCGGCCTCGGTCTGGCCCTTGTCGATGGCCAGGATGCCCGCGCGGAAGATTTCGCCCAGGTACGCGCCGTAGCACACGGCCATGGCCACCACGGCGGCCACCATGTCCGGCACGCGCACGAAACGGCCCAGCGCGTAGTAGATGTAGAACAACTGCACCAAAAGCGGGATGCCGCGCACGATCTCCACGTAGGTGGAGGCGATCAGGTTGATCCAGCGGTTGCGCGACACACGCCCCAGGCCGGTGAGAAGGCCCAGGAACAGAGCGGAAATGATAGAAAAAATGGTCACCTGGAAGGTGATGACGATGCCGTCTGGGACGAACTTGATCAGCCGGAGGTACGCCCCCTGTTCCACAAGGATCAGGTAGAGGAGCGTGCCCACTGCGGCGATGAGCGACAGCCACCACGCCGAGACGAGCCCCTTGTCGGACTTTCTCGGGATGGCAGGGCCGTCGTGCTGTTCGATGATCTGAACGGGTGGTTTGGTTTGCATGGGATGAAAAAATGAGGGGAAGGACGATTGCGCCCTTCCCCTCGGAAGTTACAGGTCTACTGGCCGATCCACTTCTTCATGAGCTCTTTGTCGATGCCCTTGGCCTTGACGGCCTCGATGCCCTTGTTGATGAGCTCCAGGTTGGCCTTGTCGCCCTTCTTGAGGGCGATGCCGTAGAACTCGTCCTCGCCGGTCTCGAGCACGGCGGCGATCTTCAGCTTGCCCTTGTACTTGTCGTTCTGCAGGGCGTACTGGGCGGCGACGGGGTCGTCGCAGACAACGCCGTCGATGCGGCCGTTGAACAGGTCTTCGATGGCCAGGCCCACTTCGTCGTAGGACTTGTCCTTGACTCCGTCAGCCTTCTTCACGGCGAAGTGGCCGGTGGTGGAGATCTGGGCGCCCAGGGTCTTGCCCTTCATGTCGGCCAGGGTCTTGGCCTTGGAGTCGGCGGGGACCACCAGGGCCTGGCGGACCTTGAAGTAGGGCACGGAGAAGTCCATGGCGTTCTTGCGCTCGTCAGTGATGGACACGGAGGAGCAGATGGCGTCGTACTTGTTGGCGGCCAGACCGGCGAAGATGCCGTCCCAGGCCACGGCCTTGAATTCGGGGGTGAATCCGGCTTCCTTGCCGGCTGCCTTCATGTAATCGATGGCGAAGCCGGTCATTTCCTTGTCGGGGCCGACGAATTCCATGGGGGGCCAGGTGGCGTCGGAAGCGAAAATGATGGTCTTGGCCCAGGCAGACTGGGCGAGCAGGGTCAGCATGAGGGCGGCCAGGACGACGATTCTGCGCATGATTTCCTCCGTGGTTAGGACGTTGGTTAGGGCTACGAGGGCCATGGTTGGCCGCCGCTTGGTATGCATGCGGCGCGTTCGTTACGCGACCGGACACGATTGCCACATTTTCGGAAAATTTCAAGAGAATTCAAACGGAAGTGACGTGGTTCGCCCCACGTCTTAACTCTTCGCCATCCTTGAAAAAGCCTCTCCGGACATTTCCGTGAGAGGCTTTTCCTTCCAAAAAGGGCGCAATTTCCCAGGTCAGACTGCGCCCTTCTTAAGAAAATCCTCCAGTGCGCCCAGCCCTTGCGCGAAGTCCGCGCGACCGAACCCCAGGCGCATGTGGGCTTTCCAGGCGTCCCCGTAGAGCCTGCCGGGCAGCAGCAACACGCCGGAGCCGGAAAGCACCTCGGCGCAGAAGGGCTCGGCGTCCTGCCCGGAGGCCAGCCTCGGGAAGGCTATGGGGCCGCCCGAGGGGCGCACCCAGTCGAACAGGTGGGCGTGGCGGGACATGAACGCTTCCAGCAGCTCCAGGTTGGCGGTGGTCAGGGCGTACTGGCGCGCGAGGATGACCTCGCGCCTGCGAAGGGCCAGCGCGGCCAGGAACTCGCTGGGCGCACTGCCGCAGATGGAGGTGTAGTCCTTTACGGCGGCCATGGCGGAGAGCGCGGCCTTGTCGCGGCTGGCCACCCAGCCCACGCGAAGCCCGGCCAGCCCCAGCGATTTGGACATCACGCCAAGGGACACGGCCCGTTCGTACAGGTCGCAGGCCGGGCGCGGCGGTTCGTCCACGCCGTACTCCAGGAAACGGTACACCTCGTCGGAAAAGAGCAGGCAGCCCTGGCGGGCGGCAACGGCCACGATACGCTCCATGGCGGCGCGGTCCAGGCAGAAGCCCGTGGGGTTGTGGGGCGAGTTGACCACGATGGCCTTGGTGCGCGGCGTCACCAGCCGGGCCAGTTCGTCCGTGTCGGGAGCCCAGCCGTTTTCCGGGCGGGCCACCCAGGGAATCACAGTGCAGCCCCTGCTCGCGGCGATCTGGTGCAGCGACTGGTAGCAGGGCGTGTGGACGATCACCTCGTCGCCGGGTTCCAGGCAGGCCGTGGCGAAGGTGAAGATGGCCTCCTCCGCGCCCACGTGGACCAGCACGTTGTCCGGCGGCAGGTTCTCGTACAGGCCTGAAATTTCGGCGCGCAGCCCGGCCCCGCCGGGGGCTTCGGTGTAGCCCAGGGGCAGGCGCTCGAGGGCCTCGCGCGAGCCGGGTTCCAGGTCCAGCAGTTCGCCTGCGGTCATGGTCTGGCAGTCGGAAACGCACAGCAGGTGTGGCACGGAGAACTCGTGCTGCGCAAAATAACGCTCCAGGAGAAACGGGGGAAACTTCACGGCGGCTCCAGAGTGTTGCGGGTTGCGGTGGACGCCCATGAGTTTCACTCCCTCTTCGTATGATTGCAAGCCGCTCGTGATGGGAGAGTCCGGTCGGATGCTTGCGGTATTGCGATCATGGGCGGACGGTTTTCTGAAAAGATGATCTGATGGTTTGAGCACTTCGCGAAGTAAGAAGCCTGGCAAACTATTCGAGGTTGTAATGGTTCGTCATTCTTGGAGTGCTCGTAGACGCAAACGAAACAATACGGGCGTCTGTTTTCCAAGACTTGCATTCCGGCTGGCCCCGTTTTGCCGGAGCAGAAAAATATTCTGCCTGATTCAGCACTTGTCTGGACCTTGTCTGCCGTTTTCACCATGTTGTCTTATTTTCCGTACCCGTATTTCTCACATGAGCATCAGTTCAGGTGACGTTGTTGTTGTATTTGCTCGAAATTACACTATTTTGTCAATTTTGTGCCGACTGGCACGCAGGTTGCTCGCGGTCAGGCCCTTGAGTCTGGCATCATCCCGCGCTCGCCAGCGCAATGCGGCCTGCACATGGAGCGTGCTCAGCGAGGCGCAGAGGTATTGCGAGTTCATGGCGCTGGCGTTGCCGCCGTGCTCCTGAAACCCTGCTTTCAGGGGGCGAGGAGCGGTGCTGCCCGGACTCCTGCTGAAGCGTGACGAGAAGCAGGTCTGAAGTGTCGTTGCTCTTTTGAGCTTATGTCGATTCTGGTTGTCCCATCATCATGAAATGTGAACAGCAGAGAAGGAATACGTTGTGAGAGTGCGTTCTTTTATTGGTATCGGTCCAGATTTTCTGACAGGCGTCACCGGCTCACTTCTGAATGTGAAGAGGGCGGCGTGCATGGCGAACGGCTTCGCGATGGCTGCACTGATGATCCTTGTCCTGGCAGTCTTTGCCGTTCCCCAGGCCTTTGCGGTGGAATCAATAATCGAAGCGCCGGAGAATGCCCGCCAGGCAGTCGCCATGGTGGAGAAGGCTCAGGCGTACATTCAGAAATACGGCAAGGAAAAGGCCCTCGCGGAGTTCAACAATCCCGATGGCGAGTTCGTGAAGGATGGCCTGTACGTGTTTGCGTACGACTTCCATGGCGTCAACAAATCCCTGGCCACAAACCCCGCGCTGGTCGGCAAGAACCTCATCGACATGAAGGACGCCGACGGCAAGGATATGATCAAGGACCTGATCGCCATCGCCAAGAGCGGCGGCGGCTGGTACGAATACAAGTGGGAAGGCCACGACAAGTACTCGTATGTTGTCAAGGTGGACGACTCCCTGTGGATCGGCTGCGGAGACTATAAGAACGAAGCGGTCACCATGGTGGAGAAGGCGCTGAAGTTCATCCACGACAAAGGCAAGGATAAGGCCCTGGCCGAGTTCAACAATCCCGGCGGCCTCTTCGTGGATCGTGGACTGTACATTTTCGCGTATGACTTCAACGGCGTGAACAAGGCCTTGGCCACCCACCCCTCCATGGTCGGCAAGGACCTTCTTGATATGAAGGACGCCGACGGGCGCGAAATCATCAAGGACATGATCGAGATCGTCAATCGTGGCGGGGGGTGGTACGATTACATCTGGGACGGCCAGGAAAAGTCCTCGTATGTGGTCAAGGTGAACGATTCCCTGTGGATCGGCTGCGGCGAATACCGGGAGAATACGTTCAAGGTCTATTCCCTGTTCCTCATCGCCCTGGTGCCCATTGTCTGGCTGATGATGTCGCTTGGCGTCCTGAAGATGCCCGCGCACACCACGGCAATGATCTCCCTTGTGCTGACCATCGTCCTGGCCAGCGTCGCCTTCAAGATGTCCAACATCGCAGTGCTGACAGCTACTTTGGAAGGCGTGGCGCTGGGACTCTGGCCCATCGTCATAGTTATCGTGGCTGCCATATTCACCTACAACATGGCACTGTACACCAAGAGCATGGACACCATCAAAACCATGCTCTCCAACATCACCACGGACCGCCGCATCCAGGTGTTGATCCTGGCCTGGGGGTTCGGCGGCTTCCTGGAGGCCGTGGCGGGCTACGGAACCGCCGTGGCCATCCCCGCCAGCATCCTGGCTGCCCTGGGCTGCGAGCCGCTGTTCGCGGCGCTCATCTGCCTGACCGCCAACACCGTGCCTACGGCTTTCGGAGCCATCGGCATCCCCGTGCTGACGCTGGCGCAGATCACCAACCTGGACGTGAACATCCTGAGTTACCAGATCGCGCTGCAACTGACCCTGTTCATCGTCATCATCCCCATGTTGCTGGTGGTGCTGACCACCAGAAGCCTGAAGGGCCTGAAAGGCGTCGTCGGTATATCGTTGGCCTCCGGTGCGGCCTTTGCCATTCCGGAACTGCTGACGGCCAGATTTTTGGGCGCGGAGCTCCCTGCGCTGGCCGGAAGCATCTGCAGCATGGGTGTGACCATCTTCATCGCAAAAACATTCTACAAAGAGGAGCAGGTCGGTAAGTCCGCCCATGAGACGGTCTCGCTTAAGAGCGGAGTCCTGGCCTGGCTGCCGTACATCCTGGTGCTGGTGTTCATCGTGGGGACCAGCCCCGTGGTGGAGCCGGTCTACAACGTGCTGTCCAACATCAAGACTTCGGTCATGATCTACCAGGGCAAGGGCGCGACGCCGTTCGTGTTCAAATGGATCGCCACTCCCGGCACGCTGATCATCCTGGCCACCATCGTCGGCGGCCTGATCCAGGGCGCGAAGTTCGGCGAGATCAGCATGGTGTTCGGGCGTACCGTGTTGAAACTGTCCAAGTCGGCCCTGACGGTCCTGTGCATCGTGGCCATGTCCAAGGTCATGGCCTACAGCGGCATGATCTCCGCCATCGCGGTGGTCCTGGTGAAGGCTACGGGGCAGTATTTTGCGGCGATCTCTCCGCTCATCGGGGCGCTCGGCACGTTCGTGACAGGCAGCGACACCTCGGCCAACGTGCTTTTCGGCAAGCTCCAGGTGGAGGTCGCCTCGAAAACCGGAGTCGACCCCTACTGGCTGGCGGCCGCCAACACTGCCGGGGCCACGGGCGGCAAGATGATCTCGCCCCAGAGCATCGCCGTTGCCACCGCAGCCACCGGACTCGTGGGGTCCGAGGGCAAGATCCTGAACCAGACGCTCAAGTACTGCATAGTCTATGTGGCCATACTGGGTGTGTTCGTCTATGCGGGGAGCCTCTTCATCATCCCCAGGTAGTTGCATGGCGCGCCGCCTTGAACCGGCGCAATGAATCGAACCGGCGGCAGTCTTTCCAGGCCTCGATGGTCGCATGACCACTCGTGGGCGCAGGGTAGGCTGCCGTCTTCGTTTCGAGCGGGGCATGGCGTCCCTGCGCATGCTTGCTCCTGCCGCTCCACAAGAGTAGATCACCCGCTGGAGACACCATGCGCCGCATATTCACCGCTTCCTTGCTGATTTTCGTCCTGGGCCTGACGGGCTTTCTGCCTGTTCGCGCCTTTTCGGCGAGCCTGTGGAGCCCGGCTGAGCTGGCCGCCACCCCGGAGGAACGCAAGGCCGGACGCCTCACCGCGCCGGACCTGACCCCTCCCGACCGTACAGCCCCCCTGGCGGCGTTGGCTCCTCTCCCGCCAGAGAGGCGCGGCTCCATCCGCCGCGTGGACACGGGCGGCGAGAAGCTGGTGGCCCTGACCTTCGACCTGTGCGAGCTCTCGGACCAGCGCGCAGGCTATGACGGCGCAATAGTCGACTACCTGCGCGCCGAGGGCGTTCCCGCCACGTTCTTCGCCAGCGGCAAGTGGCTGCGCTCGCATCCGGAGCGCTCCATGCAGCTTCTGGCTGACCCACTGTTCGAGGTGGGCAGCCACGCCTGGACCCACGGCAACTTCGGGGTGCTCTCTCCTGAGCGCATGCGCGAGCAGATCGCCTGGACCCAGGCGCAGTACGAGCTGACCCGCGAGGCCATGGTGCAGCTGGCCGCGAAACGCGGGTTGCCGGAATTGGCTGCGGCGTCGCCTGCCAGCATCCGGGTGTTCCGCTTCCCCTACGGGCGCTGCCGGGCCGAGGCCCTGGAACTGCTGGCCGGGATGGGCATCGCCGCCGTGCAATGGGATGTGAACATGATGGACGCCGCCAAGACGCGCACCGCCCAGACCGTGGCCAGGGACGTGGAGCGCGGCGTAAAGCCCGGCTCCATCGTGCTGGGGCATGCCAACGGATTCGGCTACGCCACGGCGGACGCTCTGCGGCTGATCGTCCCGGCCCTGCGCGCCAAGGGCTATCGGTTCGTCACCGTGAGCGCGCTGCTGGACGCAGGGCGCGCCGTGACCGCTGCACAGTGTTATGATTCGCGCCCCGGCGACACGGACGTGTACGACGTCCTGTTCGGGGACGGTACCGTGCATCGGCGAAACAAGTAAGCGCGCGGGTGATGAGAAGGGCCGGAAATCCGTCCTGATTGTTGTCAGGTACGCATCCGCTTGGTATGGCATGCAGAAGTCGTCGGCAGGACGTTCCTTGCAGGCGGCTCGTGTTTATCCCGAATCGCTGGAGGTGCCGTCATGCCGCGTCTGATCTATGTCCTGGCCGTTCTGGCCATGCTGTGCTTCTCAGGCGTTCAGGCCCGCGCCCAATCGGGGAGCCTGTCCCTGAGCGACGAATCAATCCAGGACGCGCTTGGCTTACTGGGTGGTATCTCCCTTGGCGGACTGAACAATGTCTCCGGCGTGTCCGCGCCCAGCATTGCCATCGGCAGCGGGGCGTCCTCCACATCCAGCAGCCTGTCCGGGTTCGTGTCCTCGCTGTTCAATCCGGGCTCCAGCACGCTGGACCTCTCTTCAACCCAGGCGAACACGGGATCGCTGGGCAGCCTGTTCGAGTCGCTCTTCGGCACGCTGGCCAGCGCCGTGTCCAGTGGCACGTCCGGCAGCACGCCGTCGCTGTCGCAGCTCTTTTCCCAGCAGAACCTGAACCTGGCCCCGAGCTTCTCCTCGTCCATCCAGAACATCCTCTCGCCGCTTGCGTCCGGGACTTCCGGCCAGGATTGGGCGGGCCTCCAGACCAGCGTCCAGAACAACCTGAGCGCCCTGCAACCGGTCACGGCGCTTCAGGGCAGCGCGTCCTCGGTGAACACCACCACCAACAATGGCTTTACCTTGTCCATTTCAGGTTTCAGCTTCAACTTCGGCGATTGATGCGGCCTTTGGAGCGTTTGGGAGACCAGGGCGGGCTCCATACGGCAAGCGTCCTGTTTCCTGTGTGAGACGATAGGGCGCTCCTGCTCCTTGCACGCGCAGGCCTCCCCGCCGGGTGCGGCTCATGGGCCGCACACCGGAAAACGTGGCTGAAAGCCTCGCTCCAGTGCGCAAATAGCGGCGCGACGAGGTGCAAAATCGCGCCATTTGACTTTGCGCGATAATTTAACGTGCTGGAATTAAAGTTTTATATTTGCTTTCTTGACCAGTGCGGTCCGCAATCGCGTTTCAACCGCGAAAACATGCCATTCAGGGCCGAATCCGGCTGGTTGAATTTTTTTTTCCTTTTTTTTGCCGGAAGGCGTAGCAGAGTCTGCAAGGCGGCGCGCCACCATTGGAGCCGCGCTGGAAACGGGCGGACCGACCGGACGCCCCCCACCCTGGAGGACCGAACATGTTTGATCTCTTCAAAGCAAAGGCCGAGGCCGTCAGCGCCGAGGTTCACCGCTTCGCCACCAAGAGCGAAGGGCTGGCCTTCATCAAGGAAACCTTCCGTACCGAAGGCATCGCGGACGAGCCCAAGAAGTACGCCGTCTGGACCGACTGCCCCATCCTGGAAGGCGTCGATAAGGACGAGATGGCCAAGGAATTTCCCGGCCTGAAGTTCAACGTCACCCGCGACCTGGCCGAGCAGTCCCACATCGGCGTCACCCAGATGCAGTGGGGCCTGGCCAACACGGGCACCGTGGCCCAGAACTCAACCGCCGCCGCCGAGCGCCTGGCGTCCTCGCTGTCCTGGATTCACGTGGCCATCGTGGGCACGGCCAACATCCTGCCCGACATGCCCGCGCTTCTGGAGACCGTGCACCCCAAGGACTGCGCCTATCTGGCCCTCATCACCGGGCCGAGCCGCACCGCTGACATCGAGCGCGTGCTCACCATCGGCGTCCACGGCCCTGAGAGACTGATCATTGTCTGCATCGACGACCTGGGAGGGGCGAACTAATGGCCAGCACTGAATTTAAGGAATCGGTAGACAAGGCGCTTAAAAACGCCAACCTGACCGGCGCGCTCGGCCGCTTCTCCGAAGCCTACGCCGTGGCCCGCAAGAACGCCTACGCAGGCATCGACTTCGAACAGCTGCGCGGACGCGTCGCCGCCATCAAGGGCTACGCCGCCGAACACATGGACGAGCTGGCCGAGCAGTTCACCAAGGCCGCCACCGCGCGCGGCGCCAAGGTGTTCCGCGCCAACTCCCCCCAGCAGGTCAAGGAGTACATCGCCAATCTCTGCCGCGAGAAGGGCGTCAAGCGCATCGTGAAGTCCAAGTCCATGGCCACCGAGGAGATCCACCTGAACGACCACCTGATCAAGCAGGGCATTCAGGTGAACGAGACGGACCTTGGCGAATGGATCATCCAGCTGGCCGGACAGACCCCCTCGCACATGGTCATGCCCGCCATCCACATGACCCGCGACGAGGTGGCCGACCTGTTCAGCAAGGAAATTGACGAGCGCCTGTCCAACGACATCCCCAAGCTGGTCAAGGTGGCCCGCAAGGAGTTGCGCACCAAGTTCCTCCAGGCCGACATGGGCATCACCGGCGGCAACATGGCCATCGCCGAGACCGGCACCATCGCCCTGGTGACCAACGAGGGCAACGCCCGCCTGACCACCACCCTGCCCAAGATCCACGTGGCCGTGGTGGGCCTTGAGAAGCTGGTGCCCAACTGGGCCGACGCCGCCCCCATCCTGGTGGCCCTGCCCAAGAGCGCAACCAGCCAGCAGCTCACCAGCTACGTGAGCCTGATCACCGGCCCCACCCCCAACGACGACGGCTCCATGAAGGAGATGCACATCATCCTCATGGACAACAAGCGCTCCGAGATGGCGGCCGACCCCATCTTCAAGCAGGCCCTGCAGTGCATCCGCTGCGCCTCCTGCCTGAACGTCTGCCCGGTCTACCGTCTGGTGGGCGGCCACGTGTTCGGCAAGGTCTACACCGGCGGCATCGGCACCATCCTCACCGCCTGGTTCGACGAGCTCAAGCGCAGCGAGGAAATCCAGAGCCTGTGCATCCAGTGCGGCAACTGCAAGCAGGTCTGCCCCGGCCAGATCGACATCCCGGCCCTCATCCTGGAGATCCGCCGCAGGCTGACCCAGGAGCAGGGGCAGGGCGTGGTCCAGAAGACCATCTTCTCGGTGGTCAACAACCGCAAGATCTTCCACGGCATGCTGCGCGCCGCCTCCAAGGTGCAGGGACTGGTGGCCAAGGACGGCTTCATCCGCCACCTGCCCATGTTCCTGTCCGAGCTCTCCGAGTTCAGGAGCCTGCCCGCCATCGCGGACAAGCCCTTCCGCGACGTGTTCGACACCATCCAGCAGCCCGTTCTCCAGAAGAAGATCGCCTTCTACGGCGGCTGCCTGATCGACTTCGCCTACCCCGAGATGGGCGTGAAGCTGGTCAAGATCCTGAACAAGGCCGGATACAACGTCACCTTCCCCAAGGATCAGACCTGCTGCGGCGCGCCTGCGCGCTACAACGGCGCCTATGAAGTGGCCGCCGACAACGCCACGGACAACATCAAGGCCCTGCTGTCGGAAGAGGTGGACTACGTTGTCTCCGCCTGCCCCACCTGCACCTGCGCCCTGAAGCACGAGTTCATCGAGGTCTACGAGAGCGTGGGCAGGCGCGACATGCTGCCCAAGGCCCGCCGCCTGGCCACCAAGACCGTGGACTTCTCCACCCTGGTGAAGCAGCTGGTGGACGAGGGCAAGCTGAGCTTCAAGGAAGGCCAGAGCCTGGGCACCATCACCTACCACGACTCCTGCCACCTGAAGCGCACCCTGCACGCCGAGAATGAGCCCAGGGAGCTGTTGACCCAGGCTGGCTACCAGATCGAAGAGATGTTCGAGTGCGACATGTGCTGCGGCATGGGCGGGTCCTACTCCCTGAAGTTCCCGGAGATCTCCAAGCCCATCCTCACCCGCAAGCTCGGCAACATCAAGGCTTCGGGCGCCCAGACCGTGGCCATGGACTGCCCCGGCTGCGTCATGCAGATCAAGGGCGGCTTCGACAAGGACGGCGCCAGGGTGAACGTGAAGCACACCGTGGAACTCCTGGCCGACCAGCTGAAATAACGAATGAATAACCGGACGCTCCGCCATCGCGGCGGAGCGTCCGGCAAGATATCTCCCGGTCGAATGGCGGCCCTCGCAGGGAAATCGGTCGCCCTGCGGGGGCCGCCGTCTCTTTGAGGGCACGCCCGACTGCCTGTGAAGGCCGTCCAAATGAGAAGGCGGGAGCAATCCGATGCTCCCGCCCCAAAAGATCAGGCTCCGTGCAAACTTTCCCCGTCCTCCAGCCTTACGAACCACCCACCCACCGGCTCAGTCCGGGCAATAGGACTCGCATCCTGATCCCTTAAATGCCGCCGGGCTTGGGCGAGGTCAGGGGCTTGCCCTTGGCCACGTAGTCCTCCACGGGCAGGTTGGCCTTCTTGAAGATGTCGTTGTTCATGATGATGAAGGTGATGACCTTGTTGGTCTCGCGCATGATGATGGTGATCTTGTCGTCCTGCCAGGCGTTGCGCTGGCTCACCTGGTCCATGAACACCGGCGCGCCGAACTGCTGGATGAAGAACGCGGTGAGGTCCTTGGCCTTGCTCTCGTCAGCGGGAACGATCACGATCCCGCCGAATTTCTTGTCGATGAAGGTGAAGCTCATCTTAACGGGGATGTTGTTCACGTTCATGGCCGTTCCGCCCTGTACCGGGACATTGATGGCCGAGCCGGACGCTTCGAAGCCTCCGAACTGGATGCCCCTGCCCTGGATGTCGCTTATGCTCTGTCCCCAGTTAATGCCGCGAAACCCGGCGTGCATTTCCGACAGGTCGTTGGGTCTGCCTCCCTGGGCGAATGCCAGAGAACAGGAAAGCAAGGTTGCCATCAGGGCGAGGGCCGAAGCCAGGGGAAAGCGGCGCATCATAGAGAGCCTCCATGGGGGTGATGATTCCAGCGTAGTATGAAAATGCCTCTTTGCAGCGCCGGTGTCAACGAGAGGCGTGCCGCCGGGCGTAAGCCGCAACGAGGGATGCGCCGACCAAGCAAGGCCAAAAAAATCGGCGGGAGCACGGACTGCTCCCGCCGATTCAAACAAACCGGAAGAAATACTTATTTCTTCTTGGCGGCCTTGGGGGCTTCCTTGCCGGGAGCGGGGTAGTTCATGACGATTCCGCCCATCTTCATGCAGTCATTGGTGGTGGCGGTCATGACTTTCTTGTCGCCCACGGAGCATTCCCACTTGGGGGCAGCCTTGGGGGCTTTGGCCTTGGCGGCGAAAGCGGCTCCGGCGGAAAGGGACATGGCAAGGACCAGGGCGGTTGCAAGCAGCTTCTTCATGGCGATAGACTCCTATCGAAAGGTTTTCCGGCATCTTAGCCAAGCCGAAGCCTAGCGGCAAGAAGTTTCATGAACGAATGTTCATGTTTCATGAAAGTAATCCTTACCGCCCGTTCTGTGTCTGGAGCCGCCACGTTCCCTTCACCTCATGTGCCAGACAACATTGGAATGTTACGCATGTTGCCGGCATTATCAGTGGACAGCCGCCCCGCCCCCGGCCTTACGCCAGAAGCGTGCTCGCCTCGCGCATCAGCTGCGCGATTGCCAGCCCCTGCGGGCAGGCTTTCTCCGCCTGGGAGTAGTCCACGTCCAGAAGCCTCAAGCGGGTTTCCTCGGGCAGCGCGGCGAACACCTCGCGGGCCAGCTCCGGCTCGGCGTAGTCGCGGTAGTACATCAGGCAGCGCATCACGTCGTTCACCGGCACCAGCCCGCCCACCGCGCCCTGGCAGATGCTGCCGCATCCGGCGCAGTAGTCGCCCTTGGTGCACTCGGCCAGCCGGGTGAACACGTCCACGTCCTCGCGGGCAAGCGTTGTCTTGTCGCGGGCGCAGGCCACGTTGGCCGAGAGGATGGTCAGGTTGGGCATCTGGGAGCAGATGCTGGCGATTTCAGGATTGTCCCACACGGCCTTGAGCTTGGCCTGCTTGTCGGTGAAGCCCCGCTCCAGGAAGCGTCCGGCCAGGGTCAGCTCCTCCGGGGTGTCGGTCTTCACCGGACCGCCGCCCTGGGTCTTCATGGCCACCACGCCGATGCCCGCCTTGACGCAGTCGGCCAGGGCCTGCTTCATCTTGGGGGTCTGCATCAGCCGGTAGTTGTAGGTGACCATGACGGCGTCGATCCAGTCCAGCTTGGCCGCAGCCAGCATGCAGTCTTCCATGTTGGTGTGGGTGCTGAAGCCGAAGAATTTGATCTTTCCGGCCTTCTTCATCTCGGCGGCCCACTCTTTGTAGGGCTTCATCTCGTCCACGCTGCCGATGGCGTGGATGAAGAACAGGTCAAGGTAGCTGGTTTGCAGGCGCTTAAGCGCTGCGTCGAGCTTGGCGGTGTTGTCTACGGAACCGGCTTTGCCGCCGGAGAAGTTGTCGCCGGAGCCTTGCCTGTGGGTGAACTTGGACACCAGGAAGATGTCCTTGCGCGCCTCGGGGTTGCGGCCGAAGTAGCGGCCGTAGCCCTCCTCGGACAAGCCGTTGCCGTAGGCCTCGGCGGTGTCCCAGTAGGTGACGCCCCAGGCGTGGGCTTGCTTGAGCAGCAGCTGGTTGTTGATGGTGTCGAACATGCCGCCAAGGCCCAGCACGGAGACGTCCACGCCGGTCTTGCCGAGCTTGCGCTTGGGGATGGCGGTCAGGCCGGATGCCTGGCTTGCAGTCGGCTGCGTGGCGGCCAGGGCCGCTGCCGGGGCGACGGTGGCCGCAAGTCCGGTGAGGCTCGCGGTCTTGAGAAAATCCCTGCGGGAGAGTCCTGACTCGGTATTTTTGTCTTTCATGCCTCGGTCCTCCGTTGCTCGATGAGCATCCGTCCTTTGGTGGATCGGGATTCGTTCTCGCTGTATACGCGTATGGCCCGAAGCCCGGACACCGGGCATTCGTGTTCGCACATGCCGCAGCCGATGCAGCGGGCCGGGTCCACGTAGGGCCGCTGCAGGCGCACCACGATCTCCGCCCGTTCTCCGCGCGTTAGCCCCGGCCAGTTCTGCGGCGGCCTGTCCAGCGTCAGGCGCGAGCCCGCCTGGGCCAGGATGCGCCGGGGGATGGCGTCCGGCCTGGAAAGAGGCCGCACCGCGTAGTCCCCGCTGCCAAGGTTCAGGCCCACGGGCGGCTGCGTGGCCAGATCAAGCGCGTCCCCCTGGAGACGGGCAACCGAGGCCGTGCCGCCGCGCACCGGCTCGAACACGGTGCGGGTGTGGATGGCCTTGGGGCTCACGGGGCAGAGCTCCTGGCAGACGATGCAGGGGCGGTCCATGACCCAGGGCAGGCAGCGAGAGCGGTCCACGAAGGCCGTGCCCAGGCGCACCGGGCCGAGCTTGGCGTATTCGCCCGCGCCATGCTTCTCCTCCAGGCTCAAGGGGCGGATGGCCGCCGTGGGGCAGGCCTGCCCGCAGGCGATGCAGTTCACCTGGCAGCCGGAGCGCCCGGTGCGGAAGTTGAGCGAGGGCGTCCACAGCCCCTGCACGCCGGACTCGAAGAGCGAGGGCTGGATGATGTTGGAAGGGCACACCCGCATGCACTGGCCGCAGCGGATGCATCGGCTCAGGAAACGCTCCTCGTCCAATGATCCGGGGGGCCGTATCAGCAGCGCGCTGCGCCCGGTGTCGGCCAGCGCCCCCACCCGCCACAAGGGAACGGTGAGCGCCCCGGCTGCCACGGCCACGATGGCTCCGCGCCGGGAGATGTCCGTGACCGGCTGCTCCCCGGCGGCGGACGGGCGGGCCGCGAAGCCCATGCGTCCGCTGGGGCACTGGCTCAGGCAGTTCATGCACATGACGCACTCGCTGTGCACCAGCTCCCCCGAGGGGCGGCAGGCTCCCTCGCAGTACTGCTCGCACAGGCGGCAGTCGCCGCAGCGGCCTTGATCGGCCTTGACCACGCGCCAGGGCGCGAAGCGTCCCACCAGGCCAAGCATCGCCCCCAACGGGCAGAGAAAGCGGCAGAAGAAGCGCGGGCGGACGAGATTCAGCCCGATCACCGCCAGCAGCACCGCGCCCAGGGTCCAGGCGGACTCGTAGGCGCGCGGCTCGTCGCTCAGCACCGTGGTCCGGGCGTCCAGCACGGGCAGGATGGTCAGGTTCACGGAGCGGTGCAGGAGCGGCAGCGGGTCCAGAAGCCCGGTCTGCACCGAGCCCAGCGCGGCGCAGGCCAGGAAGAAGGCCAGGATGACGTATTTCAGGCCCTGGAGCCGATGATGGGCGTTGTCGCGGGCGCGCTCCAGGGGTTTTGCCCCGCGTCGGGACAGCCAGCCCGTCAGCTGGTTCAGCGCTCCCAGCGGGCAGACGAAGCCGCAGAAGGCCCGACCCAAAAGCGCCGTGAGGGCCACCGTGGCCAGCGCCCAGGCCAGCGGCGCATAGAGCGTCCCGGTGGCCAGAAGGGTGGTCAGGGCGGTGAGCGGGTCCAGGCCGAGAAACCAGTTGATGGGCCAGCCGCGCAGCTGCCACCACTGAGGCCCCACGGTGGCCGCCACGCACAACCAGAGGAACAGCGCCAGGAAGAAGCCCTGGCTTATGCGCCGGACAGTGACGATGCGCATGGCGGGTGAGGCCCCTCTCAGGCTCCCGCGTCCAGATACGCGGGGTTGAGGGATTTGTAGTCGGCGGTTCCCGCCCCGGCGGCCTGGGCCATGCGGATGTAGGGGATGTCGTCCAGGGTGCGGCCCAGAAGCTCGGCCCCCAGCGCGTCGGCGGCCACGGGGTCGGTGGTGACGATCATGGTGGCCGTGGCCTTGAGGTCCGAGAGGGAGCCGCCCGTGGGGCCGTTGGACATCATGGCCATGGTGCCGTCCAGCACCGAGAGCGTGGGGCGGGTCAGCACGGAGAGCTCGGTGATGATGGCGCTGATGTCCTGGTGAAACACGTTTCGCCTGCCGCCAAGCAGCCCGTACATGTTTTTCAGCAGCATCGAGGCCCCGGCGCGGGCATGGTCCTTGACCGGGGCCAGGGCGATCAATTTGGTGACCCCGGTGAAGGCTCCGGCCAGCACGGGCCAGTCGCGCAGGAGGTGCGCGCCTGGGAGCGTCACCGGAGCGAACAGCCCGGCGCGCGGGAGGATGAGCGAGGCTCCGGCGCTCCGGGCGGCCTCGGACAGCCCGGAGATGGCGAAGCAGCTCTCCGGGTTGTTGATGGGGTTGTCGGTCACGGAGACTTTGGCCGCTCCGGCCTTCATGCAGGCGGCGGCAACGGCGGCCAGCAGGTCCGGGTGGGTGGTGGCCCCCAGCGCGGCGGGCGAGGAGAATGCGGCATTGACCTTTATGAGCACGTGGTCGCCCTTCCTGATGAAGGCCTCCATGCCGCCCAGCGCCCGCACGCCCTGCCCGAACATGGCGGCGCGGTCGTTGCCGCGCACCACGGCCATGCGGGGTGTGCCCGCCGGGAGGTCCTTGATGGAGAAGTCCCCCAGGCCGGGCAGCACTTTACTCTCCGGCACGGGCGGCGGTCCGGCCCGGTCCAGGAAGGCAAGCCCCAGCCCGCCTGTGCCCACGGCGATGGCCGAGGCGGCGGCTACGCGCTTGAGGAAGTCGCGGCGGTCCATTTCGGAGTTGCGGTCAGGGGTATGGTCTGGCTTGGTCTCGCTGCTCACGGCTTGGACGCCTCCTGGGCGGAATCAAGGGAACGCGACATCGCCGCAGCCAAGGCCAGCGCCGCTTCCGTGTTTGCCGCGTCGTGCACCCCGGCCAGCGCGCGGCCCTTGGACATGACCACCTGCACCAGGGTGTCCATGGCCATGATGGTCACTCCGGGCAGGCTTTGCACAGGCGCGGGCTTGAACCCGTTGGCGGCCAGGAAATCGATATACGCCTTGGCCTGGGCGGCAGCCTCTTCAGGAGTGGCGCGCACGGCCAGGAAGGCTGCGGCCTCGCCCTGGGGCAGGACGTATTCGGCGGTGTACACGTTCTGGAATCCTTCCAGCCCCAGCGCGTCGGACACTGCCAAGCGCACGGCGTCCTTCTTCAACCCTTCGGGTGGGAAGAGGTCCGTGTCTGCGCCGGAACCCTGGCTGTCCTCCGATGGCAGGGCAGCCAGCAGGGCCTTGGCCATGGATTCCAGGGCCGGGCGCAGCTGGGGCGAGGCCTGGTCCCCGATAAACTCCAGGTAGAAGCGGTCCTTGGTGAGGAAAATGGCGTTGTCGGTGGCGTAGGCGTTGGCCGTGAGCGACAGCTGGTCCGCCCCCTGGCGGCGCTGGCCGCTGAACACGGCGAAGGCGTCCTTGGGGGACTCCATGGCGTAGAGGTACACGTCCACGCGCGCCCCGGCTGCGTCGCCAGCCGAGAACGCCCGGTTGGACATCTCCTGGAAGCCCGAAGCCAGATACAGCTCGGCCTTGCCGTCGATTTTGTCCGAGAGCGTCTCGGCGTTGTAGCTCTCCACCGGTGAAAGCGCGGCGGCGTCGCCCAGCGCCTCCAGGAAGGTCGCTGTCAGCGAGGCCACGTCGCCCTGCTGCCGGGAGACAAGCTTGGCCGCACCCTTGGGGTGGTTCATGGCCACGACCACCGCCGGATTGAACTGGGCCTGGCGCACAAACAGCCAGACCGTCAGCACGGCCAGCACGGAAAGCACGGCGTACCCGGCCAGACGCTCGCCCGGCCCCGGTCGCCTGCCGGAGCGTTTCGGACGTCCAGGCCGCTCCGGCTGCCCCTGATGCCCCTGCTGCAACGAGGCAGGCCGTCCGGCGCTGGTATTCCCCAGCTCCCCGGCGTGAGCCGCGAGACTGCCCGACGTTTGGCCCCAGTCTTGGCCCAGGGTCTGGCTCGGGCTTTGGCCGGGGGGCTGGCCCAAGTTCTGGCCCAAAGGCTGGACCAGGGTCTGGCCCTGGATCTGACGTGTCGTCTGGCTCATGGAAAGTACGGCATCCTCTCCGGGTATTCGCTCGTTTTCCAAACTATGGCGGAATCGCTCCTGAAGCCTGCATGCAAATCGGCCTACGCTGCCCGTCCTGCGCGCAAGGCCGAGCGCTTCGCTACTTGGATATCTTCGCGCCCTGCTTCAGGTCATAACACGGCGCAAAGGCCATGTCCTGGCGCAGGACCTCTTCGGGGGGTTTTCCGCCTGTGAGTTCGCCGTTCTTCATGATGAAGCGCAGCTCGCCGCCGACCTTCATTCCCTCGGTGACGGCCTTTTCCAGGCGGTCGCGGGTGGCTCCGTATTCGCCCTCGGCCTTGTTCTTGTGGAACTGCTTGCGCCACTCGATCCACTGCTTTGGGGTCATGGCGGACTGGTCCACGAACACGTAATAGGCCACCCCGCCCGGGGCGTCCGGGCAGTCGACTTCAAGATAGAGCGTGTATTCCAGGGGTGTGTCCGGCTTCTGGGGCTTGGCGATGCGGGCTTTTTCGCCCTCCTCGATGAGCCAGGCCGTGGGGCACTTGAGGGAGGCGGCGAAGTCCTTCACGGAGCCGAACAGGAAACAGGGTTCCATCTCGTCCGCCAGGAAGAACCCGGCCAGGAAGGCGTCGGGAGGCGTGTAGGGAGTGAGGCCGCTTGCGGTTCGAAGTTCCTGGGCGCGAGGGCTGATCGCGCTGGCCGGGGTCGGCGCAAAAAGACATGTGAGGACCAACAGGCTCAGGCAGCAGAGCGTGGCGCGGGGCATACGACCCTCCTCAACGGGATGCGGTGGATGGAGTACTCTTAAACAAGTGTTTAAGAAACCTCACGGAAGATGGTCAAGTGACTTTTTTGTTAGTCGATGCAGCGGCTCACCAGACATAGAAAAAGAGGCTGACGGTCAGCCTCTTTCTTGAATCGAAACGGTTCGGATACCTGCCCTGTGAGCGCCAGGGCGACACGGCTGCGAGCCAGCAGAACCCATAAGGGATTCCACAAGGGCGAAGCCCTTTGGCTGCCGGAGGCTTTCTTACCCCGATACGCTAGGGCAGGGCCACCACTTCCAGGGGCAGGGCCTCGCGGGCCTCGTCCAGGAATTCGCGCATCTCGCGTTGGCAGTCGGGCGAATAGCTCACTTTCAGGATGGCGGCGTGACGGTCCGCCACGCTCATGAGCCCCAGATGCCCGTGGGCCTCCAGCAGGAACTTGAAGAGCGCGATGTGGCGCTGCTCGAGCTTCACGTAGACCCGCGACGACCATCGGGGGGCGCGGTAGGGGGTCTTGCGTTTGCGCGGGCGGGGTTCGCAGGGCATTTCGCTTCGTGTCCTTGTACTGTGGTTACCGGCAGTAAACCTGTCCGGCTGGAATGAAGTCAGGGCCGCGGCTTGAGCGCACGCCCAAGCCACGGCCCCGTGTTGGTTCAAATCCGTGCCTGCGCGCGGAGCTAGGCTCCGTCCTGCCCCAGAATCCGGCAGCCGTCTTCGGTGACCACCACCATGTGCTCCCAGCGGATGCCGCCCCACTCGGGGTAGTACAGGCCGGGCTCCACGGTGATGACCATGCCCGGCTCGAGCACCCCCTCGGCGATGGGGGAGAGGCTGGGGGCCTCGTGGGTTTCCAGGCCGATGCCGTGGCCCAGGGCGTGGGTGAAGGCCTTCTCCACGCCGAACTCCTCAAAATAGCCCCGCGCGGTGCGGTAGGTCTCGGAGATGGGCAGACCCGGCCGGATGGCGGCGATGGCCTTGGCCTGGGCCATCTGGGTCAATTCCAGGGCCTTGCGGAAGTGGTCGGGGGGGCGGTTGCCCACCCAGAAGGTGCGGGTCTGGTCGGAGTTGTAATCCCCCAGGCGCGCGCCCATGTCCACCAGCACCATGCACTCCTCGGTGATCTGGTCGCGGCCGGGCTCGGCGTGGGGCAGCGCGGCGTTGGAGTTCACGGCCACGATGGGCGAGAAGGCCAGCTCCGAGGCTCCCAGGTCGCGGAAGAGCTGCTCCAGCCGCCAGGCGGCCTCGCCCTCGCTGCGTCCTGGGAGCAGGATGTCCGGCGCGGCCAGCATCACCTTCTCGTTCAGGGCGCAGGAGCGGTCCATGCGGGCGATCTCTTCGGGCTCCTTGATGCGTCGAAGCCCTTCAACCAGACCGTGGGAGGCGTTCAGCGTGAGCGTCTCGCGAAGCTGCTCGCAGGTGTCCACGCTCATGGCGCGGCTCTCGAAGGCCAGGGGGCCGGGATGGATCTTGGCCAGATATTCTCGCACCTGGGCGTTCTTCTGGCCGGAATAGATGAAGATGTCCTCTTCCGGCCACAGCCTGCGGGCGGCGTCCAGGAAGCGGGGGTCGGTGAGCAGCTTGTCGCGTCCGGTGGTGCTGATGAGCAGCATCCCGGAGGACTCGTTGCATTGGGAGTCGTGCAGTTCAAAGCCGCTCAGGTAGTAGCGGTTGGCCGCATGGGATACCAGAAGTGCGGTGCGTCCCGCCTCGCGCAGGCGCGCGCGCAGCTTTTCGCGCCGCTCGGCGTACACGTCGGCGGTGAAGGGTGCGTCGGTCACGTGAATCCTTAAAGGGCGTACGTTGTTTCAGCCTTGCCGGTGACCATGCGCTCGGCCCACTCCACGCCCTGCATGACGGAGTGGTCCATGTTGCTCACCTCGTACTTCCAGCCCCCGAAGCGCCCCCGGCTGAAGATGCCCTGTGATTCCAGCCAGGGCTGGATCGCCCCGAGCGCCGCGTCGCGGCCCAGGGTGGGGATGGGGTAGGAGTAGTCGAGGCGCATCTCCCAGGTGGAGACGACGGCGTCCCGGTCCTTTTCGGACATGAGCGACACGTTTACAAGACCGTCGACCACGCTGTCCAGGTGCGATTCGGGTTCCGGCTTGTGCTCCGAGAAGCTGACCTCGGTCATGTAGGCGCGCTTGCGCACCGTCATGCCGTCTGGGTCCGGGGTGTTGTTGGGCGAATAGTGATGGAAGTTGGTGACCCGGTAAAAGGGATTGTCCGACTCCGGGAAGTACATCCAGCAGCGCGAATCCGTCTTGGCCCCTTCCACGCCCACGCCGCCGATGTAGCCGCCGCTGTGCTCCAGGCCGCCTGCGCCCTGGCGCACCGAATCTGGCGCGTCTGTGAGCAGCTTGGTGGCCAGGATGTCCAGCGGGCCGGTGAACAGGAGCTTCTGGTAGCCGAAGCGCTCGCCGGTGTCGCAGGTGACTTCCTTCTTCTGCGGTTCAATGGACACCACGCTGCGCTTGTAGCGAACGCGGTCGCCTAGCTTTGCGGCCACGCGGCGGTAAATCTCGCCGGTTCCGCCGGTCAGGGGGAATTTGAACAAGTTGTTGGGCCCCCAGGACACGTCGTCCAGGCCCAGGAGGATGTTCTTGAGCACCTTCTCCAGGTCGACCACGCTGACGCGCTCGCCGATCCACTTGTAGCTCATGCGCTCGGGCGGGGTGGCCCAGACCTTGAAATTGTAGGGCAGCATGAAGTGCCTGGCGATGCCGGCGCCGAAGATATGCTCGATCCACTCGCGGAAATGGGCGGGCGTGAAGCCCTCCGTGCCGATGCCGCCCTCGGGGCGCGCGCCGGGCAGGAGCCCCCGGACGCAGTCCCAGGCCATCTCGCGCGGGAGGTAGCGGATGTTGTTCTGGAAGGGGTAGGGCGTCCAGGATTTGGCGATGCGCACCCAGGCCTCGCGCTGATGCTCCAGATACTCGCCGCCCAGGGCCTCTTCCAGCATGCGGTCGAAGTAGTCGTAATGGGAGAAGACCACGTGGCCGCCCACGTCCCAGGTGAAGCCCTGCGCGTCCTTGAAGCTGGCGGCCAGGCCGCCCGGATAGTCGTTGGCTTCCAGCACCGCGAAGTCGTGGATGCCGAGTTCCGTCAGGCGGCGGGCTGCGCCAAGGCCGGTGGGTCCGGCCCCGATGATCAGGTAGGTGTACTGCACGATTCTTCCTCCATGAAGATTCGCGCGATTTTAAGCAAAAAGCAGACCAGGGCGTGCGGTTCAGGGCTCGGGGATGACTCCGTATTGCGCCAGGAGCATGCCGCACACGCCGACCAGGTCGTTGTCGGCCAGCCGTTCCTTGTAGAAACGCGGCACGTCCTCCAGCGGCACGGCGGCCATCTCGTTGTGCTCCGGCGCGGGAGTGGCGGCCCAGGCGCCCAGCACCTCGCGGTGGTCCAGGTCCATCTCCAGGGCCACGCCCAGCTCCCAGATGTTGGTGGCGGTGTTCTCGATGAGCGCGAAGGGGCGCAGCAGCCGAGACGCGCCAGCCGTGTTCAGGTCGCAGCCCAGGTTCAGGCCCAGTTCCCCACGCAGCTCATCCAGGAAGACCTTGCGCCAGGAGAGCGACCCGTCCGGCTCGCGCAGCTCGCCCGGGATGGTTCCGGAGGGGGCCGGTTCCCACAGGCCGCCCTCGATGGCCAGCGACGCCTTGCGCCGCCCGAAGAGCATGTGCCCGCCTGCCACCACCAGCCCGCTCACGGCCAGGGAGCGCACGCGAAGCTCCGCGAAAAGTTCCGGGCGGCGCTGCTGGGCCACGTACCAGGAATAGTCGGCCAGAAATCCGTGAGCCTCGCCGGATTCGATGCGGTCCAGGCTGAAAATTGTGCCGTTGAAGAGGTTCGGGCGCGCGAGTTTTTCGCTCTCCCAGGTGGCGTGGACCGTGTCCAGCGCGGCAGCCGAGGGCGTCGGCGCGGGGGCGGCGTCCAGGATGCGCAGCTCCAGCGGGACCGGATGGGCGACGTACATGGACTGGACCTCCTTGTGTCTCAGCGCCTGGCCGCGACGATGGTCATGATGACGGCGGTCAGGATCAGGGCGGAACCGGCGTACCCGAGCGCCGTGAAGCGCTCTCCGAAGAACGAAAAAGCCAGCAGGGCGGACACCACCGGCTCGAGCGTGGCGATCACGGCGGCGCGGCTGGCCTCGATGCGCCTCAAGCCCGCGTAGTAAAGCGAGTATGCCCCGTATGTGCAGCACACCGCAAGAGCCACGCAGGCCGCCCAGGCCGAAAGCGGATGCGGTTCGAAGCTGAAGAAGGGCAGCATGCAGGCCCCGCCCACGGGCAAGGCGTACAGGAACACCGTGGGCGTGGCGTAGCGGTTCAGGAAGGCTTTGCCGAAGATGTAATAGAGCGCGTAGGTGATGCCGGACAGAAGTCCAAGTGCGATGGCCGCGAGGTTCATGGAGCCGCCAGCCCCGGCTGCCCCGTTCGCACCGTCTCCCAGGCTGACCCCGGCCACGCCGAGGATGGTCACGGCCACGGCGGCGACGGTCACGGGAGTCAGGCGCTCCTTGAGGATCTTCCAGGCCAGAAGCGCCACCCAGGCCGGAGCCGTGTACAGGAGCACCGAGGCCAGGGCGGCCCCGCCTGCGCGCACGGCCAGCACGTAGCTGGCGAACAGGCCGAAGATGCACACCACGCCGAAACCGGCCACCCAGGGCAGGTCGCAGGCGTCCACCTTCATCCTGCTAAGCCGCCAGGCGTGGACCGCGTAGAGCACCCAGGCCATCATGGCGCGCCAGAAAGCCACCTCCAGCGGGGACATCCCGGCCTGGAAGGCGAATTTGGAGAGCGGACCGATGAACCCCCAGAGCAGGGCGGCAGCGGCCACGAGGGCGTAACCTGCGAACATGACGGGACGTTCTAGCGTCAACACGCGGCGAAAGAAAGCACAATCGGCAGGAACCTTTGCAGTTGGGATGGCGTGACGCCTGAGACCTCCGCGCCCCGCAGGGATCGGGAAGTGCCGGGACATACGCTGGAGCGGTGCAGCAGGAAGCAGCGTCGAGGCGCGCCGGGACAAGGCCTCGCACGTTTACGGCGAAGCGCTGTGGCTTTGCGAAGCGTGCTGTCGGACATGGCCCGTGCGGGCCGGGGCCATGCGAGGGGCGCGTCAGAAGCTGCGCTTGAGCAGTACCCCGGCGGACGGGGCGGGCGTGTTGTTGTGGCCGCCGGACTGGCTGTAGGGCCTCACGGAGCCGCCTTGCGAACCGGGCATGTTGAAGACGCCGGTGATTTCGGTGTCCTTGCCGGGGTACAGCGTGGCGGCCAGCCCGGGAGAGGAGCGCTCGAAGGTCTTGGGCTCGCGCCCGATGGAATCCTGGGGCGTGACGGCCTCCACTGCGGGCCGGACCTCGGGCTTCAGGTTGATCTTCTCGGATTTGCCCGGCGTCTGGTTCTTTTGTGCGGGCTGCAAACCCTTCACTCCGGCAGCGGAGGAGCCGGGCTTCTGGGTGATGATCTCGCGTGCGCTGGAATCGGGTACGGTGATCTTCTGGGCGAGGGCAGGAGTCGCGAACACGACAACCAGGACCAGGCTCAACGCCATGGGCCGCGCAGACCACCGGGAAATTAAGGCCTGGGGAGGGATCATGCCTGCTCCTGATTCGTGCCGTCTGGATGTGTAGCTAACCATCCGGACGCCGTCAGGCAAGTGGGGCTGATTACTTCGCCGGGCGGACCGGCCTGCCAAGGTTGTTGGTCAACGCCACGCCGCACAGCACCAGCGCGCCGCCAGCCAGCAGCGAGGCGTCCACCTGCTCGCCCAGGAACAGCACCCCCATCGTGGCGGCGGAAACCGGCACGAAATTGATGAACACCGCCGCCCTGGACGCGCCGATCTCCCGGATGCCCTGGTAGAACCACACGAAGCCCACGCCCGTGCCAAGCACTCCCAGATAGGCGATGGCCGCCCAGCCAGTGGCGGACAAACGCGCCGCCTGCTGCATCAGCCCCTCGTTCAACGCGGGCGGCAACAGCATGAACATGCCCACCACGCAGGAGCAGGTCACTGCTGCCAGCGGCGTGAGCTTGCCCATCACCTGCTTGCCCAGGAGCGAATAGGACACCCAGGAGAACATGGCCCCCACAATGGCCAGATCGCCAAGGCTCACAGCGCCCGTGAACAGCCCCAGCGGGTTGCCGTGCCCGATGACCAGGGCCGCGCCCGTGAGGCACAGCACTACTCCCGCCATCTTGTTGCGCGTGAGCGGTTCCCGGAAGAACACGAAGGACAGAAGCGCGATGAACACCGGGTTCCCGGCCACGATGATGGCCGCGCGTCCGGCAGGAACGTAGGTCAGGCCCCACAGGAAGAACACGTTGTACAGAAACACGCCCGTGGCCCCCAGGCCGCACAGGAGCAGGAGCATCCTGGCGTCCAGGCGGGGCAGTGTGCCTTCTTTCCACAGGAAAAAGCCCACCAGAAAGATGTTGGCTGCCACGAAGCGCAGGAACGAGGCCGAAAAGGGCGCGATCTCGCCGCCCAGCATGCGCCCCGCGATGAACGTGCCGCCCCAGATGACCGCCGTGACGAACAGCTTGATGGTAGTCAGGCTCATCTGCCCCTCGCGGCCAGCACGCCCTGCATGGTGGCTGCCCCCAGCACGATGATGCCGCCAATCATGGCCATGCCAGAGGGCTTCTCGCCGATGAACAAAAACACCCACACCGGGTTGAAGATGGGCTCGATCACCGGGATGAGCATGCCCTCCAGGGCGCGCACGTGGCGGATGGCCTTGGTGTAGATGAAGTAGGCAAGGCCCGTCTGCACGATGCCCAGGGCCAAGAGGCCGCCTACGCCCGCCATGTTGGGGAACGGCCCCTGGAAGTAGAAGGGCAGGCAGCCCACGGCCAGAATCGCGTTTCCCAGCAGCACCGCCTCGGTCTGGCCGCCCCGGTCGCCGAGGCGGCGCAGGCACAGGGGGATGCCCGCGAAGGTGACGCTCGAGGCCAGGGCCAGCAGGATGCCCAATTGGCCGTCCGGAGACACGTCGTCCCAGAAGAACAGCGTCATGCCCACCACGGCCAGGGCCAGCGCGGCCCAGTCGCTGCGGCGCGTGGGTTCGCCCAGGAACCGGGGAGCCAGCAGCGCCACATGGATGGGGGCCAGGTACTGGAGCACCACGGCGTTGGCTGCCGTTGTCAGGCGCGTGGCGGACACGAACAGCAGCATGGTGGCGGCGGTGGCAACGGCAGCGCCGATCAAGGGCCAGCTGAAGTGGATTTTGGGTTTGCCGAGCGCCAGGGCCAGGAACACGGCGGCAATGGCAGAGCGCGCCCCGGCGATGGCCAGGGGGTTCCAGTCCACGCTCTTTATGAACACGCCGCCCAGCGACCAGAGCGTAGCCGTGAAGACGAGGGCCAGGGTGGCGCTTTTGCGGGTCATGCGTACGTCCTGTGGCTAAAGAGAAGAAGGGGGATGCCTCCGGCGGCCAGAGAGGAAACTTTTTTCCAAAAAGTTTCCTCTCTGGACTCTCCTTCAAAAACTTTTAAGTAGCTTCGCGGGGTGGCGCGATAAGCCGTCGTGTCGTGGGCTGAAGGCAGGGGGCTGGGGGTTGTTCCGTCCACGCCATGCGCGGCGGGCTCGAACCGATGTGAAGACGATTCGTCGCCCGCCGCGCATGGCGCGTCCGTGACAACCCCCAGCCCCCTGCCGGAGTCACCAGACAGGTATGCGAATTCCACATGGGACGCGGCAACGTGCTTGGCCCGGAACACAGCCCCGCGCAGGTATGCGAAGCTAACTGAGGGTCCAGGGGGATCATCCCCCTGGCGGGAGAGTGCAGAGAGGGCGGAGCCCTCTTTGCCCGCCGGAGGCATCCCAAATGACAATACGCATTCTACTCGTGACGAGTTCATGGAAGTGATCGGAGCGTTCCGGGGCTATTCGCCCAGGTACGCTTTGCGAATCTCGGGATTGTCCAGCAGGCTTGCTGCCGTGTCGGTCATGGCGATACGGCCGGTCTCCATGACGTAGCCGCGCTGCGCGAGCTTCAGCGCCAGGTTGGCGTTCTGCTCCACCAGCAGCACGGTCATGCCTTCTTCCTCGCTTACGCGGCGGATGATGGAGAAGATGTGCTCCACGATGAGCGGTGCGAGCCCCAGCGAGGGTTCATCCAGCAGCAGGAGCTTCGGTCTGCCCATGAGGGCGCGTCCGATGGCCAGCATCTGCTGCTCGCCGCCGGAGAGCGTGCCGCCTTTTTGCGCGGCGCGCTCCTGGAGGCGCGGGAACAGCTCGAACACGTGGGCCATGTCGCGGCGCACGGCGTCGTGGTCGGTGCGGAAATACGCGCCCATGTCCAGGTTCTCGGCCACGGTGAGGCGAGGGAAGATACGCCTGCCCTCGGGCACTTGGCACAGCCCCATGGCCGGGAGCTGCTCGGCGGGGATGCTGGCGGTGTCCTGGCCGTTGTAGAAGATCTGGCCGCCCATGGGTTTTAGTATCGAGCTTATGGCCATGAGTGTGGTGGACTTGCCCGCGCCGTTGGCCCCGATGATGGTGACGATCTCGCCCTGCTCGATGCGCAGGTCGATCTCGCGGATGGCCGGGGCGCGGCCCCAGCCAGCACTTAGGGACTTGAGTTCAAGGATGGGGGCGTTCATGCGTGGTCCTCCTCGGAGCGGCGTCCCACGCGCTTGGCCGGGATGAGCCCTGCCGGGCGCACCAGCATCATGATTGCCATGGCCGCGCCGAAGACCAGCATGCGGTAGTTCTCGAAATCGCGGAAGACTTCCGGCAGCACGATAAGCGCCAGCGCCCCCAGCACGATGCCCGGAATGGACCCCATGCCGCCAAGCACCACCATGGCCAGCACCATGGCCGACTCGATGAAGGTGAACGACCCCGGCGACACGAAGCGCATCTTGGCCGAGAAGAACGCCCCGGCCAGCCCGGCGAACACCGCGCCCATGGCGTAGGCCAGAAGCTTCAGGGTGAAGGTGTTCACGCCCATGATGCCAGCGGCGGTCTCGTCCTCGCGGATGGCCTCCCAGGCGCGGCCTATGCGCGAATCGGCGAGGCGGCGCACGGCGACCACCGTGAACAATGCGATGGCCAGGATCAGGTAATACTGCGACTGCGGGCTTCTGATGAGAAAACGCGTCATTTCCCATCCCTGTTCGGGGTCGGGATAATAGATGGCGGCGGGCTTCACGCCCAGGATGCCGTTGGGGCCGCCGGTGAGCTTCATCCAGTTGTTGAGCACAAGGCGCAGGATTTCGCCAAAGCCCAAGGTGACGATGGCCAGATAGTCGCCGCGCATGCGCAGCGTCGGGTAGCCGATCATGCACCCGGCCAGCGCGGCCAGGGCCACGCACAGGGGCAGGGCCAGCCAGAAGGACAGCTGGTAGTGCACGGAGAGCAGCGCGTAGGTGTAGGCCCCGACGCCGTAGAAGGCGATGTAGCCAAGATCCAGAAGGCCCGCGAGGCCCACCACCACGTTGAGCCCCAGGCCCAGGGTGACGTACACCAGTACGTTGATGGCCACGTCCTGCCCGTAGCGCGACGACAGGATCGGGAAGGCCAGAAGCGCCAGCAGCCCGGCGGACTTCCACAGCCAGCCCGGCGTGCGAGACAGGCTGGAGGCAGCCCTGCCGACCGAACGCCCGAAGCCGACGTCCACGCTCTCGTTCAGGCGCTTGAGGCCAAGCCAGACCACCACGGCCAGCATGACCGCGCCCACGATGCGCGCCGCCTTGCCGAACTCCAGGCCAGCGGGCGTGATGCCGGTCATGGGCCAGACCAAAAGGAACAGCCAGACGGCTCCCAGGAGCAGCTTGCCTAAAAGGGCCTTAGACGCGGGTGTCATTGATGTTCTCGCCCAGAAGGCCGGTTGGCCGGAAATACAGCACCGCGATCAGGATGATGAAGGCGAACACGTCTTTGTACTCGCCCGAAATGTAGGCAGCGGTGAAGATCTCGGTGATGCCGATGATGAGCCCGCCGAGCATGGCCCCGGTGATGGAGCCGACCCCGCCCAGAACAGCCGCAGCGAAGGCCTTGATGCCGGGCACGAAGCCCATGTCGTAGCGCACGGAGCCGTAATAAAGCCCCACCAGGATGCCCGAGGCGGCGGCCAGGGCCGCGCCGATGGCGAAGGTGACGGAGATGATGCGGTCTGAGCTAATGCCCACAAGCGTCGCCATCACGCGGTCCTGGGCGGTGGCGCGCATGGCCTTGCCCAGGCGGGTCTTGAACACGAGGCGGTTCAGGCCCACCATCAGGAGCGCCGTGATGGAAAGCGCGATGAGCTGCAAGTAGGTGAAGTTGAATTCGCCCACGCCCACCGCGCCCTTGGCGAACACGCCGGGGTAGGTCTTGTCGTAGACGCCCTGGGTGAGCATCAGGCCGTTCTGCAGGAAGATGGACATGCCGAGCGCCGACAGCAGCACCGAGAGTTTCGACGCCTTGCGCAGCGGCCTGTAGGCCACTTTCTCCACGCCCATGGCAAGAACGGCGCAGTAGGCCATGGCCAGCAGGAAGGCCAGGGTCAGGCACAGCCAGGGGTGGGTCTGCATGTAGCCCTGGGAGTCCATCCAGGCCAGCAGGATGACGCCCATGTAGCCGCCGGCGGCGAAGAACTCACCGTGGGCGAAGTTGATGAGCTGGATGATGCCGTAAACCATGGTGTAGCCCAGGGCGATCAGGGCGTAGAAACCACCAAGGGTTATGGCGTTAATGAGCTGCTGAAGAAAAAAGTCCATAATCCAGAGGTTTTCCGTGTCGTATGTTCTATGTTTGGGAAACGGTCTCCCTGAGTGGTCGGGGGCCTGTTGTTTGAGCAGACGAAACCCGTTTCCGTCAAGGCTGGGAAGCCTTTGGAGCGCGATTTATTTTCAAATTGGTGGTTCCGGCGGACATGGGGGCGTGCGCCCTCATGACTTGCCTCGCAGGAAGGCCGGAGTGTCAGGACTGGACAGAGGCTGGCCGGGGCAGGCCGGGAAAAGGGGTGCGGCCGGGTTGGCGGGAGAGGTCGGAGGCGCCTTCAGGAACGGAAGATGAAATACACGGCCCCCACGAGGCACAGAGCGGCCCACAGATGGTCGAGCTTCAGGGGCTGGTTCATGTACCAGATGGAAAACGGCGCGAACACCGACAGGGTGATGACCTCCTGCATGATTTTGAGCTGCGGCAGGGTGAGCGTGCCGTAGCCTATGCGGTTGGCAGGAACCTGAAGCAGGTACTCGAACAGGGCGATGCCCCAGGAGAACACCGCCGCGATCCACCAGGGGCGGGCGTGCATCTCCTTCAGGTGGGCGTACCACGCGAAGGTCATGAACACGTTGGAGGCGATGAGCAGGCCGACAGTGGTGAGGATGGTCGTGTTGAACATGGAGTTGTCCGGCTGTCCGTCCGGTGGGGCGGGCTATGATGTGCATCGGTCGCGCCAGCGCCCGACTGCCGGGAGAGCTCCTAGTGCCTTTCACGGCCTGACGCAAGGCTTGGCCGAAGTGCTGAGCGTCCCTTCTTTTCCGCAAAACCTTGGCCATAAAAAAGCCGGGCCGCGCTAGGCGCGGCCCGGCAGGGACTCGAAAGCGGGAGGCAGGCTAGAACAGCTTGCCGGTCTCGGGGTTCCAGAACTCTTTGTACTTGTCGCCCTCGACCTTGTAGATCACGTAGTTGGAGCCGGAATCGCCGTTCTCCTGGAACTTGATGACCTTGGACGCGCCCGGCAGGTTAAGCTTCATCATCTCGGCGCGGATCTTATCGGCGTCGGTGGACTTGGCGGCCTTGATGGCGGTCAACAGGGCGTAGGCCGAGTCGAAGGAGTAGGCCGAGTACGCGCCGGGCTCGCCGTGCATGGCGGTGTATTTGTCCAGGAACTTCTTGTACACGGGGGAGTTCTTGTCCGCGTAGCCGAAGGTGAAGAACACGCCCTGGGACTGCTCGGGGGCTTCCTTGATGAAGTTGGGGTGGTACACGGCGTCCTGCGACAGCACCGGAGCCTTGATGCCCATCTGGCGGTACTGCTTGATCATGCGGATGCCCGAGGAGGAGCTCTGCAGGCTCATGTAGAACACGTCGGGGTTGGCGGCCTTCACCTTGGTGAGCACGGCGGAGTAGTCCATGTCGCCGTCGTTGACGTGCTCATGGGCGATCACGGTGATCCCGGCGGCCTTGGCGGCCTCGGCCACGTACTCGGCCAGGTGCTGGGAGTAGGTGGTCTTGTCGTCCACGATGTAGATGGTCTTGGCCTTGAGCTGGTCCTTCAGGAAGGCGGTGGCCGCCTTGGCCTGATGGATGTCCAGGCCGCACATGCGGTACATGTACTTGAAGCCGCGCTCGGTGACCTTGGGGTTGGTGGAGGCGGGAGTGATCATGGTGATCTTCTCTTCGTTCAGCACCTCGGAGGCCGGGATGGTGGCGGAAGAGCAGTACTCGCCGACAACGCCGACGACCTTGGAGTTGGCCAGCTTGTTGGCTCCGGCTACGGCCTGGCGGGGATCGCAGGCGCCGTCCTGGACTTCGACCTCGATGGAATCGAAGCCGGGGATGCCGCCCTCGGACTTCATGACTTCGACGGCGGTCTTCACGCCCTTGACGATGTCGTTGCCGTCTGCGGCGGAAGAGCCGGAGATGGGGGCCAGCACGCCGATCTTGAGCGGGGCTGCGTGGGCAAATCCCGCTCCCAGGGTGAGGGCCAGGGCCACAAGCCAGATGATCCGTTTCGCCATGTCGTCCTCCTGCGTCCAGATGGTTGATGTCGTGGGGAAAATCTCGAAATATTTAGTGGGACGTGCCCAGATAGGCCTCGATCACCCGCTGGTTGCCGCGAATCTCGGCAGGCGCGCCCTCGGCGATCTTCTCGCCGTGCTCCAGCACCACGATGCGCGAACACAGCCCCATGACCACCTTCATGTCGTGCTCCACCATGAGCACGTTCACGCCAAGCTCCAGAATGCGCGAGATGTCCTCCATCAGGGCCGAGGACTCCGTGGGGTTCAGCCCCGCAGCCGGTTCGTCCAGAAGGATGGTCTGGGGGACGCTTGCCAGCGCGCGCGAGATCTCCAGGCGGCGCTGCAACCCGTAGGGCAGGTTGCGCGCCTCCTCGTCGGCCAGGTCGCCAAGTCCCATGAAATCAAGCGCCCAGCGGGCCTTGTCGCGGATGCGGGCCTCTTCGGCCTTTTGCGAGGGCAGGCGCAAAACCGCGCCCGCCACGCCGGATTTCGTCCGGGCGTGTTGGGCGATCATGACGTTTTCAAGCGCCGTCATGTTCTGGAAGAGGCGGATGTTCTGGAAGGTGCGGGCGAGCCCCATGCCCAGGATGCGATGCGGCGGGGTCCCGGCCAGGGGCGCGCCGTCGTACGTGGCCTTGCCGGAGCTTATGGAATAGACCCCGGTGATGACGTTGAACACGGTGGTCTTGCCAGCGCCGTTGGGGCCGATGAGGCCTAATATCTCGCCCTGGCGCAGCTCGAAGCTCACGTCGCACAGGGCCAAAAGACCGCCGAAGCGGACGGAAACGTCCTCGAATACAAGATGGGGCATGCCGTGAAGTCCGCTCCTGTCATGGATGGTGAGCGGCCATGATTACCCGCATGCCCGTGAATTGGCAAGATTGTTAAGACTACGCAATCAGGAGCAGGTCCCGCCGCCCACGGTGCGGGCCAGCTCGTACAGATCGGCTGAAAGCTTCACCAGCCGTTGCGCCTCCTGGGCCTGGTTCTCGGACGCGTCCACGAAGCCGGAAGCGATGCGGTCCACATCCTCGACGTTCAGGGCGATCTCCGTGGCCGTGGTCGACTGCTGCCCGGCAGCGGTGGCGATCTCGGCGGTGCGCTCCACCATGCCGGTCACGTCGTCGCGGATGCGCTCCAGTGCCTGGGCCGTGCGCGTGGACAGGCCGCTGGTCTCTTCCACGAGCCGTGAGGTGTCGGTCATGGAGTCAACGGCGTTGGTGGCGGCGCGCTGGATGGTCTCGATGGCTAGGCGTACGTCCTTGGTGGCTCCCAGGGTCTTTTCGGCGAGTTTGCGCACCTCGTCCGCCACCACGGCAAAGCCTCTTCCAGCCTCGCCCGCGCGGGCGGCCTCGATGGCGGCGTTCAGGGCCAGCAGGTTGGTCTGGTCCGCGATGTCGTTGATGACGCCGATGATGCGCCCGATCTCCGCCGCCTCGGTGGACAGAGCCGAAAGGTCGCGCGAAAGGCCCCCGGCCGCAGAACTGATTTTATCTATGCCCTGCGTCGTTCCGCTGACCAGCTCCGCCCCGTCCTTGGCGGCCTGGCTGGCCTGTTGCGCAGCCGAGGACGTGGCCTGCGCGTTGCGGGCGACCTCGGCCACGCTGGCGGCCATCTCCTCCATGGCGGCGGCCACGGAGTCGGTGTTGCGCTTCTGCTGCCTGGCCTGATCCGTCTGGCGGCCTCCCTCCTGCTCGAAGCCCTTGGCGGCCTCCTCCAGGCTGGCGGCCAGGGTGCACAGGCTCTTTGAGGTCTCCACGATCACGGCCCGCTGGCGCTCGGCAGCCTCCAGGGCGCGACGCTGCTGGGCCAGGGGCACAAGGTGCAAAAGCGCGCCGGAAGCGGTGCGCGTGAACATGGCCCTGGCTTTGAGCGCTTCGGCGCTTGCGGCGGGGATGGCGGTGGTGTGCCCTTCGGGGAACACGGCATTGTCCAGGTTGGCCCACAGCTCCTCGCCAGCCAGGGCGCGCAGGGTGGGGGCCTCGGCAGACGTCTGGGCGGGATCGGGGGTGAGCCCGGTGAGGCCGGTGAAGGTGCGGCTGGCCAGCAGCAGGCGGTCCTCGGCGTCGAACACCAGGAGCGGCACGGGGCTTTCGCGCAGGGCGTCTTCGAGCCGGGACGCGCGCTGCCGCGATTCGTCCAGCTGGTTGTTCACATCGTCAAGCTGCGCCAGCTGGCGGTTGTTTCGGCGCATGAGCAGCACCGCGAAGGCGATGCTTGCGGCAAGGGCGACCTGCGCAGCCGCGATGCGCACGGAAGCGGGAAGCAGCGAGGGGGGCAGGGCGACAAGGACCGCCGTCAGCGCAAGGGCGGCGGCCTGGACATAAATGAGACGGTTGTCGGCGGATGCCGATTGCCGGGTATGCATGGGGGACTCCTGATGGAACTTCCCTCGCCTATATGGAGATGTGGTTACTGCGACTATCGTCTGGGCGATAGACGTTGGCCAGGGCCGTTCGCCCGGCCGCCCGAAGGCCCCGTGGGGGAGCAATAAACGCAAAACGGCCGGGGCTTTCGCCCCGGCCGCGCCAAATATCCGGTTCGGAACCGGGTTAGAACTTGTACTGCAAGCCCACGGCGACCTTGTAGGAGTCGCCGTTTTCGGCCTGGTTCACCATGCGGCGTCCCCACACGGAGCTCTGGAAGTCGCCGTGGGCCCAACCGGCCTCCACGATGGCGGCCAGGTTCTCATAGATGTTGTACTGGTGATCCAGGTTGATGGCGATCACGTATTCCTTCTCGGTCAGGTCGCGGCCCATCTGCACGTAGTTGCCCACGCCCCACAGGGTGTTGGCGACGCGCAGGGCGCTCGAGGAGTTGGTGCCGCGAGCGTAGGTGAAGGTCAGGCGATGGGTCAGGTCCTGGATGAAGGAGATCTTGTTGAGCGAGAACACCGCGCCCCAGGAGCCGATGGGGTTCACGCCCATGTAGCCGCGGGTGAAGGACTGCGAGGAGTCGAACAGGAACGAGGTGGAGGGTCCCCAGTAGCCCATGACCGTGGGCATGCGCTCGGAGCCGTTGTTGATGGAGTTGTCTTCGCCGCTGGAGTACCAGAAGGTCAGCTGCGGGGTGAGCAGGTCAAGGCCGGTGTACTCGGCGGCCACGTCGAAGAAGTAGCCCGCGCGGCGGTTGGCCTTGTGGTCGGAGGCGTTGCCCTCGCCGTACATGACGTCGGCGTAGAACTTGAACGGGTCGAGCGCGGTGACGGCGAAGGCCGCGCCGGTCCACCAGTAGATGTTCTGGGCGTTGCTGGTGCCGCTGTACAGGGAACCGGCGGAGGCCAGGTTGGTGGTCAGGGTGGCGCCGGCGTTGCCGGAGCTGACGCTGTAGTTGGCGTTCTTTCCGGCCACGGCGATCATGCCCCAGGGAGTGGCCTTGAAGCCGTCCAGGGTGACGGGCAGGGCCAGCACGTAGGCGTCGAACTCGTCGGCCACCTGGGTCGTGGTGGTGTCGAAGTCGCGGTTGGTGTCCAGCAGACGGGTGTAGGCGGCCACGATCTTGAACTGGTCGATCACCGGGATCTCCACCACGGCGGCGGCGGAGCGGGAACCGCCGAACACCGGGTTGGCGTTCAGCAGGGTGTCGGAGGACACGGGAAGGCCCCAGTCCTGCATGCCGATGGTGAATTCCACGTCGGTGTTGGGCCACTTGAACTGGAGGTAGGCCTGGTAGACGTCGATGGATACGGTCGGGTTGTCCACGGTGTAGGTGCCGTTGCCCCAGGGGGTGTTGTTGACGCGGATGCCCAGGCGGAACTTCAGGTTCTCGTTGGCGATGAAGTCCGTGCGCAGGCGGAAGCGCTGCCAGATGGTGAAGGCGTCGTTGGTCTTGGTTCCGGTGCCGTTCCAGCCGGTGAAGTTCTGATTCTCGAAGAAGGTGGCGTGGATGCGCGCGTCGCCGGTCATTTTGACCTCGGTGGCGGCGGATGCGACCGCCGCGCAGGCCAGCAGCATGGCGGCGGCGAGAGCCAGGGTGGTACGTCTCATGATTCTTACTCCTAAATGATGCTCGTTTGGTCGGTACGTTCCGGGGCCTGGATCCAGGACAGTGCGCGCGTTGCTCCGGTCGGTACAAATTATTGGACGGGTTTTTGGGGGGCAGGGTTACCGGACGGAGCAAGAAAGCGAAAAAGAATCAGCGGACAGTGAGATGCCCGGCCATGCCGGGAGAGGACGAAACGGCGCGGATAGGCGCTTGCCGGTCGAATGAGCTGCGGGGCGTAGCCCGGGTCTGGCGGTGTTGGCGGGGGAGGGCGTCTGCCCCGTGGGCGCCCCGTGACCACTCTGAGGGCGTCGGGTTGATGACGCAGCCCGCAGGGTGGGCTACTCTCCCCGGTGCACCTGCTCGAACACGTCCAGGGTCTTTTGGGCGGTGTCGCGCCAGGAGAAGCGGCGCGCGTTGGCGCGGCCCTTTTGCGTCAAACTTTCGCGCAGTGCTGGGCCGGTCTGGGCGTCGGCCACATCGGCCAGGGCCTTGGAGATTCCGGGGATGTCCAGTGGGTCGATCATAAGCGCGCTGTCGCCCGCCACTTCCGGCAGGCTTGTGGCCGTGGAGCAGATCACCGGCGCGCCCACGGCTTGGGCCTCCAGCACGGGCAGGCCGAAGCCCTCGAAAAGCGACGGGAACACGTAGGCCAGACAGGCCGCGTACAGCGCGGGCATGTCCTGGCGTTCCACGTAGCCCAGGCGGTGCACCCGGTCCGCCACGCCGAGCGAGGCCACCCAGTCCTTCCAGCCGTCACCCCAGGACAATCCCCCGGTGACCACCAGGTCGGCGTCCACGCGGTCCTTCACGGCGGCAAAGGCCTCCAGCAGGGCCTTCAGGTTCTTTCGCGGCGAGATGTTGCCCGTGTACAGGAAGAAGGGGCGCGTCAGGCCGTGACGCCTGGCAAGGCGCATCACTTCGTCTTCGGCCACAGGCTGGTGGTACAGGTCGTCGGCGGCCAGATGCGTGACCGTGATCTTCTGGTCCGGCACGCCCAGGATGTCCACCAGATCGCGCCGGGTGTGGTCCGAGATGGCCAGCAGCCGCTCGGCCCGGCGGGCGGTGTAGGCCATGGCCCGCTTCATGTAGAGGGTGTCCGCGAAGCGGTACATGCGTTGGTCGCCGTGGAAGTAGCCCAGGTCCATCATGGCGGCCACGGCCTTGCAGGGCACGCGCGGCGGCATGTTGGAGGACGGGAAGAAGGCCAGGTCGATGTCGTGCTTCTTGAGTGCGGCGGGCAGCTTCAGCCAGTCGAAGAGCAGACGGTTGGAGCAGTAAAGCGACACCTCTTCAGCACCGGGGAAGGAGCCGAAGTACTGCACCTGGGAATGCATGAGCACGTAGGTGTTGCGGGTGTCGATGGCCAGCAGCTCGTTCAGGAGGCTGACCAGGTATTCCTTCACGCCTCCGGAGGCGTACTCCAGGCTTCGGCAGCTGATGGCTATGCGCATGGGCGGGGTTATAGCCACGCCGTGCCCCGGAGGGAAGGGGCGGCGTGGCGTAGAATTCAATCGGGAGTCTTGATCCCGCAGACCGCCGTGACGCTCTTGTCAGGCGTGAGCATGAACGCGGACGAGAGGGAAAGCCCCGGCAGGGCGCCTGCAATCAGACGCATGAAGTGAGCCTGCGCTTCCAGGGAAAAATCCTTGTAGCCCGGGCTATAACGGCGCGAGGTGACCAGGCCCGAGGCCGCGTTCCCGGCGCGTACTGCGGCGTGCAGGCCGCGCATTTCGGCCTCCACAAGATAGCTGCCCATGCGGTCCAGCATGAAGCCCGCGAACGGCCTGCCCTGGCTGAAGTACTCGCGCCCGCGCGTCTCCAGGGCGCTGCCGATGGTCACGGCCATGAGCACCACCTCGTGGCAGCCCGCCAGCGTGCGCGAGAGGTCGACGCTTCCTGCGGCATGGGGCGCGAAGGCATCCAGGAACTCGTCCAAACTCAGGTTCTTTTGCCAGGTGCGCGGCTGCGACAAGGCCTGCGCTTCCAGCCACAGGGGCTGGGCCTCGGCGCAGGCGTGGGTGCCGGGCTGAATGCGCAGGTAGCGCAGCACGCTCTGGGGGATGGCGGGCACGGCATTGGGCATGGGGAGGGTCTTAGTCGCGTCCGGGAAATTTCTCCAGCAGGGACTTGACCACGCGGGCGGCGGCGGCAGCGTCCTTGGCAAAGGCGTCCGCGCCGATCTCAGCCGCGAAGCCCTGGCTGGTGGCGGCCCCGCCCACCAGGATGCCCACGGGCCTGCCCGCCTTTTCCCGAATGGCGGGCACCATGGCGCGCAGGGCTGCCCTGGCCTGGCTGGTGAAGGCCGATATCCCGGCCAAGGGCGCTCCGGTTTCGGCCAGGGCCTTGGCGAAGGCGTCGGCTCCGGCATCCACTCCCAGGTCCAGAACCTTGATGCCCTGCGCTTCGAGCACCGCGCCCACCACGTCCTTGCCGATGGCGTGATGGTCCCCCGCAGCGGTTCCCAAGACCATGCGCACGGCGTCGCTGGTCTTGGGCAGATGGGGCGAAAGGCGCTTCATGCCCGCGTTCAGGGCGTCGGTCATGAGCAGGATGTCCGCCAGATGGCTCTTCCTGGCTTCGTACAGGGCGCTCTGCTTGCGCACCGCCCGCATGAGCCCGCCGCCAAGCACCAGGAGGGGATCGAATCCCGAACACAGGCACACGTCCACGATGCCCGCCGCGCTCTCCAGGTCTCCGGCCTCCACCGAGGCGGACAGGCCGTAGAGCAGGCTCGCGCCGGGAGCCACGGCCCGCATGGCCGCGTGCCCGGCGTCCACGAAGGCGGCGGCGTTCTCCACCGGGGTCGAGGGCGGCAGGGCGCAGCCCGTGGACAGGCTGAACGCGGGATGCGTCCCCATGGTCTGGGCCAGGGCGTCCACCTCCTGGGCAAGAGCGCCCGCGCTCTGCGCATCGGCCACGGCCAGGGGGTCCATGTTGCCGATGATGATCCGGCCTGCGGGCATGGCGTCCTCCACGGCCAGGAGGTCCATGACCTGATCGAAGCTCACGGCCTGGACCCCGGTGTCCAGCACGTTGGCCAGAAGCTGCCCGATGTCCCCGCAGATGTGCACCGCGTTGGGCACGTCCGGGTGCGCGTCAAACAGGCGGGCCAGCGGGTCTCCTGCGAACTGCCCGAAGAGCGCTGGCGGCAGGAGTCCGGCGAACGGGTCCGACACCCACAGCACGTCGGCCCCGGCGTCCAGCAGAAGCCGTGCGTAGCCGAGCGCCCCTTCCAGGGCCTTGGCCACGGCGGCGCGGGCCTCCTCCGGGGAGGTCAGACAGGCCCGCATCAGGGCTTCCTCACCCATGGCCTGCCCGGCCACGGTGAACGGCCCGTATACCATGCCCGCCACGGGCTTGCTGGGAAACGCGCGCTTGAGCCCGGAGGTCACTGCGGCGTTGACCTCCATGCGCGCGGAGGTGCGCGCCGGACCCGCAGGGATGGCGGTCTTGGCCGCCACGCGGGGCATGCCTGCCGGGCTGTATGCCAGGGAGGCTCCCAGGGCTTCGGCCTGGATGACGATGTCGCTGAAGAAGAACAGCAGGTCTGCGTCGACCTGCTCGTAGTAGCGGGCCACGGCGTCGAGCTTGGCGTCGGCGTCGTGGCAGAGCACGTCGATGCCCCGGCCGCTCAGACGAGCGGCCGGGAGCGAGTTGATGGGGTAGACCAGTCCGGCGAGGAGGCTCATTACTTCTTGAGCGCCTTGGCGGCCTCGGTGAAGCTGTTGTCCACGAGGTCCTCGAAGGCCACGGGCTTGGTGAGGATCTTGGCGTCCTGGAAGATGCGCAGGGCGGTGTCGTGCCCCGGGCGGCTGACGATGCCCGAGGCGGAGAAGGCCTGGCGGTCGCGGTCCACGGACATGGCGATGTCGGCCTCGCTCATGCCCTCGAAGTAGGGGGCGGCGAGCTTGGCCACTTCGGCGGCGGAGTGCTCGCGCAGCCAGGTCTGGGCTTCGAGCACGGCGGCCACGAAGCGCTTCAGGGTCTCGGGCTTGGCCTTGGCGTACTCGGGCGTCACCTGGAGCACCGAGAAGGAGTAGTCCGGCGAGCCGAAGTAGCGCGCGCTGTCCTCGGCGGTGTTCAGCGTGGCCAGGACCTTGGCCTTTCCGGCCTGTTCGAGCTTGCCCACCATGGGCTGCCAGGCCAGGGCGGCCTGCACACGGTCGGCCTCCAGGGCGGCGGCCATGGTGCCCATGCCGCCTGTCTCGATCATGTTGATGCCGGTCTCGGGGTCGAACCCGGCCCAGGCGGCCAGGGCGCGGCCAACGCCATGGGTCTCGGAGCCGAACTTGGTGACGCCCATGTTCTTGCCGCCCAGGTCCTTGAGGGAGGCCACGCCGGGCTTGCCCACCAGGTAGAAGGTGCACTTGTCCTGCATCTCGAAGATGATGCGCGTGGGCTTACCCTGGGCGTAGAGGTTGGCCACCTGCCCGTGCCCGATGGCGCACACTTCCACGTCGCCGTTTATGAGGGCCTGCATGGCCAGCGGGCCGCCCTGGGTGGGCACGAACTCGACTTCGATGCCCTGTTTCTCGAAGGTCTTGAGGGCTTGGCCGAGGTAGAGCGGCAGGAAGAAGAAGCCGCGTACGGCCTCGGAGCAGCGCACCTTCTCAAGCTGTGCCGCCCAGGCCTGCGCAGCGGGCAGAGCCAGGCCGAGAACCATCACCATCGCCAGAACGAAGCGCGCACAACGCATGCTTGATACTCCTTGTTTTTACAAAGCGTGGCTGCCCACGCGCCAACGCGTGAGCCACCGTTCCAAACGCCCCAGCAGGGCGTGCATGACCAGGACGACGACGGCCAGGGCGGCCAGCGCGGCGAACACGCGCGAAGTCTGGAACAGCCCGGCAGAGGTGTTGATCACCCAGCCGAGACCGGCGGTGCTGCCCACGTACTCGCCCAGAACCGCGCCCAGGAGCGCCAGCCCCGCCGCGCTTTTCAAGGACGAGGCCACCCACGGGGCCAGCGAGGGCAGCACCACATGGACGAGGATCTGCCTGCGGCTGGCCCCCATGACCCGCACCGAATTGACCAGCGAGGCGTCCAGGGCCCGAAGCCCGGCGTGGCAGCTGTAGAAGACCACGAAAAACACCAGGGACAAGGCGAACACGATCTTGGACAAGGCCCCCAGGCCGAACCACATGACGAAGAGCGGGGCGAAGGCCACGCGGGGCATGCCGTAGAGGACCATCAGGAACGGGTCGAGCACCTTGGACCAGAAGGGCGTGAGCGCCAGCCACAGGGCCGCGCCCAGGCCCAGCATCGCGCCCAGGGCGAATCCGGCCAGGGTCTCCTTGAGGGTCATCCACAGGTGGTTGTAGAATGTGGCCTCGTGCAGCATCCGCCACAGTTCCGCGCCCACGGCGGAGGGGCTGCTCACGAAGAACGGATCGGCCAGCCCCGTCACCGTTGCCGCCTCCCACAAACCCAGGAGCGCGCCCGCCAGCATGAGCCGGGCCAGGAAGGTTCTAGCAGGCAGGGGCATGGCTGGCGGCGCTTGCGGTGGGGGAATCGGGCGGGACCATCTGGGCATTCGGGCACTGCCCGGTCTGACGCGGGTCGTCCGTGCCCAGCGCGCGGCGCACCCGGTGGACCGCATCGGCCAGGGCGCAGGCGCTGCGCGGATCGAAAATGGCGCGCGGGTAGGGCGCGTCCACCCGCACGGTGTCCACGATGCGGCCCGGGCGCGGTCCAAGCACCTCGATGCGCCCGGAGAGCAGCACGGCCTCGGTGATGTCGTGCGTGACCAGCACCACGGTCTTTTTCGAGTCGCGCCACAGGTCCAGCAGGTCGGCCTGGAGCGTCTCGCGGGTCTGGGCGTCCAGGGGGGCGAAGGGTTCGTCCAGGAGCAGCACTTCGGGGTCGTAGGCCAGCACGCGGGCCAGGGAGGCGCGCTTGAGCATGCCGCCGGACAGCTCGCCCGGATAGGCCCGCTCGAACCCTTCCAGGCCGAAGCGCTCAAGGATCGGGCGCACGTGGCGCTCGCGCTCGGCGCGGGAGCGCCCCCGCAGCGTGAGGCCCAGGCAGGCGTTGTCCAGCACGGTGCGCCAGGGCAGGAGCGAATCGGCCTGGGTCAGGTATCCGGCCCAGCCGAAATCGCGCCCGGCGGTCCTGCCGGTGATCTCCACCGAGCCGCCCGAAGGCTTCTTGAGCCCGGCCATGATTTCCAGCAGCGTGGACTTGCCGCAGCCGCTCTTGCCCACCACGCTGACGAACTCCCCGCGCTCGACCTCGAAATCGACCCCGGCCAGGGACTCCACCACGGCGCCGGAGGCTGTGGCGTAGCTGTGGCCCACGCCGCGAAGCCGGATCACTTCGAGACCTGCTCCCCGCCGCGTCCCCAGTTGTCGTCGGGGACTTCTTCCAGAATGACGGTGGCCCTGCCCGCAAAGGCGGCATCGCCTGCGGCGTCGGCAAAGGCCTTGGCCATGCCCGAGATGAGCTTGGCCTTGGCGGCCTGGTCCTTGATGACGCCCTGGCGGGCTTTGACGATGATGACCGGCATGATGACTTCTCCCTATGGCGAGTATCGGAAAAGTCGATATGCTACCGTTGAAGGGCGGATGGCAAATTCAAAAATCCAATCGGAATAGGGAGCAGGGGAGAGGGGGCGTGATGGATGCGCTCGGCAGTGACTGCCCGGAGAAGGATGGCTGAAGGCTCTGGAACCTGGGGCATTTCAGGAGCAGGACGGGGCAAGAGGTCCTAACGCATTCAGCCGCAACCCTGTCCACCGGTGGCGGTCGCCTCTGGAGTGATGGTTGGACGGAACGCCGGGCACACCGGGCAGCGTTATTTAAGAGGAAATTCCAATTGAAACCGTGACCCGCCTGAGGAGGCGATTGTGGTCAGGGTTCCGCCAAGCTGATTGGCTAACAGGGCGCTCATCTTCAGTCCGAGAGTGGCGGGCGAGTCTATGGGCAGATCATTTGAAAATCCGACGCCGTTGTCTTCAATCGAGAAGGTGAACATGTCGCCTGAGGCATTCACACTCACGGCAATGAACCCCTCACGCCTTCCCTCAAAGGCATGCTTGAAAGCGTTTGTGACAAGCTCGTTCGTTATCAGGCCGAAGGGTATGGCCTGATCGAGCGACAAGGTGACGGGCTGCGCATCCAGCCTGATTTCAACGGCGCAACCGCCCCTGTATGCGGTGTGCAGCCGGGGAAGCAGTTCATTCAGGTAGCTGCGGACATCAATTCTGGAAAACACCTGGGAGTTATAAAGCTGTTCATGGATGAGCGCCATGGACATAACCCGGCCCCGGCTGTCGCTCAAAATACGTCGCGCGTCAGGGCTCATCTCGCCCTGCTCCTGGAGGCTTAAGAGGCTCATGATTATTTGCAGGTTGTTTTTTACCCGGTGGTGGATCTCCATGAGAAGCACCTCCTTTTCCTTGAGCGCCAAGGCCATGTCGGCCTCTCTCTGCTTTCTCTCGCTGATGTCCAGGATGGATATTGACGCTCCATTGTAGTGATCGTCGGCATCGAAAATACCTCGAACCAACACGAGCGCATCCTTCGTTCTCCCATCATCCACAACGTAGCGCTTCTCTTGAATGAAGTAGCTGATGTCGCCTTGCATCAGCTTTTCCATCAACTGCCTGCTCTGCGGCAGGTCGTCCGGATGGACGAACTCCTGGATCGTCATTTTGTCGATCAGCGCGGTCCGGCCGATCCCGCAGAATTCCTCAAAAGACTGGTTCACCTTTTGGAATTGCGCATGCATGTCGATCTCGACCATGGGGACAAGGGATTTTTCAAAGAGGAACCTGTACCGGGCCTCGCTGGCCCGGAGTGCTTCAGACGCGTGTTTGCGTTCCTCTGCTGCAGCGGCAAGACCGGTCAATGTCGCCAACAGCGACCCGTAGAAAAAATTCAGGCCCAGAAGCTGAACCGTCAAGGGAACGTCGATGAGGCTGGACGAGTTCAGGCCGAGCGATACCCAGCACACGGAAAGTGCGGCAGCCCACAGGCCAGCGCCGGTGATCCCTTTTCTGCCGAAGCGCAGGGTAGCCCACGCCAGGCAGAGTATCAGCGGATAGCGAAAGACATAAGCCTGGTCCATTGGCCTGCCGAACGTCATGTGTATGAACATCGTAAGCAGGACCATGAGTCCAACAAGCTCCGCTTTTCGGGAAAATTTCCGCAGTGACGCAATGCGGAAGTCCTGTTTCTGCCAGGACAGGAGAAGCGGAGGGAAAAGCACGACACTGAGAAAGTCCGCACTCCACCAAAGAAGCCAGTCTCTAAACGTGATGCTCCAGTCCAGGGCTTCCGCGAGGAGGAGGCAGCACAGGGAGGTTGCCACTGCTGTTGCAAGCAGTCCAACGCAGACAAGGACGATGGACTCTTTCAAGCCTAGCCGTTTGACGTTGCTGCCGAGAATCCTGGTTGCCAGATGGACAGCGAGGAAAGCTCCGCCGATGTTGCAGCCGAAGTTGACGACGCTGAGAAATATTGATTGCTCAAGGACCAGCCCGAAGAGAATATTCACCGTCAACGCAGCAAACACAATGGGCAGACGATGTTTGATGTCGGCAAGAAGGAGCGCGGCCAGGATCAGGCCGCTAGACGGGGAAAAGACATCAGCATCAGACGTTGCGCCGATCCAAAGTGAACTCAGCAGCAGGGCGAACGAATAGAAAACGAAAAATGCAGGGAGCCCTAACCACCGTCTTTCTTTACTTCCTGATAGCACTGGCACTCCAAAAAGGAAGCATGACTGTACGCCATGTTTGTCGATTGACGCTTAAATAGTATAGTAAGGGGTGCTCCTCGTCCAGATCGTTCCGGACTGGGCCGGATACAGGCTATGGATCGCCTTCGTGGACGAGTGATCAGGATGCGAAGTAGTCGGGATAAGGGGGGAGAACTCTCTAGAACTGTAGCCCGAATTTCTTCCTGGCATACGCCCGGCAGGGCTCCCAGCGGGCGTTGGCCAGGCAGGGCAGTTCGCGCCCGGAGAGCATGGCCTGCATCTGGGCCAGCGCAGCCCCCAGCCTGATCTCCATGGTCACGGCCTTCACGGCCAGCTTATGCGCTAGCCCCTTCCCGTATCTGTTCTGGCAGATTGCCACCTGCTCGCGGAACACGTCGCCCCAAGTGGCCGTCTTGGACGCGGGCTGGAGCCTGAAGGCCGCCAGGATGTGCGGGATGCGCACGATGCCGCGCCCCTGGCTCATGCGTTGGAACAGGTCGAAGTCCATGCAGTAGCTGAAGGCCGGATCGATGCCGCCAACAGCGCGGTAGGCCTCGGCTCGCCAGAAGGTGGACTGCTGCGGCACGGCCATGTTGTAGCGCATCTGCCGGGCGCTTGGCCGCCAGACCATGTCCATCATCACCGGGGTCTCGTCGTCGGCCACCAGCACGGTGTCGCCCGTGACCATGGCCGCGCCCGGATTGTCCGCGAAGGCCCTAGCCACGCGAGACAGGGCGAGATCGTCCCAGAAGTAGTCGTCGGAATTGAGCCAGCAGAGCACCTGCCCGGTGGCGCGCTCGAAGCCCTCGATGAGCGCCGCTGTCTGCCCGGCGTCTTTCTCGCTGCGCCAGAAGGCCAGATGCGCGCCGCGCTCGCGGATCACGTCCACGGTGTTGTCGCTGGAGCCGCCGTCCAGCAGGATGTGCTCCACGTCCACGCCTTTCTGGCAGGAGACGCTGTCCAGGTTGCGGGCCAGATACCGCGCCTGATTGTAGGACGGCGTGACGACAGTGATTCTGGGTAGGGCTGGCATGTCCTACTTCCCCGCCGCCTCGCGCAGCACGCGCCACAGGGTTTCGCCCGCGCGGTCCCAGCGGTACTTGGAGGACTGCACGAACCCCTTGGCCACCATCTGCTTGCGCAGGTCCGGTTCGTCCAGGATGCTGGCGATCTTCACGGCCAGATCTTCGGGCGACTGCGGATCGAAGGGCAAGCCCGCGTCGCCGGAGACCTCGGGCAGGCTTGTGGCCTGGGCGTAGATCACGGGCGCGCCGCTGGACTGGGCCTCCACCACGGGAAGGCCGAAGCCTTCATAAAGCGACGGGAAAACGTAGGCCAGGGCCAGCCGGTAGGCCTGGCAGAGGTCGGCCTCGGGCAGGTAGCCCAGGCAGCGGACCTTGTCCTCGGGGAAGCCTTCGGGCAGCGACGCCTTCAGGGCCTCCTGGTCGCCGAAACCGGCCACGGCCAGCACCGGGATGTCGCGCCCGAGCTTGCGCAAGATATCCAGGGCCTGGGGCACCACGCGCAGGTTCTTGTGGGGCTGGAGGTTCCCGGCGGTCAGCAGGAACGGCGTGCGCAGGTTCATGCGCTCGCGGAAATCGTCGGCCAGATGGGCCTCGTCCTCGCGCGGGGGGCGAAAATGCGCCATGTCCACGCCGTAGCTTGGCAGCACTTCCAGCTTGTTCGCCACCTTGCCGAACACGCGCAGCATCTCGTTCCTGGAGGCGTGGGTGCCGGTGATGGCCCGGTCGGCGCGCTTCAAGCCCGCCTTGTGGCGCAGGGTGAACACGGTGCGGATGTGCCACGCGAGAGTTTCCGGGTGGGCGTGCCAGAGCACGTCGTGGTACATGCCCACGGCCTTGCCGGGCAGGAGCGGCGGAAAAAGACCGTCTGGCGAGAAAAAAACATCCTGGGGATTCATCAGGCGTTGCAGGAGCATGCCCGTCTGCTGCCAGGCGTAAAGAGACGGCACGTTGGCGGTGACGGCGCGGGCCTTGCCCTGGGCCACCAGATCAAGCGCGACCGGGTTCACCAGCGGCTTCCCGGCGAAAAGGGTGAAGCGCGCAGAGTCGCCCGCAGCCTCCGCCAGATGCGGCAGGATGCACTCCAGGTAACGGCCTATGCCGGTGCGGTAGGGATAGGCCAGGGGGCTAGCGTCGATGCCGACGCGCAAAACCTGTGGCATGAAGGTGGCTCCGGCGCGTTGACATGCGCCAAATTTGTGGAATAGGCAAGTCTGTTCATGCGCAAGATCATACTGGCCCAGCCCCCTGCGGGGTTGGCCTCCACCATCCGCCAGAGCCTGGCCCTGGCCTCTCCCATCGGAGTATTCGCCCATTTCGGGCGTTGTCGCGAACTTCTGCGCGAATTCACCCGCCTGGAGTTCTCCGGGCGCTACCAGGGCACGCAGCTCGGCATGCTCTGGAGCCTGATCACGCCGCTGGTGACGCTCGGGGTGTACACCTTCGTCTTTTCGGCGGTGTTCAAGACCAGCTGGAGCGGCTCCGGCCAGGGCGGTGTCATGGAGTTCGCCTTGTCGCTGCTCACCGGGCTGGCCTGCTTCGAGGTGGTCTCCGGCGCTGCGGCGCGCGGCGCCACGGTGATGGCCGAGAACGTGAACTTCGTCAAAAAGGTGGTCTTCCCACTGGAGGTGCTGCCGGTAAGCGTGGCCCTGGCCTTGTCCGTGCAGTCGCTTTTGTCGCTTGGGCTGGTGTGCGCCGCGCGGGTGCTCACCGGTGCGGGCCTGCCGGAGACGGTGCTTCTGGCTCCGCTCGGCTACGTGCCGCTGGTGCTGCTGGCCGCGGGGCTTGGCTTGTGGCTGGCTCCCGTCGGGGTCGCCGCCAAGGACGTGGGCCATATGATCACGGCCTTCATGCAGCTTTTTTTCTTCATGACGCCCATCGTCTATCCGCTGTCAGCAGTGCCGGAGCGCTACCAGCCGATCCTGGCGCTGAACCCCTTGCACGTGGTGATCGAGCACTTCCGGCGCACGCTGCTGCTCGGTCAGCAGCCCGACTGGACGGCCCTGGCGCTGGTGACGGGGTTCGCAGTCGTCTTTCTGCTTCTCGGTTTCGCGTGGTTCATGCAGCTGAAAAAGGTGTTCGCGGATGTCCTGTAGCGATCTGGTCTGCGTGGAAGGCCTGAGCAAGGTCTACCACCTGTACAAGCGCCCGCAGGACCGCCTGCGACAGCTCCTGGCCGTGGGCGGGCGCACCTATTACAAGGAGCATTGGGCGCTCAAAGACGTGTCCTTCACCATTGCGCCCGGCGAGGCCTTCGGCATTATCGGGCGAAACGGCGCGGGCAAGTCCACGCTCCTGCAGGTGCTGGCCGGGGTGCTCTCGCCGACTGCGGGGCGCGTGGAGACTCCGGGCCGGGTGGCCGCGCTCCTGGAGCTTGGCAGCGGCTTCAAGCCGGACTTCACGGGCCGCCAGAACGTGTTCATCAACGCCGCCGTGCTTGGCGTGCCCCGCGCCGTGGCAGAATCGCGCCTGGACGAGATCCTGGCCTTCGCGGACATCGGCGCGCACATCGACCAGCCCGTTCGCACTTACTCTTCCGGCATGTTCCTGCGTCTGGCCTTCGCCGTGACCATCTGCCTGGAGCCCGAGGTGCTCATCGTGGACGAGGCCCTGGCCGTGGGCGACGTGTTTTTCCGCCAGAAGTGCTACGCCCGCCTGCAAAGCCTCATGGAGAAGGGCGTGGCCGTGGTGCTGGTGTCTCACGCCATGAACGACGTGGCCCAGTTCTGCACGCGCGCGCTGTACCTGGAGCGCGGACAGGTGAAGTTTTTGGGGCCGTCCATGGACGCGGTGAAGCTCTATATGCTCTCGGCTGCGGCCACTCCGGCCACCTCCTGCACATTTGACGCCCTCCCGGCAGACGTGGAAGGCTTCGGCGGCGAGGACTTCTGGCCCAGCGACGCCTCCTTCCTGGATATCTCCGCAGCGGGCCGTGCCGAATCAGGCTTCGCCCAGTGCCTGCGCGTGGCCGTGCTGGACTGCACCGGCCAACCGGCGAGTGCTTTCGAGCAGGGCGACACCGCCCACTTCTACGTGGAGTACCGCATCGACGCGCCCCTGGAAGTGCCTGTGGCCGGGGTGGAGCTCATCAGCGACAAGGGCGTCATCGTGTTCGGCAAGAACACCCTCCAGTACGACTGCCGCGTGCCGGAACTCGTCCCCGCCGGGAGCATCCTGCGCTTCGTCTACGAGGTGAAGCTCGATCTGGCCGTGGCCGAGTACACCTTCGGCGTGGGGCTTACCGCCATGAGCGCGGCGGATTTCGCGCGGCGCGCCGAGATGACCCACCCGGAGTTGGACGGGCGCAACACCGTGCTCTCAAGTCTCTCCAACGTGGGCAGTCTGGCCGTGACCTTTCGCACCACGGACACGGCCCCGGTGCAGCTGACGCATCACGGCGTGGCCAACCTGCCGGGCACGGCGCGTGCGGCCTTCCTGCCCGGCTGCCTCGATCTGGACGACCAGCCCGCCTCCAACGGATAATCCACATGAATAACGACGACTTCAAGGCGGTCATCCGCGATATTTCCTCTGGCTTTCGGGCCGAAGCGCCGCTCCCGGCCCTGTTCGACCGGATGCTCATGATGAACCGCACCCTGTGGCGCTGGTGGGACCTGGGCTGGCGGGCGCTGCGCCGTCTGGTTCCGGGTCTGGCCGTGGACCGCCGCCCGGGCGAGAAGCCGCTCGTCGCCGTTGATCTTCTGCCGCTTCTGCCCGGCGGAGCCAACGGCGGGGCCAAGGTCTTCACGCTGAACCTGCTGGAGACCATGGCGGCCATGGCCCCGGACTGGACCTTCGTGCTGGTGGCCAGCCCGGACGTGCTGCCGGAGCTGCGCGAGATCGAGAGCGCCAACCTCACAGCCATCGCCGTGGACCGCACATGGCAGGCCAAGCCGCCAAAGAAGCTCCTGAAGCGGCCCATCGACGTCTGGTTCTGCCCGTTCACCCGGCCCTATTTCCAGCATGAGGACATCCCGCTGGTGTCCATCATCTACGACCTGCAATACCATTACTATCCGCAGTTCTTCTCCGACGCCGAGGCGCGCGGGCGCGACCAGACCTTCCAGCTGGCGGCCAAGCGCAGCGCCCGGCTGGCCTGCATCTCGGACTACGTGCGCCAGACCGTGCTGGAGTACGGCAACCTGCCGCCCGAGAAGGTCCGGACCGTGCACATCTGCCTGCCGGAGCGCCTGTGCCTGCCGCCCGACGCCGAGATTATGGCCGCCCTTGCCCGCTTCGGCCTCACGCGCGGCAAATACCTGATTTTCCCGGCCAACTTCTGGCCCCACAAGAACCACGCCGTGCTGCTCACGGCCTTCGGGCTGCACGCGGCCGCGCACCAGGACTCCCAGCTCAAGCTGGTTTTGACCGGCGCGGACACCGGGCTGGCCGCCGAGCTCAAGCAGGCCGTGGCCGCCATGGGCCTTTCCGGGCGCGTGCTGTTCACCGGGTACGTGTCCGACGACGACCTGGGGGCGCTGACCGGCGGGGCGTTGGCGCTCATCTTCCCGTCGCTGTTCGAGGGCTACGGCATGCCCGTGGCCGAGGCCATGTCGCTTGGCGTGCCGGTGCTGTGTTCCAACGTCACCAGCCTGCCCGAAGTTGGCGGCGACGCCGTACTTTACTTCGACCCCCGCAAGCCCGAAGACGTGGCCGCGGCCATCGCCCGCATCGAGTTCGAGCCCGGCCTTGCCGCAGACCTCGCCGCCAGGGGGCGCGCCCGCGCGGCAGAGCTTGGCGGGCCGCAACACATGGCCCAGGCCTACATCGACCTGCTGGACGAGGCCATGCGCGGCCTGGGCGGACAGAGCGCGGTGTGCGAGGGCGTCTGTCCGGACGGCGCGGTGTCGCCCCGCGTGTTCGCGGCTTTCGGCCCGGCGTCGGGCAGGCAGTTCATCGAGGCCCGGTTCGCAAACCACGGCTCGACCGCCGTCACCTGCGAGGCCTTCCTCAACGGCAAGCTCCTGGCACCGCGCCGCACCCTGGCCCCCGGCCAGACCTTCGACATCAGGCAGCTGGCCAGCCCCTACGGCGGCTGCCTGGAGGTTGCCTTCGATTCCGCGTCCGGCATACGCTGCCTGAAGCTCGCGCTCACGGGCTCGCGCCACCACGATTTCCTCGGGAGCTCCACATGCTAACGCTTTCCGTCATCACCCCGTCGTTCAACCAGGGGCGCTTCATCCGCCGCACCATCGAGTCCGTCCTGTCCCAGGACGTCGTGCTCCAATACGTCATCATGGACGGCGGCAGCTGCGACGAGACCGCCGACGTGGCCAAGGCCTTCGAGGGACGCCTGCACTTCGTGTCCGAGAAGGACAAGGGCCAGACCGACGCCCTGAACAAGGGGCTCGTGGTCACCACCGGCGACGTGATCGGCTGGCTCAACTCCGACGACGTGTACTACCCCGGCGCGCTGAAAGCCGTGATGGACCACTTCGAGGCGCATCCCGAGTGCGACGTGGTGTACGGCATGGCCGACCACATCGACGTGGACGACTCCTTCATCGAGGACTATCCCACCGAGCCCTTTGATCTGACGCGCCTGGAAGAGGTCTGCTTCATCTGCCAGCCCGCGCTGTTTTTCCGCCGCCGCGTCATCGAGCGGTGCGGGTTGCCGGACGTGAACCTGCGCTACTGCATGGACTACGAGTTCTGGCTGCGCATGGGGCTTGCCGGGATGCGCTTCGACTACATCGGGCGAAAGCTCGCCGGGTCGCGCTTCTATCCCGACAACAAGACGCTCGGGCAGCGCCGTCAGGTGCACACCGAGATAAATCACATGATGCGCGACTCGCTCGGCTACGTACCCGACAAGTGGCTGTGCAACTGGGCGCACACGCTGCTGCGAGACACCATGGGGTTCGATCCCGCCAAGAAGTACACCACCGTGCTGATCGCGGCGGCCACCCTGGGGGCCAGCGTCTGGTGGAACAGGGGCGTTTCCGGGTCGCTGTGGCGCGTCGTCAAGTCGTGGCTCAGGTAGTGGGGCGGATGGCGGCCACATCATGCGCGTAGGCTTCGACGTCAGCCAGACGGGCGCGGGCAAGGCGGGCTGCGGCTACCTGGCCTACGGGCTGGTGAACGCGCTGGCGTCGCGCGACACGCAGTTCGTGTTCTATCCGCACTTCGGCGACCTGTACTGGGAGCCGAACCCCAAGGCCTGCGCGTGTCCGGGGAACGCCTGTACGATGGGGCCGACGTTCCGCTGGTTCGAAAAGAGCAAGACCTTCTGGCGCAACCCCCCGGCGGACTTCGAGGCGCGCCTCGGCAACCCGGACATCGTGCATTCCAACAATTTTTTCTGCCCCACGGGCCTCAGCAAAGCCAAGCTGGTCTATACGCTTTACGACCTGTCATTCTTGGAAAACCCGCAGTGGACCACGGAGCAGAACCGCGTGGGCTGCCTGGAGGGCGTGTTCGGCGCGAGCCTGCGCGCGGACTTCATTCTCAGCATCTCGAAGGCCAGCCTGGACCACTTCCTGCGCATCTACCCGCACTACCCGCGCGAGCGCACCGCCATCATGCACCTGGCCAGCCGCTTTACGGCGGACAGCCCCATGCGCGCGCCCAAGCGTTTGCGGGGCGTGACGCCGGGCGGGTTCTGGCTGTGCGTTGGCACCATCGAGCCGCGCAAGAACCAGAAGGCCCTGTTCGAGGCGCTGGCCCAAATGCCGGGCAAGACGCCGCTGGTGCTGGCTGGCGGGCGCGGCTGGCTCATGGAGGACATGGCCCGCACGGTGAACGAGTTGGGCTTGAGCTCCCGGGTGAAGCTGACCGGCTACGTGGACGACGCCGAGCTGGCCTGGCTGTACGCCAACTGCCTGGGCTTCGTGTACCCGTCGCTGTTCGAGGGCTTCGGCCTGCCGGTGCTGGAGGCCATGAGCCTGGGCGCGCCGGTGATAACGTCCAACGTGTCCAGCCTGCCGGAAGTGGCCGGGGACGCGGCGCTGCTGGTCGATCCGCTGGATACCCGGGCCATCGCCGAGGCCATGGCGCGGCTTGAGGGAGACGCGACGCTGCGCGGGGAACTCAAGGCCAAAGGCGTCAAGCGGGCCATGGAGTTCAGCTGGGACGCGGCTGCGCAGGTGGCGCTCACAGCATATGAGACGGTGTGTCGATTAAATAAGGTCGTTTCTTGTCTGTAAATGTGCCGTTATGTCGTGTCTTTTTGTATTGATGTGGGATGTTAGCGCTTTATTTTTAAAGATAGATAGTGTCTGACAAATATATCAAGTCTTTTTGTTAGAAAGTCTTCTGTGTAATCAAATCGTTCTGTGCTTTTTCTGAGTTTGCTAATACATCGTCCAAGTGCATCAGATGGAATAGTAAATATCATTTTCTTGTGCTGATCCCACATTTCTTTTATCCAACTCTTCTCAGATTCTGTGAGTCCCTCGTTCTTGCCTCTTGTCACAATTATTATAAAATTACCATATGGTCCAGATAGGTAGCTTGTGGCCTGTCGTGCTTCGTCAGGGCCAATCTTTTCATAGTTTTTCACTTCAAATGTTACTTGTCTAGTGCTGTAGTCTTCAAGGATTCTTCTCCAAAAACCTTTGTCACCGTTGTTTGTGGCAACGATATCCCTTCTTTGCACGGAATTGCTGTTCGGCTTGAGTTGAAAATTGTTAAGTTTCCCGGAAAATAGAATACGAACTGCACGAAATACCCAGTCTTCAAATTGTGCAGCGCCCTCGTTTCCAGGTGGTGTCTTTGGTAGTTCCGATATGAGTTGGCCAATGAGCTTCATTCGAAAGTCTTGAACAGCAGGGTTTCTCTCTGTTTTTAAATCATCATGTATTTGGTCGAGAGGAATGTCTTGTAGGTCTGAAACTTCGAGGTTTAAGGCTTTCCAGTGGCATGGGTGAATGCAAACTTTCTGGTCGTGTTGTGTTACATCAATTGTTGCAGGTGATCCGTCATGGCAGAATATATAGTTGTTAGTTGCCACGTCATGCATACCTACGAAGCCAATGCTGAACAATGCGTAGAACGCTTGCTTCGCGTTGCTCAAAATTGCGAAGTCGCTTTCTTTTTGGTCTGAAAAGGTGCTTTCAGATATAATTGTTTCAAGTTCCATTGTGAACTTTTCGTAGTCAAGTACAGCGCTGTGCCCCTTGAAGTGGAGTATGAGAAGTTCGAGGCCAGGGAATACGGTTTCGTATTCTTTGAGGAGGTCTTGCATTCTGTCTTGGGATATTTGTCTAGACGCCTCGTCGAGGTCAGATTCGATAACTTCTTTTCTTCCTGACCGTGATGCTATTGAGTATGTGCAGTTTAAAAGGACGAGTATGTCGCGCGGCCTGTATAAGGTGTGTTGAAGGCATTTTTCAAATCCTGTTTTGTATGAGATGTCATTCTTTGCAAATCTATTCCATATTTTAGTGTCGTTTTCGATGTCATGGATGTCAAAAAACTTCCTGAGTCGCAGGGCGACGAGATGGAATAGGCCGTCCTTGTTCCATCTAAGTCGGAGGGTATTCCCCTCTATATGTCGAGAAAAGTCTTGGTCGAATACGGACAATGCCCTAAAGGTATTGTCCCGGATGAAAAGCAAAACATGAATAGGGCTTTGACTGTCCCTAAATTCCGCTGCTGTCGCGGCTAATCCTCCAAGGACAGCTGAGTCAGTGCGCCGTGGTTGCCAGCCTTCATCAAGGTTGTCGAAAAGAAAAATTATCCGTTTCTTAATGTGCACAAGAGCTGCGCTGATGTTCTTCTGGAGGTGTTCAACCTCAAACGCAGAAGCAATAACACTTGGGATGAGCGCTATGCTTTCTGATGGTTTGATGCATGTTTGAATTATCTGGGTGCATCGTTTGAACGTCGAAGATTTTAATAGGGAAGAGTGGTTGGTTTTAAATTTGTTCAAGTAGTCATAGCTTTCGCTTTTGCAAAACTTGTAGTGTTTTTCTGCTTCGCAAAGTATAGTGATTAGAGCGCTTACCCTCCAAGCTATTCGAACAATGGCGCGTGCTTGACGATAGTCGTCTGTTATTTTCTCAATGGTAGCATGCAGTTCGAGGGCTTCATATTCTTTGGGTGCATCTTTGATAACCCAGAGTCTGTTGTCTCGGAAAAATTTTTGTAACCTGATAAAAAGGGCTGACTTGCCGGTGCCACGTCTGCCGACAACAAAATTAAAATCATTCGTAGTCGAGAGCGCTAAAAAGTCTGGAGTCTCAACAAACGAATCAGACAGTAGTTTGTCCGTTTCAGCTCGGGCATCGCCTAAAACGTTTCCGATAGTTCCAGTGGGATTTATCATATTGGTTGGGTAAGGTGTTGTTCGGAATTGTCCGGCAAGCCATGGTTTGTATATGCTTGAGCTGTAACACATTGTCCAGCTTTATCCTGTTTTAAGCGATTACATATGTGCTGCCCTGCCATTTGACGGTCTTCATGCCCCGTTACGCCGCCGCGCCTTGACACCTGCCGCCAGCGAACATAACTAAAGCCGTCTTGCCTTCCTCTTACGAATTCATCCTCCAAGGAGTCCCGATATGCCTTACGATATCCGCCTGGTGAAGATCATCAACGGGGAGACCGTCCTCGGCAAGTTCGACGAGGAGACCCAGGGCCTGAAAGAAGTGGCCATCCTCCAGACCGTCCCCACTCAGCAGGGCGTGCAGATGGTGCTCCTGCCCTTCGGCTATCCGTTCGAGACCGAAATCAGCGGCGCGATCAAGCCCGAGCACATCCTGTACACCTTCAAGAGCTTCCCCGAGGAACTCAAGAACAAGTACCTCGAGGCCACCTCGAACCTGACCATCTCTTCCGCTCGCGACCTGAGCATGCTGAACAAGATGGCTCCCGCCGCCGGCAAGGGCGGCTCGGGCCTCATCCTGAAATAACGTAGAACTTCTCAAGGCCGGATGCGACCAGCGCGCGTCCGGCCTTTTTTTATCATGCGCCATATCCTGCGCCTTCTTCCCAGACCCAGCCACTACGCCGGGGCCGAATGGGGCGCGGTCCGTAAAGACCCCAAGCAGGTCTCGGTCCGCGTCGCGCTCGCATTCCCCGACCTCTACGAGGTCGGCATGAGCTACCTGGGCCAGAAAATCCTGGCCGAGGCCGTGAACCGTCGCGAGGAGTTCTGGGCCGAACGGGTGTACGCCCCGGCCAAGGACGCCGCCGACATCATGCGAGAGCACGGCGCGCCCCTGTGCACCCTGGAGTCCGACACGCCCTTGGCGCAGATGGACGCCGTGGCCTTCCACCTGACGCACGAGCTCTGCTACACCAACGTCCTCTTCATGCTGGACCTCGCCGGGCTGCCGATCAGGGCAGAGCATCGCGACGCCTCGCATCCGCTGATTTTGGCGGGCGGCGGCTGCACCTTCAACGCCGAACCGCTGGCCCCGTTCATCGACGCCATGGTGCTGGGCGATGGTGAAGAGTCCTTGCCGCGCATCCTGGAGATCATCGGGGAGATGCGCGGGAAGGGCCTCGACAGGCGCGGGCAGCTGATGATCCTGAAGGATGTGCCGGGCGTGTACGTGCCCGCATTTTTCGAAGACGCGACGACTCCGCTCGTTCCCGGCTACGACCACGTGGAGAAGGCCGTGGTGGCCAACCTGGACGACGCCCCGTTCCCGCTGCTGCCTGCGGTCAGCTGCGGTCAGGCCGTGCATGATCGCCTGAGCCTGGAGATCGCGCGCGGCTGCACGCGCGGCTGTCGTTTCTGCCAGGCGGGCATGATCTACCGCCCGGTGCGCGAGCGCAGCCTGCCCAAGCTGGCGGAGCTGGCCGACGCGGGCCTGACGGCATCCGGGTACGAGGAGATGTCCTTCCTGTCGCTCTCCAGCGGCGATTTCTCGGCACTTGAGAGCCTGTTCGAGCAGTCGGCCACGCGCTGCCTGTCGGACCAGGTGGCCATCAGCCTGCCCTCGCTTCGCGCCGGGACGCTCACCCCGCGCATGCTGGCGCTCATGAACAAGCTGCGTCGCACCGGGGCCACCGTGGCGCCCGAGGCGGGCAGCGACCGCCTGCGCGCGGTCATCAACAAGGGCATCACCGAAGAGGACATCCTGGGCCACGCCACGCGGCTGTTCGCCGCCGGCTGGCAGTCCATCAAGCTCTATTTCATGATCGGGCTGCCCACCGAGACCGACGAGGACCTGGAAGCCATCGCCGAACTGGCCCAGAAGGTGCTGCGCTGCGCCCCGCCGGGCGCGAAACGCCTTCAGGTGACGGTGTCCGTGTCCACCTTCGTGCCCAAGCCCCAGACGCCGTTCCAGTGGGACGCGCAGATCGGGCGCGAGGAGACCGAGCGCCGCCTGGGGCTCATCCGTTCGCGCCTGTACCACCTCAAGAAGGTCACGGTGCGCTGGCACGAGCCGGGCATGAGCTGGCTGGAAGGCGTGTTCTCGCGCGGCGACCGGGCTCTGGCTCCGGTGATCGAGCGGGCCTACGAGCTGGGCGCGCTGTTCGCCAGCTGGGTGGACATGCTTGAGCTGGCCCCCTGGGAGCAGGCCTTCGAGGACTGCGGCGTGGAGCCGCACGCGTACCTGAATGCGCGCGATACCGCCGCGCCCCTGCCCTGGGACCACCTGCGCTGCGGCGTGTCCAAGGCTTATCTGCTTACCGAGCGCGAGCGGGCCTTGTCCGGCAAGTACACCCCGGACTGCCGCTTCGGCGACTGCCGCCAGTGCGGCGCCTGCTCCGAATTGTGCGCAAAGCCCGAGCTGCATGCGCCCGGCGTGCGCCCCCGCCTGAACCTAGAGGAGCCGGAGTGGAAGACCTCCGTGCTGGACGAATCGCGCCAGGGGCCGCTGAATACGCCGCCCGCGGCCCGCGAGGAGCTCACCCGCAAGGCCGGGCATTACCGGGTGTGGTTCTCCAAGACCGGGCCTGCCGCGTACTTGAGTCAGCTTGAGCTGAGCAACGTCCTGGAGCGGGCGCTCAGGCGTTCCGGCCTCAAGCCGTCGTTTTCGGCTGGGTTCCATCCCATGCCCATGATCTCCTTCGGCTGGGCCTTGCCGGTCGGCGTGGAGAGCCTTCAGGAGTGGTTCGGCCTGTTCCTGCGCGAGCCCCGGGACAGAAAGACCATTGCCGAACGCCTGGACGCCTCGCTGCCCGAAGGGTTGCGGGTCTTGTCCGTGGATGAGCTTGGCATGGGCAAGAAGGTGTCGCAGCCCGTGGCCGAGGAGTTTCTGCTCACGTACCTGCTGCCCGAGGACGAGGCGGCGGCCCGTCTGGCCCAGTGGCGCGCGTTCATCGCCCAGGACCACTTCCCCTGGTACAGCGTCACCAAGCGCGGCGCGCGCACCGTGGACATCCGCCCGCTCCTGGTGTCGCTCTCGGAGCGCACGCCCACCCAGGTGGTACTGACCTTCACCTGGGCGGACAACCGCTACGCCAGCCCCTTGAAGCTGGTGGGCGCGGTGAACGAGGGGCTGTCGCTCAAGGACTTCACCCTGACCAAGGTGCGCCAGATCTTCGAGTAAGCGCCCCCCCGGACTGATCGTATAAGCCCCCGTTGCCGTCAGGCGGCGGGGGCTTTTTTGTATAGGGCGCTGTCGAGGGGAAAGCCGGAAAACCAGGGCGGTTGTTGTCACGGTCACCCCGGCGTGCTAGAAAGGGCCAATTTCATCCATAATGGAGGCCAGCCATGTCCATTGACGCCAACGAACTTGCCGCGAAGATCAGGTCTTTTTATCCTGAGATCGCAAAGCACAACCTGCCCATGAAGGTGACGCAGGACCCTGAAAAGAAGGCCTGGGTGGTGGAACTTGAGAAAGGCGATCACAAGCTCAAAACGTATGTCGAGTACCCTGACGCCCAGGGCTGCCTGGAGGGCAGGGAGTGCGTGCACCTCTCCACCCAGATCGGGCAGTTCGTGAAGAACTACTGCGGCGGAGCCTGCCCGGCCTAGTGTCGCGATTTTGAAATACACGAATATGTATTTCAAGATTTAAATAAATGGTTTCAGCTGTTTGTTCTGAAAATCCGTGCGGACGGATTTCCAGGACGCAACACGAGAGAGGCGTCCGAGTCGGCCTCGAACCCGGAGGTGGTGTTGCAGCGTTGCGGGCCAGCCCCCTGTTGTGAGGTTGGGGGCCGTTCCGCCCGGCCTTGAGGGACGTGCTCCCGCCGCACGGCGGTCAGCGCAGGTAGCTCTCGATGATCTCCTGCACCTTGCCGGACTCCTTCAGCGCGTCCAGGGCCTTCTGAAGCTTCTCCACGGTCTCGTCCGGCGTGTTCTTGTTCACGGCGAAATAGACGTGGCCCTCATGGAGCACGAACACGGTCTCGTAGTCGTCCACGTTCCTGCGGTTTTGGGCCACCAGCCACTTGAAGACCGTCTCCGGGTAGGCAAACAGGTCTATGCGGCCATTCTCCAGCTTCAAGAGGTTGGAGCGCGCATCCGAGGTGAGGTCGATCAACTTCAGCGGGTAGCCCCTGGCCACCAGGAGCTGCTCCCCCGCGTCGTCTCGTATCGCGCCCACCCGCAGGCGCAGGGTCTGCAAAAAGTCGCTGATGACCAGATGTCTGTCTTTCCTGGCCAGGAGCACGTTGCGGTTGGGGGCGATGGGGCCGATCCACTTGAACAGCCCTTCGCGCTCCTTGGTGCGCGTAGCGGAGAAGAGCAGGGTGTTCGGGTGGGACAGCGCGTCCTTGTAGGCCCTGGACCAGGGGAGAACCTGGAAGGATTCCGCCGGGACGTCCATTCCCGCCTCCGCAAGCATCAGGCGCAGGACGTCCGTGGAGATGCCCCGGACACGACCGTCCTCGGTGTAGTTGTACGGGGGGAACTCCTCGGTCAGGATGGTCAGCGGCGCCGCAAAAGCGGCGGCGTGGGGGGACGACAGGTGCTGAAGCGCCCAGAAGAACAGTGCAAGAATGAGGAACGCAATTCGCTGCATGTGATCGGTCGCTCCGGGTATGTTGGCTGGGTGTGATGGATCTCAGGCCCGAAGGGGGAGCTGGATGATGAACTTCGCTCCCTTTCCGGGCTCGGACTCCACCCTGATGGTGCCGCCGTGGTTTCGGGTTATGATGAAGTAGGACACGGACAGGCCGAGCCCCGTGCCTTCGCCGGGCTTCTTCGTGGTGTAGAAGGGTTCGAACACCTTGCGCCGGTTTTTCTCCTTGATGCCAGGCCCGTTGTCCTCCACCTCGATCTCGGCCATGTCGCCGGACTGGCGAAGGCGCAGCACGATGCGCGGCTGGGCGCCCTCCTTGGGGTGGGAGGCCATGGCCTGGGCGGCGTTGCGGAGCAGGTTGATGATCACCTGTTCGATCTCCATGGGCGCGCAGGGCACGGGCGGCATGTCCGGCTGGAATTCCCGGACGATCTCCACCTGCTTGAAGTCGAACTTCTTTTTCAGGTCATAGTCCGTGGAGGCCAGCTCGACGCTGCGTTCGATGAGCTGGTCCAGGCGGTTGGGCGAGGGGGATGTCTGGGCGCGCCGGGTGAAGCTCAGCATGTTGGCCACTATCTTGGCCGCGCGTTCGCCGGATGAGCGGATGCCCGCCAGGAATTCGAATATTTCTCGTTTTTCCAGGTAGGCGCGTACGGAGTCCAGGGTGCACCCGGCCTCGTTGGCAGCGTCGATGTTGGGTTTGAGCTCCGGCGAGGTGCGCCGCATGATGTTCTGCACCCCCTGGAGAATCCCGGCCAGGGGGTTGTTGATCTCGTGGGCCATGCCAGCGGCCAGCCCGCCAAGCGACATCATCTTCTCGCTCTGGAGGATGAGCTCCTCCATCTTGGCGTGGTCTGTCACGTCGTCCAGGCGTATGACCGCCCCGCGAGCCCCGCCGCGCGTGACCGGGAAGATGAGGATGTTCTCCTGGCGGAGGTGGCCCTCGGACATGTGCGGCTGGTTGACCAGCGATACGGGCTTTCCTTCGCGCAGGGCCTCGCGGATGTGCTCCATGTGGGCGGCGAGTCTGGGGAAGGCCTGGATCAGCGGGTGGCCCACCATGAAGTTGGTGGGCGCGACCGAGGCGGCTGCCGCTGCGGTGTTGTAGTGGGTGATGAGCCCGTCCTCGTCGATGCCGATGACCTGCGAGGGCATGGAGTCCAGGATGTTCTGGATGAACTGGTGCGCCTCCATGAGCTGCTGCTCGGCGCGGGTGCGGTCGGTGATGTCGTCCAGGATGGCGTCGTAGGCAACCATCTGGCCGGTCTCGTCGAAGATTCCCCGCGCGTGCAGGGTGCCGATGCGGATGTCGCCGTCGGCGCGCCTGAAGCGCATCCTGATGTCCGAAATTTCGTCGCGGGCCCGCAGGGTGGCCAGCACTTCCTGCACGCTCGCTCCTTCCTGGCCGGTCATGCGGTCCATGTCGGGCACGGTGTCGATGAGCGTGTCGCGGCTCTCATGGCCCAGTATCCGGGCCATGGCCTCGTTGGCGGACACGATGCGTCCCCCGGCGGTGGCCCGGTAGATGCCTGCGGGCGCGTTCTCGTAGAGGTCGCGGTAGCTTCGTTCCGCCTCGGCCAGTTCGCGCTGGGAGGTCTCCAGGGCCTGGTAGCGGTCCCGCAGTTTTTCGACCATGATCACGATGGAGTCGCGCAGGTTCTCGATTTCCGCCAGCAGGAAGCCGCCCGGAACCTGGACCGAGTCCTTCTCCCGCGTGCTGACAGCCAGGGCGTAGGTCTCCACCGCCTTGAGGGGGCGCACCACGGTCTTGTTGAGGATGAGCGACAGGAGGGCCACCAGCGCGGCGTTGACCAGGGCTATGCTGAAGGCTTGGCGTATCAGGCTCTGGCGCAAGGCGGCCTGCACGTGCCGGGGGGTCCCCCAGACGGTCAGTTCGCCGATGTCGCGGGAATTGAAGGAGATGGTGCTGGTGTAGGAGAGCGGGTCCACGTAGAGGGGGGGCGAATCCGTTGGCTGCAACACGCCGTCCGCGTCCAGGATTCTGCCCGCCACCACGCGCTGGGTGATGGTGTCGCGGACCAGGACGGCCACCACGGCTCTCTCGCGGAAGGCGTTCTCGATGATCTTGACGGCCTGGTCGTCCTGGAAGTTCCACAGGGGCAGGGCAAGGCTGGAGGCGAGCTGGTCGGCCTGGGAGGCGATGCCTGCGTGCAGTTCCTGGTAGCGGCTGGTGCGCTGTTGCAGGTAGTCCACTGCGCCGAACGCGACCAGAACGGTCGTGATGACCGCAATCAGGGCCATGTTGATGGTCCCGGGGACTGAGGGCCGAGCTTTCGCCATGGCTTCCTTCACAGAGTTCTTCCGGGAGTTGGAATACTACCGGATTCCTTCATCCCACTGTTGTCCCTATCCTTATGGGGTGGATAAATCAAGTTGGCAACGCCGGGAGCCGCTCGTCCATGTTGAAATTCGAGGCGCGCCTTCAGAAGGGGGCGCGTTAGCATTGCGCACCGCACCGGGAAAGACAGCCTGAGGCTTGCTTGCTTTCAAATAATCCTCTGGTAAAGTGCAAGCCAAACTGCCCTTCGGGTGTCTACCGGGAGTTGCTCCGGCCGGACGTCGCGCCTTGGGCATTCCCTGCAACCCGGAATCAACAGGACAGTTCATGGGAATGAATACCGTCGCCTGCCGTGCCGCCAACAGATCCGGCCTGCTTCTGGGCACAGCCCTGGCCGTCTGCATCCTGCTGTGTTGCGCGCGCGACGTCCCGGCCTCGCCGGGCGGATCCTCCGTGCAGTTCCTGCACTACTGGACGGGCGCGCTCAGCGGCGGCGTGGGCGAGCTGGTGGACGCCTACAACCGCCAGCACCCGCCCGTAGGGCTGTCGGTCTCCGGGATGGAGCACGAAACCTTCAAAAGCGGCATCAAGGGGCTCTTGATAAGCGGCAGGGCTCCCGGCATATTCTCATACTGGGCCGGAGCGAGGACGCAGGCCATGGTGGACGCCGGGCATCTGGTCCCCATCGACGACATCTGGGCGCAGTCCGGACTGGACGAAGCCTTCTCGCATGCCGTGGCCGACGCCTGCACCTACGACGGAAAGAAGTACGCCATCCCGGTCACCCAGCACCTCGTGGCCTTCTTCTATGACGTCCGCCTCTTCAAGCGCCTGGGTCTGGCTCCGCCGAAGGATTGGGCGCAGTTCCTGGACGTCTGCGAGGCAATCAGGCAGGCGGGCGTCACCCCGCTGGCCCTGGGCTCACGCGAGGCGTGGCCCGCCCAGTTCTGGTTCGACTACCTGCTTTTGCGCACAGCCGGTCCTGCGTACCGCCAGCGCCTCATGGAGGGGAGCGCCTCCTACGGCGACCCTGAAGTGAGGGCCGCCTTCGCCATGTGGCGCGAACTGCTGGAGCGCAGGTTCTTCAACCCCTCTCCCGAATCCCTGGACTGGGCGCAGGCCGCCGCGCTGGTGCGCCAGGGAAAGGCAGGCATGACCCTCATGGGCACCTGGGCCATCGGCCTCTTCAACGAGAAGCTGGAGTGGGAGGAGGAGTCAGGCTACGATTTCTTCGTTTTTCCGGTAGTGGACCCGGCTGCCCAGCCCGTGGCGCTGGGGCCTATCGACGTGCTGGTGGCCTCCAGGGTGAGCGACCCGGCGGGAGCCAAGGCCGCGCTGTCCTATTTCGCCATGGCGGAACCCCAGATGGAGATGAGCCGGGGGTCGGGCGCGCTGGCCCCCAACCTGCGGGTGCCCGAGTCCTTCTACAGCCCGCTCAAGCAGCGCATCCTCAAGGCCGTCCGGGAGACGCCCAACTGGGCCTTCGCCATGGACCTCTCGACCCCTCCCCCGGCGGCGGACGTGGTGCTTGGCACGTTCTCCGCTTTCCTGCGCAACCCCGAACAGATGGACCGCATCCTGGCCGCGACGCAGAGAAAGCTCGAGAGTTCCTTCAAGGCGACCGGGAGTCCCTGACAATTTCAAGGATGACAAGGATTTCATCCGGTCCGGCCTAGCCGGAACACGCATCATGCGTTATGAAGGCGGGGCGTTGTCCCCGCCTTTCGTCTTCAGATCCGGCGCCCTGCCGGGGCGGGCGCGCAATCGTTTACGAGGTGACGACACTGATGACCCGCAGGCTTCTCGGATATTTGCTCGTGGCTGTGGCCCTGATCGCCGGATACGTCTATCACATCAAAATCCAGCCGGAACCGGCGGCCCAGGCTCCGGCAGTACAGGCCGTGCAGGCCCCTGCCGCGCCCAGCCCCGCGCCCAGCCCCGTGACAGACTCGGCGTCAGGCGCGGCTGCCCCCACCGCAGCCGTGAAACAGGCCGTTTCCGCGCAGGCCCCGGCCCCGGCCCCGGCCCCGGACGTCCCCGTGAAGGACGGACGCCTCCTGGCCAAACTGCCCAACGGCCTCACCGTGCTGGTGCAGGAGGACAAGCGCTTCCCCCTGGTGGCCGAGCGCCTCTACGTACGGGCCGGGTCCGCCTACGAGGCCAAGGGCCAGGAGGGCATAAGCCACCTCCTGGAGCACATGGTCTTCAACTCCACGGCCAAGCGCCCCAAGGGCGGCGTGGCCGCAGCCATCGAGGGCGCGGGCGGAGACACCAACGCGGCCACCAGCTTCGACTACACCCAGTACATGGCCGACCTGCCCAGCGCCCAGTGGAAGCTGGGCCTGGACGTGATCCAGGACATGATCTTCGGCGCGAAGTTCGACCCCGAGGAGCTGGAAAAGGAAAAGAAGGTGGTCATCTCGGAGCTTGAGCGCGGCCTGGACGAACCGGGACAGCGCCTCTTCCAGATGAGCCAGTCCCAGGTATGGCGGGGGATACCCTACCGCCACCCCATCATCGGCTTCAAGGACACGGTGAACGCCGTCACCAGCGAGAGCCTGCGCGCCTACGTGAAGCGCCTGTACCAGCCTCAGTCCATGCTGCTGGTTGTGGTGGGCGACGTGGACGCGGGGGAAGTCTACCGCGAGGCCAAGACCGTGTTCGGCTCGCTCGAGAACGACCGCCCCGTGCTGCCCGCCGACATGGCCGACCTGCCCGCCAACACCGGCGGACCCGAGGCCAAGGCCGCCAGCGGCAACTGGAGCAAGACCTCCCTGCGCCTGGACTTCGCAGTTCCCGGCATGCACTCGGCCAAGGACGTCCCCCTGGAGATCCTGGCCGACCTGCTGGGCGGCGGCAGGACCTCGAAATTCTATCGCAAGTTCGTCTACGAACTCCAGCTGGCCGACGACGTGGACGTGTCGGCCATCACCCTGGAGCGCGGAGGCATGCTCTCCGTGGAGGCCACCCTGGACCCGGACAAGCTCCCGGCCTTCTGGGAGGCCCTGGTGAAGGAAATGGCCGCGCTCAAGGCCGAGGACTTCACCCAGGAGGAGCTGGACCGCGCCAAGCTGAACATCGAGGACCACCTCTACCGCGCCAAGGAGACCCTGCGCGGCCTGGCCAACAAAGTCGCCTACTACCAGTTCTTCGGCTTCGGCCAGGACGGCGAGTCCAACGCCATCTACAACGTGCGCAGCACGGACAAGGCCCAGTTGCAGGGACTGATCGGGGCGTATCTCCAGCCCGGAAACGCCAGCCTGTCGCTCCTGACTCCCGGCTCCGACCAGGCTGCGGCGGACGCCTCGGCCCAGGCCATGCTGGCCGGGCTTAAGAGCGGCTGGCCGTCCACTGCCCAGGCCGAGGCCGTCCCCCAGGCCGTCGGCGCTGCCCAGGAGCCCGAGGTCGTGGAACTCGGCGGCGGGCGCACCGTGGTGCTGCTGCCAGACCCCACCATGCCTTACGCCTCGGTCACCCTGACCTGGCGCGGCGGCGACGCGCTTTTGACCCCGGCCCAGCAGGGCCTGGGGGAGCTAGCCGCCAAGGCGCTCACCCGGTCCACGCACAAGCGCAACGCCCATCAGCTGGAGGACTATCTGGCCGGGCGGGCCTCCTCCGTGGCCGCCAGCACCGGGCGCGACACCTTCACCCTGAGCGCGCGCTATCCCGCCCGCTTCGCCCATGACGTCATCGGCGTGAACGGCGTGCTGGCCGAGATCGTGCGCGAACCGGCCTTCGCCGCCCCTGAAGTTGAGCGCGCCAAGAAGATCCAGCTGGCCCAGATCGCCGAAGCCAGCGACCGCCCCACCAGCCTGGCCTTCCGCCATCTGTTCCCCTTCCTGTATCCGCAGGGGCACTACGGCTACTTCCGGGCCGGTCAGCCCGCCGAGGTGGCGGCCTTCACCCCCGACGACGCCGTCGCCTTCTGGAATAAGCAGCGCGCCATGCCCTGGGTGATGGCCGTGTGCGGCGTGTTCGACCGAAAGGCCGTGCTGGAGCTGGCCGCGTCCCTGGCGTCGGGGGAAACCCTGGCAGCCCCGGCCATCCCGGACCCGCAGTGGTCCGCCGTGCGCGACATGACCCTCACCCTGCCGGAGCGCAACCAGACGCATCTGTTCTGGATCTTCCCCGTGCCCGGCAAGCTGAGCGAGGACACCCCGGCCCTGGAGGCGCTGAACACCGCGCTGGCAGGGCAGGGCGGGCTTCTGTTCCAGGACCTGCGCGACCAGCAGGGCCTGGGCTATTCCGTGTCCTCCTTCCTGTGGCAGGCGCCCCACACGGGCTTCTTGGCCTTCTACATCGGCACCAGCCCCGAGAAGGAGCAGCAGGCCATGGACGGCTTCAAGGCCGTGGCCGCCGAACTGGCCGCCAAGGGCCTGGACGAGGGGCGCATCTCGCGCGCCAAGAACTCGCTGGAAGGCGAATACTACCAGGAGCGCCAGAGCCTGGGCAGCCGCAGCCAGGAGGCCGCCTCCAACCTGACCATGGGCTACCCGCTGAACTTCGACCGCGAACTGCTGGGCAAGATACGCACCCTTGGCGGGGCGCAGATCGAGGCGGCGGCCAGGAAGTACCTGGACCCGTCCAAGGCGTACCTGCTCAAGATCGTGCCGTAACTTCCGGCCAATCCCGACCTCAAGGCAGCCCCGGATGTTCCTCGTGAACGCCGGGGCTGTCTCGCATGGCGCGGATGCCTCTTGCCGGGGGGCGCGCCAAGGTGCATAGGGTGATTCCAGGGCCTCCGTCCGTTCCAGCGGCTGGTTGGCCCTGGAGAAACACCCATGGCGCACGCCGCTTCGCCCTGTCGTGCCGTGTCGTTCCTCTTCTTGGCCCTCGCCCTGGCATTCATGGGGCGGGTCGAACACGTTCGTGCCGAAGGCAAGGTCGTGGTCCATCTCTTCTGGGCCGAGGGCTGCCCCCACTGCGTCAAGGAAAAAGCCTTCCTCGCCTCGCTTGCGGCGCGCAGCCCCTGGATGGAGGTCCGCGCCTACGAGGTGGTCTACGACCAGCCCAACATGGAGCTGTTCCAGGCCGTGGCCAGCGAACTCGGAGAGACCACCTCCGGCGTGCCTTTCGCCGTCATCTGCGACAAGTCCGTTGTCGGCTGGCTCGGTGAGGAATCCACGGGCCATGCCATCGAGACCCTGGTCGGGCAGGCCCGCTCGCCCGATTGCCGCGACCTGGTCGGGGTGCTCGCTGGTCGCCAGGCTTCCGGGACGCTTGCGCGGCCCGTCCCTTCTCCGGGCGACCCCCAGGCGTCTGGCCCCGGAGTGGCGGGTGCGCCGGGGACCCTTCAAGTGCCCATTTTCGGCGAGATCCGGACCAAAGATCTCTCGCTGCCCCTGCTCACCATGCTTTTCGCCGCCGTGGACGGCTTCAACCCCTGCGCCATGTGGGTGCTGGTCTTTCTCATCGGTCTGTTGCTCGGTATGGAGGACCGCGCCCGCATGTGGATTCTGGGCGGCGTGTTCCTGCTTGCCTCCGCCGGGATGTACTACGCGGTGCTGGCCGCCTGGATGAACGTCCTGTTCGCGCTGGGCTACGTGCGCTGGCTGCGGACGGCGGTGGGGCTGCTGGCCCTGGCCGGGGGCGCGTTCTCCCTGCGCGAATATTTCATCACGCCTGCGGGCGTCTGCCGGGTGACCGAGGGCGAAGGGCGCAGGCGCGTGCTGGACCGGCTGCGGGCGCTCTCGCGCGAGCGCAGGCTGTGGCTGGCGGCTGCGGGCGTGGCCGTGCTGGCCGTGGTGGTGAACTTCATCGAGTTGGTCTGCTCGGCGGGCCTCCCGGCGGTCTACACCCAGATACTGGCCCTGAACGACCTGCCGGGCTGGCAGTATCACGCCTTCCTGGCGCTCTATATCGCGGTTTTCCTGCTGGACGACGCCGCGATCTTTATCGCGGCCATGGTCACGCTCAAGGTGGCGGGCCTGTCCGGACGCTACAGTCGGGCGTCCCATCTGGTGGGGGGAGTCGTGCTTCTGGCCGTGGGGGTGCTGCTCATCTTCAAGCCGGAGTGGCTCATGTTCGGCTGAGAGTTTGAAGAGTGCCTCCGGCGGCCAGAGAGGAAACTTTTTGGAAAAAAGTTTCCTCTCTGGACTCTCCTTCAAAAACTTTTAAGTAGCTTCGCGTCCCAGCGCGGCAGACTGAAGTTTCAGCGGGGGCTGGGTGCTGTCCCGAACGGGTTCTGGCGGGCGGGCGACGAATCGTCTTCAAATCGGTTCTAGCCCGCCCGCCAGGACACGGACGGGACAGCACCCAGCCCCGTGCCCTGCCGGGTCCGTGCAGAGCCCGGTTCTCTTGAAATTATTGACAGGTTTTCAGGCCAGGCGTAAGTCCCACCCATGCAGACCACCATGACCCGCAGCGCCTTCGCATCCTCCAGCGTCCTAGTAGTAGTACGCCAGGTAGTTCTTGCGGCCGCTCCATGCGGGTTGTGATCAGTACGTGACATCGTAAACTCAACCCCCGCCGGCGCGGTTCGCCGGCGGGGGTTTTTCTTTTTCAGGCAAGCGCCAGACCTCCCGCCGGACCCACCCGGCCACACAGGAGAGGAGGTCGACCATGAGCATCACCGGCGCGCGCTACATCGTGAAATTCCTTGAGAAACAGGGTGTGCGGACCGTCACGGGCATTCCCGGCGGCTCCATCCTTCCCCTCTACGACGCCCTGGCCGAGAGCAGGGCCGTGCGCCACGTGCTGGCCCGCCACGAGCAGGGCGCGGCCTTCATGGCCCAGGGCATGGCCCGGCTCACCGGGCGTCCCGGCGTGTGTCTGGCCACCTCAGGCCCCGGCGCGACCAACCTGGTCACGGCCATTGCCGACGCCCGGCGCGACGGCGTGCCCCTGGTGTGCATCACCGGGCAGGTCCCCCTGGCCCAGATCGGCACCGAGGCCTTCCAGGAGGTGGACATCGTGGCCGTGACCCGCCCCATCGCCAAGGCCGGGCGCATGGTGCAAGACGCCTCCGAGCTGCCCGAGGCCCTGCGCTGGGCCTTCCAGACGGCCGCCGAGGGCAGGCCCGGCCCGGTGGTGCTGGACATCCCCAAGGATGTGCAGAGCCAGGAGTTTGTGGAAGAGCCTGAAGGAAAGGACGACTGGCGGAGCGGTGGCGCGTGGTCGCCGGAGCTGCCTTCGCGCCTGGAGGCCTCCCGCGCTGCGGCCATGATCAACGCGGCCTCGCGCCCGGTGCTGCTCCTGGGGGGCGGGGCCGCCAAGGGCGACGCGCCCGCCCTGGCTTTGGCCCTGGCCGGGCGGTCCAACATCCCCGTGACCATGACCCTCATGGGCTTGGGCACCGTTCCCGCAGCGCACCGTCTGAGCCTGGGCATGCACGGCATGCACGGCCACCACGCCGCCAACGCCGCACTGGCCGAGTGCGACCTGCTCATCGCAGTGGGCAGCCGCTTCGACGACCGGGCCACGGGCAAGCCAGGCAGCTTCTGCCACAAGGCCCGGATCATCCATATCAACCTGGACGCGGCCGAGCTGGGGCGCATCCAGCGCGCCGACCTTGGCATCGCCCGCGACGCGGCCCAGGCCCTGGCGGCCATCCTGCCGCTGGTGGAACGCCGTGCCCGCCGCGAGTGGCTTGCGCGCGTGGACCGGTTCAGGGCCGAGGCGCCCACGGCGAAAGCCGCTCCGTCCGAAGCTGCCAACTGCTCCGGCTGCGCCAGGGGGCTTATCGGGGAGGTGGCTTCCAGATTGCGCGACGACGCGGTCATCGTCACCGACGTGGGACAGCACCAGATGTTCGTGGCCCAGGGTTTCCCCTTCAAGACGCCTGGACGCTGGCTGACATCAGGAGGGCTCGGGGTCATGGGGTTCGGGCTTCCTGCGGCAATCGGCGCGTCGCTGGCCGACCCGGAGGCCCAGGTGGTCTGTTTCTCCGGCGATGGCAGCTTGAAAATGAACATCCAGGAGCTGGCCACCCTGGCCGAGACCGGGGCCAATGTGAAAATCGTGGTCCTGGACAACCAGAGCCTGGGGCTGGTGGTGCAGCAGCAGAAGCTGTTCTTCGGGCGCAGGAGCGCATCGCGCTACGGGCGCGGCACAGATTTCGCTGCCCTGGCCGAGGCTTTCGGCGTGGCCGGCGTGGACCTGGACGCCTGCCAGGACCCGGCTGCCGCCCTGGATGAGGCCCTGAACGCGTGCGGCCCGGTGCTCATCCACGCCCGCGTGGACCGCGAGGCCATGGTGTTTCCCATGGTGCGCCCAGGCGCTCCCAACACCGACATGTACCACGCGCACCCCCCATACCACGAGCCGGTCGTGCAGGCGCTGTCCGGGGCGGTGAATATGGGGTAGGGGGCCGGGGGCTCTCAGATCAGCATGAGGACTTCCGCCGCGCAGCCCCAGGACAGGGTCCAGCCCGAGCCGCCGTGGCCGTAGTTATGGACCACGGGCCGACCGTCGGGCAGGCGGCCTGCCTCCAGGCGCACCTCGGGGCGGTAGGGGCGAAGGCCCACGTAGCGGCTCACTTCCTCCGCGCCTGCCAGGGCGGGCTCGATGCGGGCGGTGCGCTCCCGGATGGAGCGGATGACGTCGGGGTCCACAGTCTCGTCCCAGTCGCCGTGCACGGCGGTGCCGCCCAGCACGCAGCGGTCCGGGCGGGGGAAGGCGTAGGTTGGCGCGCCGCCGGTATCCGTACCCCCTTCGCATATGAAGCAGCGCACCGGGGCGGACGCTGGAGCAGGACGCACGGCCAGGATATGCCCGCTCACCGGCGCGACCAGCTCGTCTGTCGCAAGCACGTGCGCGCCCAGGCCGGAGCAGTTGACGATGGCGTCTCCGGGGGCGTCCTCCAGGCGTTCGAAACTCGCCTGCCGGATGAGTCCGCCAGCAGCCAGGAAGCGCTCCATGAGCGAGTGCAGGTACGGTCCGCACTGGAGGAGCGGCACCCGGATCACGAAGCCGTCCGCGTAGCCGCCGGGCAGTTCGGACGGTGTGGCGCGGCGCATGCGCTCCGGCCCCAGTCGCGCCATCTGCCAGGGGATGTTCCGGGCTGGGGAGGCTTCCAGCACCAGGCAGTCGGTTTCGGTGACGAAGGCTCCGGGCAGGGCGGCCTCACGGGAATAGACGCCAAGCGACTCCTCGGCCCAGCCCAGGCAGCGCTCGGGCGGTCCGGCCTTGAAGGGGAAGCACAGGGCTCCGGCCTTGTCCGAAGTGGTGTGCGGAGGCAGGCGTTCGGCCAGGATCTGCACGTCGCGCCCGGCCTCGCGCAGCCTCAGGGCGCTGGTCAGGCCGATGACGCCGCAGCCGATAACGGTGATCATGACGTACCCGGAGCCCTGGTCAGAAGTAGTTTCGCAGCTTGAGTTCCAGCGGGTGCGGCTTCAGGAACACCTGCCCGGCCAGATAGTCCACTCCCTGCACGCGCACGTGGTGGTTGATGAGCGTCACCGGCACGATGAGCGGGGTGAGCCCCCGCTGGTAGGCATCCACCACTTCGATCAGCTCCTGGCGCTCGTCCTGGGTGATGAGTTTGCGGAAGTAGCCGCAGATGTGCTGGAGCACGTTCACCGTGCGGGGCACGGTGGCCAGCTTGCCCAGCGCCTCCAGCAGCAGCTTCTCGTAGCTGGCGTGGAGCTCCGGGCTCTCGGCGTCTGTGGCGTGGGCCACGAGGCGCCCCATGGCGCGGGCGTGTTCCGGGCTGTGGGCTACGATCAGCAGCTTGTGCCTGGCGTGGAAGCCGCTGATGGCGGCCATGGTGCAGCTTCCGGGGCGGGCGCAGGCCGTGGCCGTCTCGCGCCAGGAGCGCAGCACGAAGATGCGCTCGATGAAGTTCTCGCGCAGCCGGGCGTCCAACAGGCGGCCTTCCTCTTCCACAGGCAGCAGAGGGAAGCGCTCCATGAAGGCTTTGGCGAACAGGCCCACGCCCTTGTGGACAGCCATGCCGCCCTTCTCGGAATAGACCTTCACCCGCGTCATGCCAGAAGAAGGCGACTTGCTCTTGAAGATGAAGCCGCACAGGTCCTCTGCGGCCAGCTCGTCCGCGCGTTTCCTGGCCCAGGCGGTCATGATGGGGGTCAGGTCCCGCCCGGTCTTTGTGGTCATGAGCCTCGGGGCTTCGGGGTCGCCCACCAGGCGCATGGATTCGCGCGGCACGCCGAACCCGGCCTCCACCTCCGGACAGACCGGCACGAACTCCACGTAGCGCCCGAGCTCCCCGGTTATCCAGCGGTCGTGCTTGTGTCCGGCGTCGAAGCGCACCGGCTGGCCCAGCAGGCAGGCGCTGACGCCCAGGCGGATAGGCTTCTCGCCAGGTTGGCCCACGCCCCCGGAGGGTGTCCGGGCTGCGCTGGGGTCCCCGGATGACCGGTCTGCGGCGCTCGCGCGCGTGTCGGCTGGGTCAGCCATTGGGTTGCTCCGACGCACCGATCCGGGCGGCCTCCGCCTTGGCGGCGTCGTACACGGGCAGGGTCACCACGCAGCGGGTGCCGTGCCCTTCCAGCGGGGCCAGGGTGATGTTGCCGAAGTACTTGCTGGCGATCACCCGGGCCATGGGCAGGCCGAAGCCCGTGGCCGTGGGCTGGGAGGAGTGGAAGGGGCTGAAGGCCTGGCCCATCTTGTCCTGGTCGAAGCTTACGCCGTTGTTTATTATGGTGATCATGGCGAAGCCGTCCTTGGTGGTGCTGGGTACGGACGTCACGCTGATGTTGGGGTTCTGCTGGTCGGCGTACTGGAAGGCGTTCTCCAGCAGGCAGGCGAACAGGATGCACAGCTCCAGCGGGTCGCCGGAGAGCACGTCGGCCTCGGGCGAGAGGAACACCTTGAGCGCCGAGGCGGGCACGGGGCTTGTGGCCAGGATCTTTTCCGTGGCGCGCGCGATCAGCACGGAGAGCTCGGCCCGGTGGAACATGGCCTGATGCTGGGTGATGTCCATGTAGGCGTTGACGTTTTTGGCCATGCGCTCCAGGCGAACCGCCTCCGACAGGATGACCTCGGCGATCTCGCGGGTGGCGTCGTCGCCCTGGTGCATTTTCAGAAGTTTGCGGGCGCTGCCGCCGATGATCGACACCGGGTTTCGCACCTGGTGCGAGATGCCCTGGATGACCTCCAGCTCGCACTGGGTGGCGAAGGTGACGAAGGCATCGGTCTCGATGAGCATGGAGAAGTCCACGGCGCGGTCGATGGCGGTGATGGCCTGGGGCTGCTCGGTGACGGGCAGGCCGGTGATGGCCACCTCGTGCAGGAAGGCCCGGGCCAGGTTGTAGGCCAGGCTCACGTGGCGGTGGTCCACGTTGTGGATCACGTGGGCCTGCCCGCTCATCCAGACGTGGGTCATGAAGTCCTCGCCCATGCCCGCCGTGAAGATCAGCGTGTGCCAGTTGCTCCAGTTCCTGTTCAGCTTGCCCAGGGGCTGGTTCTCCAGGATGATGCGCAGCTGCGGCCTGGAGCGGACGAATTCCTCGATGCGGTTGGCCAGTTCGGATGCCCTCGGCAGGAAAACGTCGGCCCATTTTCCAAGAGACTTCTCATGCTTCCCGGTGAGCCCGAGAAGCTCCTTGAATTGAATCATTCGGTCTTGCGGAACCGGCAGAAAGGCCATGCGCTCTCCTTGCATTGGCGGGTGGAAGACGATACTCAGCCCTTCCTTACGACATTTCCAGGGAATGTGAAATACCAGATGCATACTTGCCAACTACGCGGCATTTTGCTCGATTTTGGCGGCGTCCTGGCCGAGGAGGGCTTCGCCGAAGGCATGAAGGCCATCGCCCGCGAGAACGGGCTGGACGAGGCCGTCATCTGGCGCGCCGGCCTTGCTGCCGTGTGGGACAGCGGATACGTGTTCGGCAGGTCGGACGAGGCCGGATTCTGGCGGCTCTTCAAGGAGCGCACCGGCCTTGTCGGCGACGAGGCCCACTGGCGCGAAGACATCCTCTCGCGCTTCACCGTGCGCGCCTGGATGCCCCCGATCATCACGCGCCTTCGCGAACGGGGCCTGACCACGGCCATGCTGTCCGACCAGACCGACTGGCTGGCGCTTCTTGATTCCCGCCAGGATTTTTTCAAATATTTCGACGTGGTGCTGAACAGCTACCACCATAACATGACCAAGAAGGAGCCGGAATTCTTCCTGCTGGCCCTGCGTGAGACGGGCTTAACGCCTGAGTCCACGCTGTTCGTGGACGACAACCCCGGCAACGTGGAGCGCGCCCGCGCCCTGGGCCTCAAGGCCCATCTGTATGTGGACCGCGAAGGCTTCGAGGCTGAGATCGCCCGGCTGTGCCCCGAGGCGCTTGGCCGGTAGTCTTCAATACTTCCATTCGACAGATAACGACACAATTCCAAGGATAGACCGCATGCATAAGCCGTACATCTCGCTCACTCCCGAGGGCTGGCCCTCCATCCTGCTGGCCGGTTCCGCCACCCTGGTGTTCGCGCTTTTGGGCTGGGCCATCCCCGCCGTGCTGGGCCTTATGGTCCTGGCGCTGCTCCTGAACTTCTTCCGCGACCCCGAGCGCTTCGTGCCCCACGAGCCGGACCTGGCCGTGGCCCCCGCCGACGGCCGGGTGATCATCGTGGCCCCGGCCACCGACCCCATGACCGGCGAGGAGCGCACCCGCGTGTGCATCTTCATGAACGTGTTCAACGTGCACGTGAACCGCGCCTGCGTGGCCGGAACCGTCAGCGCCATGCGCTACTGGGAAGGCAAATTCATAAACGCCAGCTTCGACAAGGCCTCCTCGGACAACGAGCGCCTGGCCGTGCAGATCGCCGAGAAGGACGGCTCCACCTGGACCATGGTGCAGATCGCGGGGCTCATCGCCCGGCGCATCATCCCCTGGGCCCAGAAGGGCGACACGGTCGAGCGCGGGCAGCGCTACGGCATGATCAAGTTCGGCTCACGGGTTGACGTGTACCTCCCGCAGGGCTATCAACCATGCGTAACAGTCGGCACGCGCACTGCGGCCGGCCAGACGGTCATCGCGAAGCGCTGCGAGTAACACACCATGGACGAACCCGTTCGGAAGCCTCCGGCGCGGGGAGTATACATCCTCCCCAACCTGATCACCACCGCCAGCCTCTTCTCAGGCTTTATGGGAATCCTGTGGGCCATCTCCGGGCAGTTCGAGAACTGCGCCGTGGCCATCCTGGTCAGCTGCGTGCTGGACGGGCTGGACGGCAAGGTGGCCCGCATGACCAACACCAGCTCCGACTTCGGCGTGCAGTTCGACTCCCTGTGCGATCTGGTGGCCTTCGGCGTTTCCCCGGCCATCATGGTCTACCAGTGGGAGCTGTCGCGCTTCGGGCACCTGGGGCTCATGGCCTCGTTCCTGCTGGTGGCCTGCGGGGCGCTCAGGCTTGCCCGCTTCAACATCATCACCAAGACCGCCAACAAGAAGTTCTTCGTGGGCCTGCCCATCCCGGCCCAGGCCTGCACCGTGGCCACCTTCTACCTGTTCGCGCAGTATCTGCCCTCGGACTGGCAGGCCTACATGCCCAAGGTGTGCCTGGGCATGGTGTACATCCTGTCCTTTCTCATGGTCAGCCGGGTGCGCTACGCATCCTTCAAGGAATACGGGCTCATAAAGGCCCACCCGTTCTCCATGATGGTCACGGCCATCCTGCTTTTCGTTCTGGTGGCCTCGCAGCCCAAGCTGCTGGGCTTCCTGATCTTCGCGGGCTACATCCTATCAGGCATCATCTACACCTACTTGATCTTGCCCCGGCGCGCGGCCGTTCGCGAACCAAGCGAAGAGCTGCCGTCCTGATTCCGCCCGATTTTTTGCGATTTAGGCAATTGTCAACCGGAAGCGTCTTGGGCTAACAGAGCGCTTCCGGTCTTTGCCCACACCCCGTTTCATCCACACCGGAGGAACACCATGTCCGACCGTGTCGTCATATTCGACACCACCCTGCGCGACGGCGAGCAGTCTCCCGGCGCAACCATGAACCAGGACGAGAAGCTCCGCCTCGCCCGGCAACTGGAAATCCTCGGGGTGGACGTGATCGAGGCGGGATTCCCCGCCGCCAGCGAAGGCGACTTCCAGGCCGTCAAGGCCATCGCCGCCGCCGTCAAGGGCGTGCAGGTGGCTGGACTCTGCCGGGCGCTGCCTTCCGACATCACCCGCTGCTTCGAGGCCATCAAGGGTGCGCAAAACCCGCGCATCCACACCTTTCTGGCCACCTCCCCGCTGCACATGCGCCACAAGCTGAACAAGTCGCCCGAGCAGGTGCTGGAGATGCTCCAGGCCGGGGTGACCCTGGCCGCGTCGCTCACGCCCAACGTGGAGTTCTCCTGCGAGGACGCCTCGCGCTCCGAACGCGATTTCCTGGCCGTGGCCGTGGAAAAGGCCATCGCCTGCGGGGCCACCACAATCAACATCCCCGACACCGTGGGATACGCCCAGCCCCAGGAATTCTACGACCTGATAAAGTTCCTGCTGGCCACGGTGCCCAACGCCTCCAAGGCCGTCTTCAGCGTGCACTGCCACAACGACCTGGGGCTGGCTGCGGCCAACACCCTGGCCGCCCTGGCCGCAGGCGCGAGACAGGCCGAGGTGACCCTGTGCGGCATCGGCGAACGCGCGGGCAACGCCTCGCTCGAGGAAGTGGTCATGGCCCTCAAGACCCGCTCCTGTCTCTACAATCTGGAAACCGGCGTGAAGGGCGAGCAGATCTATCCGTCCTCGCGCCTTCTTTCCATGATCATCGGCCAGCCCATCCCGCCCTACAAGCCCATCATCGGCGGCAACGCCTTCGCCCACGAATCCGGCATCCATCAGGCCGGGGTGCTCAAGTGCCCCGAGACCTACGAGATCATGACGCCCCAGTCCGTGGGCCGCGCCGGAAACGAGATGGTGCTCGGCAAGCATTCGGGCAGAAACGCCGTGAAGGCCCGCCTGGAGGAGCTCGGCTTCGCCCTTACCGAGGAGCAGGTCACCCAGATGACCGAGGCCGTGAAGCAGCTGGCCGACAAGAAAAAGAACATCTTTTCCGAGGACCTGGAAGCCCTGGTGCTCGAAGACATCTACCGCCTGCCCGACAAGTACAAGCTCCGGAAACTCTCGGTGCTCTCCGGCAACATGGGGGTCTCCCCAGTCGCCGCCGTGGTTCTCGAAGTGGACGGGCGGGAGGAGAAACTGTCCAGTTTCGGCGTCGGCCCCATCGACGCCGTGTTCAACACCATCAGCCAACTCACGAGCCGTAGCCCAGTGCTCAAGCAGTACGCGGTCAACGCGGTCACCAGCGGCACCGACGCCCAGGGAGAGGTGACCGTGCGTCTGGAGGAGGGCGGACACAAGTCCGTGGGACGAGGCTCCGACGCCGACGTCATCGTCGCCAGCGCCAAGGCCTACGTCAACGCCCTCAACCGGTTGGCCAAAAAGGAGGAAGAGAGGGAATGCGCCACACTTTAGCCCAGAAAATCCTGCAGGGCCGCACCAGCGAGACCATCACCCAGGACGGACAGATCGTCCGCTGCAAGGTGAGCCTCGTGCTGGCCAACGACATCACCGCGCCGCTGGCCATCAAGAGCTTCAACAAGATGGACGCGGACACGGTCTTCGACAAGGACAAGATCGCCCTGGTCTGCGACCACTTCACGCCCAACAAGGACATCGACTCCGCCGAGCAGGTCAAGGTGGTGCGTGAGTTCGCCAAGGCCCACAACATTACCCACTACTACGAAGGCGGCGACTGCGGCGTGGAACACGCCCTGCTGCCCGAGATCGGCCTGGTGGGCCCCGGCGACGTGGTCGTCGGCGCGGATTCGCACACCTGCACCTACGGCGGCCTGGGCGCGTTCGCCACGGGCATGGGCTCCACGGACATCGCCGCAGCCATGGTGCTGGGAGAGACCTGGTTCAAGGTCCCCCCCACCATCCGCGTGGTGCTGAACGGCACGCTGCCCGAGCACGTGGGCGGCAAGGACATCATCCTGGAGGTCATCGGCCAGATCGGCGTGTCCGGCGCACTTTACAAGGCGCTGGAATTCGCGGGTCCCGTGGTCTCGGAGCTGTCCATCGAGCAGCGCCTGTGCATGGCCAACATGGCCATCGAGGCGGGCGGCAAGGCCGGCCTGTTCCCGGTTGACGCCAAGACCCTGGCCTACGCCAAGGCGGCAGGGCGCACCGGCGACGTGGAGATGTACGCCGACGAGGGCGCGCACTACGAGCGCGAACTGGTCATCGACTGCTCCAAGCTCACCCCGCGCGTGGCCTGCCCGCACCTGCCCGACAACGTGAAGCCCGTGGACGAGGTCAAGGGCGTGCGCATCGACCAGTCCATCATCGGCTCCTGCACCAACGGCCGCATCGAGGACATGCGCGAGGCCGCCGCCGTGCTCAAGGGCCGCAAGGTGGCCAAGCACGTGCGCTGCATCGTGCTGCCCGCCACGCCCTCCATCTGGAAGCAGGCGCTCAAGGAAGGGCTGCTGGAAATCTTCATGGACTCCGGGTGCATCGTCGGCCCGCCCACCTGCGGCCCCTGCCTGGGCGGCCACATGGGCATCCTGGCCGCAGGCGAGCGCTCCATCGCCACCACCAACCGCAACTTCAAGGGCCGCATGGGCTCCCTGGAGAGCGAGGTGTACCTGTCCAACCCGGCCGTGGCCGCCGCTTCGGCCATCGCGGGTGAAATCATCCACCCCGGCAAGCTGTAAGAGGATCATGAACATGTACAAGGGACGCGCGCATAAAGTCGGCGCTCATATCGATACGGACGCCATCATCCCCGCCCGCTTCCTGGTGACCACGGACACCGAGGAGCTGGGCAGGAACTGCATGGAAGGCCTGGAGGCCGGTTGGGTGAAGCGGGTGAAGAAGGGCGACATCATGGTCGCCGGTGAGAACTTCGGGTGCGGCAGCTCCCGCGAGCACGCCCCCCTGGCCATCATCGGCGCGGGAATCCCCGTGGTGGTGGCTCACAGCTACGCCCGCATCTTCTACCGCAACGGCTTCAACATGGGGCTCATCCTGCTTGAAATCGGCGACGACGTGAAGAAGATCGAGGACGGCGACGACCTGGAAGTGGACGTCATCAAGGGCGTCATCAAGAACATCACCTCCGGCGACGTGATCAAGACCTCGCCGGTTCCCCCCTTCATGCAGGAGATCCTGGACAAGGGCGGGCTGGTCAACTACGTGAAGGACCGCAAGAAAGCCTAGCGAAAGCGGTTTATGTGAGTATAAAAGGCCGTCCATGGGGCGGCCTTTTTCGTTTTAAAGCGCTGTTGCAGTCTTTGAACACCCGTATCCAGGGTCTCCGCTTGACGATAACCCCGCCACATGTGAAATCTCCGCAATGCCGACAATCATGTACCGACGAGCTTCCAACGCGTTCATCAGGTGGACGTTTCTCTGCCTCGGACTGGCGACTCTTGGCGCGGTCATCGGCGCAAACCTGTATCAAGTACGGGACGACCTCACGAAGCGCGAAGAGGAACGCCTGCTGTTCCTGACCGGGATCGTCCAGAAGATCACCGAAGAAAACCTGGTCGCGCTTGACGCCGTGCTTTCGGACCTGATCCGGGATCAGGTCCAAGGCGATGTGGATCGGGACATCAACCAGCGTCTCGTCACCCTCACCGACGCGCTGCCCGGAGTTCGTACCCTGACTGTTCTGGACGCGCAGGGCGTAGTCCGGGCCTGCAACCGGCCGGAACTGCTCGGTCGGGATTTGAGCCAGCGCGAGTACTTCCAGCGGGCAAGAACAAACCCGGCTTCGGAGACGTTGCACGTTTCCCAGCCTTTCCAGACCTTCCTGGGCGTTTACTCAATAAACCTGGGCAAGGTGGTCTTGGGTGCTGGAGGGCAATTTGCCGGGCTCGTGGTCGCCACTCTGGACCCGCAGTTCTTTATCCCCCTGTTGAATTCCGTTCTGTTTTCCCCGGACATGCGCGCCTTCATGACCCACGGGGAGGGCCTCCTCTTCCTGATGGCACCAGAGCGCGAAGGCATGGCCGGCCTTGATCTGGCCCTGCCAGGGAGCTTCTTCTCCAGGCATCGCGAGAGCGGCCAGGAAGCCAGCGTGTTCATGGGCACGACGCCCGTCACTGCGGAGGAGCGCATGCTGGCCATCCGGACCATCCGCCCGGCCTCGCTGAAGATGGACAATTCCCTGGTGGTGGCCGTGGACCGCGACCCGTCCCGGATATACGGGCAATGGCGCAAGGACGCGCTCTTGCAGGGAGGGCTGTATGTGGCTGCCGTCCTGGTCAGCGTCTTCGGGTTCGGCATTTATCAGCGGCAGCGGCGCAGGCACGAGCAGGCAATGGCCGAGGCCCATCGGAATCTGGAGGACAGCGAGCGCTTCATCCGCATGGTCACGGACAACATTCCGGGCATGGTGGCCTACTGGGACCGGGATTTGCGCTGCAAGTACGGCAATATGGCGTACCAGGAGTGGTTCGGCAGGTCGATGGAGGATATGCGCGGCATCAGCCTGAGGGAGGTGCTGGGGGAGGTTCTGTTTCAAAAGAACGAACCTCACATAATGGCTGCCTTGAAGGGAGAACCGCAGGTTTTCGAGCGTGTTCTGACCAAGCCCGACGGCAATACGCGTGACATCCAGGTCAGCTACATCCCCGACGTGGACGGTATGGAGGTAAAGGGCTTCTTCGTACTGGGCACCGACATCACGGAACTCAAATACACGCAGCTGGAACTGGAGCGCCGGGTCAGGGAACTGGACATCCTGGCCGCCACGGACCCGCTGACCGGCATAGGAAATCGCCGCCACTTCCTGGAACGCGCCGAGGATGAGCTTGCCAGGAGCAAACGCTACAGTCTTCCCTTGGTGTTTCTCATGGTTGATATTGACCACTTCAAGAGCATAAACGACACGTACGGACACGATACGGGTGACGACGTCCTCAAGTCCATGGCCTCGACGCTGCAACACACCATGCGCGCCACGGACATAGTCGGGCGTCTGGGTGGCGAAGAGTTCGGGGTGCTCCTCATCCAGACCGGAACGGACGAGGCGCTTGTGATAGCGGAGCGGTTGCTGAAGACACTGCAAAGCGTATGCGTTCTGACGAAAACCGGATCGATTTGTTATACGGTAAGCATCGGCTTATCGGCGTTTGAAGTTGAGGACGACTCGATGGAGTCGCTCATGAAACGAGCCGACCTCGCGCTGTACCACGCCAAGGAAACCGGGCGCAACAGGGTGTGTTGCTTCGGGGATTTCTGAGGGGCGATTGCCCCGGTAACATCAGTCTCTGGCCTTCTCCAGCCTCCAGGCGGTCGCCCCGGCCAGCCCGGCCAGCAACACGGCCTGCCTGAGCTCCATGTAGAAGAGCGCGGCCAGGGCGAACACCCCGGCCGCGACGATCACTGCGCGCATCATTCCTTTCATTTGGGCGACAGGACGGTCTGCCCGCCCATGTACGGCACCAGCGCCTCGGGGATCAGCACCGAGCCGTCGGCCTGCTGGCAGTTCTCCAGGATGGCCACCATGGTGCGGCCCACGGCCAGGGCCGAGCCGTTCAACGTATGCACCAGCTGGGACTTGCCGCCCTTGGGCTTGAACCGGATGCCCGCGCGCCGGGCCTGGAAGTCCTCGAAGTTCGAGCAGGACGAGATCTCGCGGTAGGCATTCTGACCGGGCAGCCAGACCTCGATGTCGTAGGTCTTGGCCGAGGAGAAACCCAGGTCGCCGGTGCACAGGGCGATCACGCGATAGGGCAGCTTCAGGCGCTTGAGCACTTCCTCTGCGTGGTTGGTCAGAAGCTCCAGCTGCTCGTAGGAGTCTTCGGGGCGGCAGAAGCGCACCAGCTCCACCTTGTCGAACTGGTGCTGGCGGATGAGCCCCTTGGTGTCCTTGCCGTAGGACCCGGCCTCGGAGCGGAAGCAGGGCGTGTAGGCGCAGTAGGCCCGGGGCAGGTCGGCCTCTTCCATGGTCTCGTCGCGGTGCAGGTTGGTGACCGGCACTTCGGCGGTGGGGATCAGGTAGAAATCCTTGAAATCGAGCTTGAAGAGGTCCTCGGCGAACTTGGGCAGCTGGCCGGTGCCGCGCAGGCTGTCGGAGTTGACGATGTAGGGCGTGGACACTTCCTTGTAGCCGTGCTGGCCGGTGTGCATGTCCAGCATGAAGGCGGCCAGGGCGCGTTCCAGCTTGGCCAGGTCGCCCCACAGCACGGCGAAGCGCGCGCCGGTGAGCTTGGCGGCGCGATCGAAGTCCAGGCCGAGATTCTGGCCGATCTCCCAGTGCTCCTTGGGGGCGAAGCCGAAGTCCGGCTTGTCGCCCACGGTGCGGATCACCGGGTTGTCGGTTTCGTCCTTGCCCACGGGGGTGGTTGCGTGGGGGACGTTGGGGATGGAGTACAGGAAGGCCTCGGACTCCTCGTCGGCCTTGCGCGCACCCTCGTCCAGGGCCTTTATCTGCTCGGAGATGGCGGAGAGGCGCTCCATCAGGTGGGAGGCGTCCTGTCCGGCGCGTTTGAGCTTGGCGACCTCTCCGGATGAGGCGTTGCGTTCGGTCTTGAGGGCTTCCACCTCGGTCAACAGGGAGCGGCGGGTTTCGTCCAGGCGCGAGAACTCGTCCAGGTCCAGTTTCATCTGGCGGTTGGCCAGGGCCTCACGGACCTGGTCCAGGTTCTTGCGAACGAAGCGCACATCGAGCATTGGCGGCCTCCGGGGAGCTTGTGTATGGTGGCCGGGGTCTTACGCCGGGGCCAGTTTCGGGTCAAGCGGGCAAGACCTCCCAGGACCCGCAAGGAGATGCTCATGGAATGGGAACGCATGGAAGAATACGTCGGCCAGCTGGCCGGGAAGCTCACGGCGCGCGGCTGGATGCTGGCCACGGCCGAGTCCTGCACGGGCGGGCTCATCGCCTGCGAGCTGACCAACGTGTCGGGCAGCTCCGGCTGGTATGTGGGCGGCGTGGTGACCTACGCCAACAGCGTGAAGCAGGAGCTTCTGGACGTGCCCGCCGAAACCCTGGCGGCTCACGGCGCGGTGAGCCGCGAGGTGGTGCTGGCCATGGCTCTGGGCGCGGCGCGCAGGCTTGGGGCGCAATGCGCCCTGAGCGTGTCCGGCGTGGCCGGTCCGACCGGGGGCAGCCCGGAGAAGCCCGTGGGCACGGTGTGGATCGGCTGGGCCGTGAACGGCGTGGCCGAGGCCGAACTGCACCACTTCAGCGGCGACCGGCTGGCCGTGAAGCGCCAGACCGCCCTGGCTGCCGTACGCGGCATGGCTGCGCGCGCTGGCTGAGACGCGTTCGTCACATTGGGGGGCTAAACGGCTCGGTGAACGTCTGAAACCGCAAGGACAGGAACACCGGGCCGCACATGCGAACCATAGCATTCCTCAATCAGAAGGGAGGGGTGGGCAAGACCACCGTCGCCGTCAACGTGGCCGTGGGGCTCACGCGGCTTGGGCGGCGCGTGGTCGCGGCGGACCTGGACCCCCAGGGCCACATGACCCGTAGCTTCGGCGTGGAGCCGGAAGCGGCCACGCTCTATGAGCTCATGAAGGGCCAGCGAACCCTGACCGAAACCCTCCTGGAAGTGGAAGGGGTCCGCCTGGCTCCCGCGTCCATGGAACTCTCGGGCGTGGACACCGAATTCGCCGCGCAGCCCGGCAAGGAGCGGCTGGTGGCCCGCGCCATGGCCGATATCCCGGACGCCGACGCCTGCATCCTGGACTGCCCGCCGAACCTGGGCCTGCTCACGGTCAACGCCCTGGCCGCCTCGGATTCCATCGTCATCCCGGTGCAGGCCGAGTATCTGGCTCTGGCTGGTCTCGGCGCGCTGATGGACACCGTGGAGGCCGCGCGGTCCATCAACGCGGGCCTTACGGTGCTGGGCATCGTGCTGACCCGCTACAACCACCGCAAACGCCTGTGCCGCGAGGTGGCCGGGGCCATCCGCTCCCATTTCCCCGAACTGATCTTCGAGACCCGCATCCGCGAGAGCGTGGCCCTGGCCGAGGCTCCCGGCTTCGGCCAGAGCATCTTCGCCTACTCTCCCAGGAGCGCGGGGGCGCTCGACTTTATGGGCTTAAGCCGCGAGGTGGACGCCAGGGGGTTCGCATGAGCTCCGGCTCCCGCCCCAATGCGCGCGCGGGATCGCGCCTGGGAAAGGACCCCCTGTCGCGCACCGCGTCCGCCGGGGCGTCCCAGTCCGCCTCGGGAGGCCAAGCCCTGCGCCACATCCTGGATCTTGGACAGGCTCCATCCGTCAGTCCGGCTGACGGTCCTCCGGACCTGAAGGCGGCGGAGTGCCTGCCTTCCCCGCCGAAAGCGTCCGGACCTGGGCCGGACGCCAGCGAAATTTACCGCGAGGTGGCCGGGAAATTCTCCGAAGCCATGGAGAGCCTGAGCCGCATGGCTGCCACCGCCGGGGCCTGGGCCTGGAGCGGTCAGGCCGGGGAGGGCGACTCCTTCCTGTTCATGCGCCTCATGGCAGCCTATTCGGTCACGCCCCAGGGCGAAGGCGTGGATTTCGCCGCCTTCCTGCGCGACGTCTCGGACCATTGGGAGCGCTTCGACCTGGGCGTCGTGTCCGACGGCAGCGCCGCGATGATCCCCCTGAACAAGGCCTTCACCCTGAGCCGGGTGCTCCAGGCCACGCTGGAGGGGTTTTGCTGGCCCGGCAGGCGCGGCACGGCGGCGCTGACCCTGTACACGGGGCTGGACGCCAGGGGCCGGGCCTTCCTGCGCATTGCCGGACCCAGGCGGTTCTTCCCCCTGGACGGCTCGTTGGCCGAAGCCCGCAGGGCCGCGCCGCTCCTGGAGCTGGCGCGCTGCAAGGCGGCGGCGGTGCGGTTCGCCACCTCGGAGCTGTACGCCGAGCTGGCCGTGACGGCCCTTGGATGAGCCTGCCGCCGGAAAGCGCACACGTGAAAAGAACTGAACAGGCGAATTCGACGCCTGATTGTGAAAAGGAGAACAAGATGGGCAAGGACAAGGTCAAGGTTGAGGGAGTCATGGATATCAGGGAAGTCATCGACTACCTGGAGGACGTGGTGGCCGGGTTCAAGGCCGGTTCCGTGTGCATGACCGTGGGCGAGGACTGCCTGACGCTCAAGCCCCGTGGCGTGATGGACGTCTCTCTCAAGGTGTCGCAGAAAAAGGACAAGGAGAAGTTCGCGCTGGAGGTTGAATGGCGACGCGTGGACGAGGCCGTGGTGCGCATAGGCGGGCCGGACGAGGCGGCCTGAGCGCGCTGGCCCGGGTCATCCGGAGGAGGGCGATTTCTCAACTCCTGAAGATCATGGCCCTTTTCAAAGCGAAGCGACAAGGCGACACGACGGGCTCCCCAGGGAGCCCGTTTTCATGAGTCCATCCCGGCCTTCTTCAGCGCGCGTTCCCCCTTGGGAGAGATCACGAACCCCTTGAGGGTCCGCTCGCCCTCGACCTTGAGCTTCATCTTCAGCACGTAGCCCCGGTTCAAAAGATCCTCGAGATCGCTGGAGACGTAGGCCTGGGCTTTCTTGGCGGGCATCATGCGCCGGTAGCGCGGCATCCTGCTGAAATGGAAGATGTCCTGGAGGATCAGCATGTGTTCGTAGGCCAGCTCGCTGGCCTCGGCCTCTTCGGAGGGCGCGGCGGACTCGTCCAACAGGTGCGTCCCCTCGGGCGTGATGCGCACCCCCCGGAGCTCCTTGCCGCAGCCGTAGGTGAATTCGGCCCACTCCAGGAGCCCCCGGTCCACCAGCGCGGAAAGGTCGGACTCCGGAAAAGCCAGGGCGTGCTTTCTCGGCATCACGCCGTGATACTTGAGGATGTCCCTGAACTGCGCTGCGGCTTTCAGGATGGCGTGCTGGCTTGCGGTGGGGGGCATTGAGCGTCTCGCTGGGATGTTTGGCGTTGCCGACCAGGCTGGCCGGAGCTCCCCGGATACATATTTCCTGTCTCAATTGCTGTAAACCACAAGAGTGTAAATTCCTCTGCTTTTTCCGTGGTCAAGCGGCCATCCAACCGGATTCAACCTTTACAGAATGCGGCTCACGGGGTATTGGGGGTGGCGTTTGTGACGGGGCGAACAAGGCATCACACTCTTGCCGCAGCAGGGCATCAATGAACACAATCGAGGAACTTCTGGCCGCAAACCGGGAGGCCATCGTTCAGGATTGGTATCACCATATCCTGGACACCTACCCGGCTGAAACGGCCAAACTCTGGAAGAAGGGCGGCGATCCCTTCGCAAATCCCGTCGCTGTCCGCTCCCGCCAGGGCGCGGAGGCGGTGGTGCGTTATCTGACAATGGCGGAAGACCCCAAAGCCCTGGAAGCCGTGCTGGACTTCCTGGACGAGATGATCCGGGTGCGCGCGGTGCAGAATTTCACCCCATCCCAGGCTGCGGGTTTCATTTTTCTGCTCAAGAAGGCCATGCGGGAGAAACTGTGGAGCGAGCTTAAGCGCCTGGACATCTGGGAGCAGTTCGCGGCCATGGAATCGCGCATCGACGGGCTGGCGCTGGCCAGCCTCGATCTCTACGCGAAATGCCGCGAGAAGCTCCACGAGATCAAATACAATGATCTGGAGCGCTCGCAGGTTCAACTTCTGAAACGTGCCCAGCTCATCGTGGGCATCGGCGAGGGCGAGTCGGCTTAGCGGTCGACCGGGCGAAAAGGTTCAACGCGAGGTGGAGGGTACATGGCTGGACTCATGACCGCATTACTAGCTGTCGTGGCATTGGCCGCGGTGGCGGCCCTGGGGGCCGGGGCGGGAATGTCGGGGGTGTTCGGGATAGCTGTCCCGTACGTGGCCGTCGCGATATTCGTGGCGGGATTCATCAAAAAAGTGGTCGGCTGGGCATCCACGCCTCAGCCCTTTTCAATCGCGACCACGGGCGGGCAGCAGTACTCGCTTCCCTGGGTGAAGCAGGCGAAATTCGACAACCCTTCCACCCCTGGCCAGACGTTCGTCCGCATGGCGCTGGAAGTGCTCTGCTTCAGGAGCCTGTTCCGCAACACCAAGCTGGACAACCGCGTCGCCGAGGGCCGCGTGGCCTACGGCTCGGACAAGTCCCTGTGGCTGTTCGCGCTGATGTTCCACTACTGCTTCCTGATCGTGTTCATCAGGCACTTCCGCTTCTTCCTGGAGCCCGTGCCCTTCGTGATCACCGGCGTGGAGTTCGTCGACTCCATCCTGCAGATCGGCGTGCCCACGCTGTATCTCACCGACGTGTTCCTGGTGGTCGGCGTAACCTTCCTGCTGGCCAGGCGCCTGTGGGACCCCAAGCTGAGCTACATCTCGCTGGCCAACGACTACTTCCCCCTGTTCCTGATTCTGGCCATCGCGCTGTCTGGCATCTACATGCGCTACGTGGCCAAGGTGGACGTCATCGCCATCAAGCAGCTGGCCATCGGGCTGGTGAGCTTCAAGCCTTACATTCCGCCCAACATCGACTGGTCGTTCTACATGCACTTCTTCCTGGTGTGCGTGCTTTGGGCCTACTTCCCGTTCTCGAAGCTCATGCACCTCGGCGGCGTCTTCCTGAGCCCCACCCGGAACCTGCCCAACAACACCCGCATGGAACGCTACATCAACCCCTGGAACGACCCCTCCATCAAGCCTCACACCTATGAGGAATACGAGGACGACTTCCGCGAGAAGATGATCGAGGCCGGCCTGCCGGTGGACAAGGAAGCCTAAACCGCCCCGGGCTGGGCGTATTTCCACAAGGGAGATAGTATGTCGAAGATGGCGCCGCCTGAAGAACTCATGAACGTCAACTATGCCACGCCCGCCGAGGCGTGGATGGACGTTAAGCCTGAGTTTAAACTTGGCAATTATTCGTATCCCGGCAAGCCGGATGTGCTTAAGTACCTCGGCCTGCCCAACCCCAGAGACTGGAGCCCCACCGACGAGGACTGGAAGCTTCCGCCCGACTGGCGTGACATCATCCGGGACGGCTTCCGTGAGCTGCTCGGAAAGTATCGCTCGTTGAAGGTCTTCATGGATGTGTGCGTGCGCTGCGGCGCGTGCGCCGACAAGTGCCACTTCTACATCGGCTCCGGCGACCCCAAGAACATGCCGGTGCTGCGTGCGGAACTGTTGCGCTCCATCTATCGCGGCGAGTTCACCGTGGCCGCCAAGATCCTGGGCAAGCTCTCCGGCTCGCGCAAGCTGGAAGAAGACGTGGTCAAAGAATGGTTCATGTACTTCTACCAGTGCACCCAGTGCCGCCGCTGCTCGCTGTACTGCCCCTACGGCATCGACACCGCCGAGATCACCTTCCTGGCGCGTGACCTGATGAACCGCATCGGCGTGAACATCAACTGGATCCTGGAGCCTGCGGCCAACTGCAACCGCACCGGCAACCACCTGGGCATCCAGCCCCACGCCTTCAAGGACATGATGGAATTCCTGGTGGACGACATCGAGACCATCACCGGTCGCCGCGTCGAACCCAGCTTCCAGCGCAAGGGCGCGGAGATCCTGTTCATCACGCCCTCCGGCGACATCTTCGCCGAGCCCGGCATCTACACCTTCATGGGCTACCTGCTGCTGTTCGACTACCTGGACCTGGACGTCACCTGGTCCACCTACGCGTCGGAAGGCGGCAACTTCGGCTCGTTCATGAACGACAAGTGGATGAAGAAGCTGAACGCCAAGATGTACCACGAAGCCAAGCGCCTCGGCGTCAAGTACATCATCGGCGGCGAGTGCGGCCACATGTGGCGCGTGCTGAACCAGTACATGGACACCATGAACGGCCCGGCCGACTTCCTGGAAGTCCCCAAGAGCCCCATCACGGGCACGGTGTTCGACAACGCCAAGTCCACCAAGATGATCCACCTGGTCGAGTTCACCGCCGACCTCATCAAGAACGGCAAGCTGAACCTCGACAAGAGCCGCAACGCGGGCATCACCGCCACCTGGCACGACTCCTGTAACACCTCGCGCGGCATGGGCTTCTTCGAAGAGCCCCGCTACGTACTGGAAAACGTGGTGGAGAAGTTCGTGGACATGCCCGCACAGACCATCCGCGAGCAGACCTACTGCTGCGGCGGCGGCGCGGGCCTGAACAACGGCGAGTTCACCGAGATGCGCCTGCGCGGCGGCCTGCCCCGCGGCAACGCCCTGCGCTACGTGCAGGAGAAGTTCGACGTGAACACCATGAGCTGCATCTGCGCCATCGACCGCGCCACCCTGCCGGGCCTGGCCGACTACTGGGCCCCGGGCGTGAAGGTCACCGGCCTGCACGAGCTGGTGGGCAACGCCCTGGTCTTCGAAGGCGAGGAGCCGCGCACCATGAACCTGCGCCAGGAAGACCTGCCCGGCATCGAAGGGTCTGAGGAGGAGGAATAATGTACAACGCAAAATACATCATCCCAGGCCTGATCATATTCCTGGCCCTGGTGCTGTTCCCCTTCATCAAGGGAGTGGGACAGCCCGAGCTCAAGGTGGAGACCGAGAAGCCCAAGGACGTCAAAGAATGCATCATGAAGACCGAGAAGATGCGTGACGTGCACATGGTGCTCCTGAACGAATGGCGCGACGACGTCATCCGCAACGGCAACCGGGTGTGGAAGAACGAGGCCGGCAAGGAATTCAACATGAGCCTGACCAACACCTGCATGGGCTGCCACGAGAACAAGGACAAGTTCTGCGACAAGTGCCACGTCACCGTCGGCGTGAATCCTTACTGCTGGACCTGCCACAATATCTCGCCCGTGAAGAAAGAGGGGGGGAAATAACATGCAAAGCTCCAGACGCGACTTCTTGAAGCTGGCTGGCGTCTCGGCCCTGGGGCTCTCGGCAGGGACCCTGGGATTCCTCGGAGAAGGAGCTCAGGCCGCCGATGCCCTCCCCAATGCCACGAACTTCGCCAAACCCATTACCGCCAAGCGCTGGGCCATGGTCATCGATACCGCCAAGTTCGATGACGCCCTGATTGCCAAGGTGATCGACTCGTGCCACACCGCGCACAACGTCCCCACCATCCCCGGCAAGCAGGAGATCAAGTGGATCTGGACCGAGGAGTTCCACGGAACGTTCACCTCCGAGCGCCCCGTGCACCTCGCCGATGCCCAGGAGCACCGCAAGTACCTGCTCTTGTGCAACCACTGCGAGAATCCTCCCTGTGTTCGCGTGTGCCCCACAAAGGCCACCTTCAAGAACAAGGAAGGCCTGGTCATCATGGACTACCACCGCTGCATCGGCTGCCGCTACTGCATGGCAGGCTGCCCCTACGGCGCGCGTAGCTTCAACTTCCAGGACCCCGAGAAGTTCGTGAAGAACATGAACCTCCTCTATCCCCACCGCACGCGCGGCGTGGTGGAGAAGTGCACGTTCTGCGTGGAGAAGCTGGCCCAGGGGCTCATGCCCAACTGCGTGCAGGCTTCCGGCGGGGCCATGGTATTCGGCGACCTCCAGGATCCCAATTCGCCCGTGCGCAAGATCCTGAAAGAGAAGTTCGCCATCAGACGCAACCCCAGCGCCGGCACCGAGCCCGGCGTCTTCTACATCCTCTAGGAGTGAGGCCATGATCGAAAAAGCCCTCAAGGGAAGCCCTCGCTACTTCGGAGCGCTGATGGTCTTTCTGGCCATCATGGGCATCGGCGGCGGGTTCTACCTGGTGCAGCTCAACCAAGGCCTGATGATCACGGGCTTGTCCCGCGACGTCTCCTGGGGATTCTACATCGCCCAGTTCACCTACATGGTCGGCGTGGCCGCGTCCGCCGTCATGCTGGTGCTGCCCTATTACTTCCACCACTACAAAGCCTACTCCAAGATGATCATCATGGGCGAGTTCCTCGCCATCGCGGCGGTCATCATGTGTCTGGGCTTCATCGTCATCGACATCGGCCAGCCGCAGCGCATGCTGAACGTGCTGATCAACTCCACGCCCGGTTCCGTGCTCTTCTGGGACATGGTGGTCCTGAACGGCTACCTGATCCTGAACGCGGTCATCGGCTGGACCAGCCTCATGGCGTACTGGAAGCGCGTTTCGCCGCCCACGTGGGTCAAGCCCCTGGTGTACACCTCCATCATCTGGGCCTTCTCCATCCACACGGTCACGGCGTTCCTGTACGCGGGCCTGCCCGGCCGCCACTATTGGCTCACCGCCATCCTGGCCGCCCGCTTCCTGTCCTCGGCGTTCTGCTCCGGTCCCTCGATCCTCTTGCTGCTGATGCTTCTGGCCAAGAAGCTCACCAAGTTCGATCCGGGCAACGAGGCCATCAAGAGCCTGTCCACCACCATCACCTATGCCATGTGCGTGAACGTGTTCTTCTTCCTGCTGGAAGTGTTCACCGCGTTCTACTCGAACATGCCCGGACACATGGACCCCATCCTGTTCCTGTTCTCCGGCTTCGAGGGCCACACCTACATGACCCCGTTCATGTGGACCGCCGCCGCGCTTGGCCTGACCTCCCTGTTCCTGCTCATCCCGCCCAAGTGGCGTGAAAACAGGGACATCCTGGTCCCCGCCCTGATCATGCTGGTCATCGGCACCTGGATCGACAAGGGCATGGGCCTGATCGCCGCAGGCTTCACCCCCAACCCCTTCGAGAAGGTCACCGAGTACCTGCCCACCGGGCCGGAACTGATGATCGCTCTGATGATCTACGCGGTGGGCGGCTTCGTGCTGACCATCCTGTGGAAGATCGCCCTGGAAGTGCGGGCCGAAGTGGAAGGCGAGCCCGGCAAGTAATCCGACTACGGGTTTCAGGAAAAAGACTAGGCCGCCCTTCCGGGCGGCCTTTTTTTGTTCTATAAATGGCTCATGCTTTGTCTTGACGGCCATGTAGACTCTTTCGCGATTCTGGATCACTTGCCGATTGCGTTGGCAGTTGTGGATGCCCGCTCTCGGGATGTGCTGATGCTCAATCATAAATTCGTCCAGCTGTCCGGGTATACGGAAGCGCAGATAACCAACGAGCGTGACTGGTTCCCGCTTGCCTATCCGGATGCCCGCTACCGCGAGCGCATCGAGCAGGCGTGGCGCAGACGGGCGAACTCCGCCTGGAACCATCAATGCGACGTCGAACCCCTGGAATCCATGGTCACTTGCGCGGACGGCCGCGTTTGCAGCATCCGCGCACATCTCGCCTGCCACCACGGCATGAACATCATCACCCTGGTGGACATCACCGACCAGAAGCAGCTCCAGGGGCAACTCCAGCAGCAGGCCTCCACGGATTCGCTCACCGGACTCTCCAACCGCCGGGCGTTTTTTGCGGGCATGGAGCAGGTCCTTGCGCTGTCGTCGCGCCACCTTCGCCCTGTGTCCATCATGCTGGCCGACATCGACCATTTCAAGGAAGTCAACGACACGTTCGGGCATCAGGCCGGGGACGCCGTGCTGCGCCATGTGGCGCAGCTCATTCGCAAGACCCTGCGGGCGAGCGACATGGCCGCGCGGGTGGGCGGCGAGGAGTTCGCGCTGCTTCTCCCTGAGACCGGGCGGTCAGGAGCCTTCCGCATGGCCGACCGTCTGCGCCTGGCCATAGCCGAGAACATCTGCATCCACGGGGACCAGCCCATCCCGATCACCATCAGCTTCGGTCTGGCCTGCCTGGAAGCGCATCACTCCGGCGACGCCCCCAGCTGCGACGAGTTCCTGCGCGCGGCGGATTCGGCCCTCTACGCCTCCAAGCGTGCAGGGCGTAACCGCGTGAGCCACCAGGAGATGCGCATTCCCTGAACACGCCCGGCCCCGCTCCGGCCCATGCGCGGTTATCCACGTCCCGCGACGCTCACATACAGGACAGAGTGAAGAAGTAGAAACGCCCCCGGACGATCCATGGACCTTCCGGGGGCGTTATTGTCAGTTTGCCAGGGCGCGTCAGCTTCTGCCGAGTATCTCGCGCCCCTCGCCGGGATAGATCTTCATGTCCTCCCGGGCGATGGGCACGGGCGCGGGCCAGTGTCCGGGCTGCGGTTCGGAGCCCTCCAGGCGCACCTGAGGAGGGTTCTTGTCCACCAGTCGGGGCTGCTTGCGCAGGTCCATGCCCGGCTGGTTCCAGCTGAACTCGATGGCGATGTTGTTGGGGTCGAAGCTGTAGAGCGACAGGATGAACCCGTGGTCTATGATCTCCGAGGCCCAGAACCCGGCGGCTTCCAGCTTGGCTTTGAGTTCCCACAGGTCGGCCCGCTCCGCCACGCCGAAGGAGATATGGTCGAAGGCGAAGGGGACCTCCACCGGAACGCCGTGGTCCTTGGGCTCAAGCGGCTTGACGTTGGGCCATTCGAAGAAGGCGATCATGTCCGTCTCGGATATCTCCAGGAAGTAGTGGCGATATCCGGGATGGCCGATGCCCGCCACCAGGCGCATGCCCAGCAGGTCCCGCCAGAAGCGGATGGTGGCTTCCATGTCGCCCGTGGCCATGGCCAGGTGGTTGATGCCGGTGAAGCGGATCATGGGGCCTCCTCGTTCTGGACCAGCCCCGAGGCTAGCCCAGGCTCAGGCCGAGGGCCTTGGGATAAAGCACGCCGCTGAAACACACCTCGGCCGCACCGCGCAGGACCACGTGGCCCTCTTCCAGGCTCACCCCGAGCACTTCGCCGCCGGTGGTGGTCACGTTCACCTCGGGGCCGGAAAGCCCAAGCGAATGGGCGATCACGGCGGAGGCGCACGCGCCGGTGCCGCAGGCGTAGGTCTCGTCTTCCACGCCGCGCTCGTAGGTGCGAAGCAGCAGGCTGCCGGAATCCTTCACGGTGACGAAGTTGGCGTTGGTGCCCTTGGGCGCGAAGGCCTCGTGGAACCGGATGGCCTTGCCCAGGCGTTTGACGTCGGCCAGGGACACGTCGTCCAGGAAGACCACGGCATGGGGAACGCCGGTGTTCACGAAGTGCACCGTGAGCTTTTCGCCGTCCACGTCCAGCACCTGTCCGGGGCGCAGATCCTGGGGGGGCGTCAGGCGCACCTTCACCTGCCCGTTGTCCAGCACCTCGGACCTGACGCCGCCTGCGTCGGTGCCCAGAACATGCTTTTTGGATGCGAAGCCCAGCAGATTACCGAGTTTGCTGGCGCAGCGCGCGCCATTGCCGCACATCTCGGCGCGCGAGCCGTCGGCGTTGTAGAAGTGCCAGCGAAAATCAAGGCCCGAGCCCTGGGGCGCGGTTTCCAGGAAGATCAGGCCGTCCGCGCCCACGCCGAAGCATTTGCGGCAGACCAGCCTGGCCCATTCGGGCATGCGTTCCACGGGAACCGCCAGCTCGCGGTTGTCGATGATCACGAAATCGTTTCCGCAGCCCTGCATCTTATGGAAGGCCACGCCCTGGCCCAGAGTGAAGTCGCACGTCATGAAAAGCTCCTGTCGTTGTCGATTCCGGAATCTACCAGAGTCTTTCGCGCCAGGGAAGATGTTGCCGCTGGCACATCCCTGGCACTTCCCGGGTGGGCCGACACAAAGCGGGAAAATCTTGCCGCAAAGACGCATCGGCCAGGAGCGAATCATGATCGGACTCTCCACAGCCATCTCCGCCGGAACCTCCCTGGCTTCTTCGGTATTTTCGGGGATCACCAAGCACCGCCAGCAGAATCAGGACGAGCGACTGGCGCAGGGGACGCAATCCGGGCAGCTGTCGCCGGCCGAGCAGGCCAGGCTCGCCAGGGCCGACTCCCGAAACGACGCGCGCATAAACCAGGCCATGGCCGACGGGACCATGGACGCCGGGGAATTTGCGCGCATCATGCAGGCCCAGAACGTCGAGAGCGCCCGCATCGCCAAGCTCAAGAGCGACGCCGACAACGCCGCCAAGCCGCTGGACGCGCAAGCGCAGACAGTGGCCCTGGAAGCCTTCCAGAAGCGCCAGGAGAGCATCGACGCGCGCCTGCAGAAGGGCGTCGAATCCGGCAAGATCACCTCCGACGAGAAGTCGGCGGTTGAAAAGGCCCAGGCCGAAGCCCAGAGCCTGATCGACAAGGTCATGGCCGACAACGTGCTCACCCGTGGCGAGTTCGGTCAGGTGATGGGCTCGCTGGACGTGGCCAGCAGGCAGGTGGCCTCCTCGCGCTACGGGCAGGCCGGGGTCTCCGCTCCCACGGTGGCCGCGTCGGCCCCTCCGGCCAACTACAAGCCTCTGAGCGTCACTGTATAAACGGCGCGAGCATTCCGGCAAAGACCGGACGGCCCGGTACGGACGCCGGGCGCATCCCAGATGAAGCGACTCTCGAAAAGCCTCCGGGCAAAGGGCGAAGAATGAGCACCGTCACCACCAGCAGCAGTTTGAACGTGGCCTCCTACTTCAAGGACATCATCCAGGACCGCCAGCAGCGCCAGGACGAGCGCACTGCAGAAGGCGTGGCCTCCGGAGCCATATCCGCGAAGAACAAGGAGCTGCTGGCCAAGTCCGACGCCAAGAACGACGCTCTGATCGCCGCCGCCCTGAAGGACGGCAAGGTCACCCGCGACGAGTACGACCGCATCACGAAGGCTCTCAACACTCAGAACGCCGTGCTGGACAAGCTCATGAAGTCCAAGGACAAGGCGACGCTGAAGAAGGAATCCATGGGCGACGCCACGCCCATGCAGGACCAGGACATGGCCCTGGCCATGCTCCAGAAGAACTTCACCAACATCGGCAAGGCCATCGAGGCCGGGGTGAAGTCCGGCAAGATCACCGAGGACGAGAAGACCAAGCTGGACGCGGTGCTGGAGAAGAGCCTCACGCTCATGGACAAGGCCATGGAAGACGGCACCCTCTCCAAGGGCGAGTTCTCCACGGTGATCGCGTCGCTCAAGGCCAGCGACCGCCAGGTGACCACATACAGCCGCAACAGAAGGACCGCTGCGTCCGTGCGGCGCGAGGCCTCCATGAACGTGACGGTGTAGCGGGCGGCAGGCTCGCGCCGGGCGCGCAGAGCCGGGTGAGCGTATCCACGATCTTTCAAGCCGACGGGGCAACCCGTCGGCTTTCCTGCGTGATCGTCTCAAAAGTATTTTCATCTTTTTCCCACATAGCGCTATGTGGGGTGAAATATTTTCGAATCTGACTAGTCATACGGAGGCCCCGGCAAGGGAAGCCAGGGTAAATACCCTTACGGAGGTACCCCCGTATGCCTTATCCCACTCAGGCAGGTTCGACAGAAACAGGTTTCGCCGAGGAACAGGCTCGCAAGCGCCAACTGTACGAAGACGCCTTGGACCGCTTCGCCGGATTCGAGCCCGGCGAGTCCCAACTCAGCGACGAACAGATCATGGCCCGCCGCGCCGCGCGGCAGCAGTCCGGCGTGTCAGCCGGATTCTCCCGGCAACAGCCGTCCGCCCAGTTCGCCCAACGAGGCGTCAACGACATTCCCTTCGACACGCTCCTGGCGCACCTGAAGGCCCAACCCGGCATGGTCGAGCACCTGGAAGGCATCGACCTGGACGGCGACGGCATCCCGGACATCCCCCCGCAGCCGTCGCCCCAGATGATGGCCCACCCCATGGGGCGCATGCAGTGGCAGGCCATGCTGCAAAACCATCAGCAGGCACGACAGGCGCGCCGCGCCCAGCGCAAGGCCGTCAACAACGAGATGCTGCTGGCGTATCTGCGGACGCACGATCCGCTGTTCGGGGTCGTCCATGCAAAGGTCGAGGCTTACGTGAAGGCCCTTCCCCTTAAGCTGCAACGCCCTGTCCTGCGCGCCGTGGACGAGACTCCGGGAGCGTACATCGACCTCTACAAGGAGATGCGCGACATGGTGACGGCGACAATGCGCATCGGCGGCAGGCGGTCCCAGCAGGCGGGCGGCAGGATAGGTGATGGGCATGGTCCAGGCCGTCTTGTCCGTCAGGGAGCCCCCCAGTTGGAGAGCGCGGGCATGATCGATGAGCGTTCGCCCGGCGCGACCCGCGCTGCCGAACGCGCCGCCCTGGTCAAGCGCGTCAAGGCGGGCGGAGCCAGGGAGGGCGACCTGCTCAAATACCTGGAACTGTCCGGTCTGTAGCCGGAGCGGAAAGTACGGGCCGGGCATGTCGTCCGGCCCTTAGCGCACAGATCGTCCGGTATGCCATGAAGCGGGCACCGGGAGAATAACTCAACACAAAAACAACAATTCACGGGGAAACACATGAGTACCGAAGTAAATCATGACAGCGGCGACACCGGGGATACCGGCGAGCACGGCGGGTACCAGGGTGGAGATAACGGCCAGGAATCGGGCTACGGACACGACGATTCAGGATTCTCCAACTCCGGCAATGACGAAGACCAGAACGGATATGGTCATGAGAGCGCCAGCGAGGACGAAGGCCATCAATTCAGCACCGTGCAGGAACACATGGGGTTTACAACGGGCTTCGGCCCGGCGGCAGACCTTCCCAGGAACGCCTTCGGTGTGCCGGACTACAGGGGCTTCAGCATGCCGGACAATAAGGCAAATTCACTCAGTTTCGGGAAGTCCCCCGAGTCGTATGGAACGCAGCGGAACATGACCTTCGGGACGAGCTTCGATCCGAATAACGACCTGCGCAAGAATGCGTTTGGCGTGCCGGAGTACAGAGGGTTCAGGATGCCCAGCGGGGGGATGTATTCGCCGGGAAATTCCCCTCTCCACGGGGAGAACCGGGATGATGGGCAGGATGATCCTGAAATTGCTCAACGGGCGAAACCCGTACGGGATTGGCTCGTGAGAAGTAAGATCGTGGACCCGGAGACCAGCTACATCAGTGGGATACCGAAAGAAGCATGGGATTCACTTACCCCGGAAGCGCAGGAGAAGTTTAGAGAAAGGATTGATTCTGGGGTGGAACAATTGCTTGGTTTAGGGGCTAGTCTTCCTGTGGGAGGTGCAGCCGGGCTCCTCAAAGATGGCGCGTGGCTAGCTTCTCGCCTTGCAACATGGGGCAACATTGTCAATAGCGGTGTTATCGGGGCTCTTCCTGGCATTGCTCTGAATAGGATGAATCAGCCACTTCAAGAGCATCCCGGAACAGTCTGGACAGGACAGTTAGACCGAGCAGCGAGCGGAAGATACGACTAATACGATAGGGTCGTTGCAGCCTCAAAGGGTGCAACGACCCTATTGGCAAATCGTCATATAATAGTCGATGTGGAGGAAGAACATAATTAGATGAAAAACTATGCACGCCCCTGCACACTCATATACTTTGCTTTTGAGTCGATCCCGTGCGTCACTCTGGTTCATGGTGAAACTCCTAATTTGAGCAAAGAATGAATTTCCCTGAATAATATATCAATATACCTGTAGTAAGGGCACACCGAGTAAAAATATCGCACAGGAGTGTCAATCTCCATGTCTTCCTTGTGGGCCTGTGAAACATGCTAAGTCGTCCTCGCGCGTGATGTATGGTTGGCTTGCAATGTGATATTCTAACGGAAAATAAAAAGGCTCAACCTTAATAGAAGGAGAAGAATCAAAGACAACAGGGCTGCTCCCACCAATCCGGCAATCTCGTACGCTATCCTTTGCGGCCACGACAACGGTCCGTCCCCTGGAATGCATATGTCGGGAATAGGCGGAGTCGGATGTTTCTCTTCGTCGTACAGCGCCTCTTGGTAGGCGTCGGACGGCTCCCCGACATTCGGTTTGAAGGGCTTGGGGCGCAGGAACATATATCCCAGGACCAACGCCAGCGGCACTGTGCCGATGAGCACCAATCCCAGGATTGTCCAGATATCGCCTTGTACGCTGCTCACATTAAGTCCTTGCAGTCGGCACTTTGCATTGCATATAACATGTGCGAACTGTGGTCAATGATGAAGCGCGAAAGCGCCCCCGTCACGGCAACACCCATTCCTTCTTCAGCTTCTGATACTCTGCGCGGGGAAGCTGCACCAACAGCGGCTTGCGGCCAGCATCCAGCCTGGAGAGCAGCGACCGCAACGCGCCTTCCTCCATGGCCGTACACCCTGCCGTCGGCTTGTCCGGGCCGCGCCAGATGTGCAGGAAGATACACGACCCCTTTTCAGTCGATACAGGATCACTGTTATGCTCCACCACGGCTCCCGCCGCGTAGAGGCCGTCCGGCCTGAGCATGGTTTCGGAGCTGTTCCAGTCCTTGGGGTGGGCAGAAGCGTCCAGGATTCTGTTGTAGCTGCTGGATAGCGGGTCATCCACGCATTCAAGACCGGATGCGATCTTGAGGTACGGGAATGCCCGAATGGAGTCGTTGTCCGCGTAGCCGAAGGCAGTGGAGATGCTGAAGATGCCAGCGGGCGCCTTGCCGTCTCCTTCGCGCTTTTCCAGGGTTGCGTTGCGCGGGACGGCATGCAGGCCGATCCCCCAGGCCATGCCTGTGCGCCCCAGGCTTACCGGGATTGATTTGCCGACAGGGATCCAGGCTGAGGACAGGGACTCCCGCTCGAACAGCTGCAACTGTCCCGTTGTCGCATCCCAGGACTCAGACGTGACCAGAAGGACCTGCCTGGAACCGAAGAGGGATGACGCATCAGGATGCGTCGCAGCATCACAGACGCTCTGAAGCAGTAATACGGCCACTGCGGACAAGATTAAAGCCAAGCGGAGTGTCATCTCTTTCTCTTTCGCGCATATCGCGCGACATTTGAAAGCCCGGCCCTCTCTGCGAGCGGGCCGGGCTTGATTGCGAAAACACAAGGCATGTGCGGCGTCCAGACATGTCCAAACGTCCTGACCCGCCTTCCGGCGCAGGAGGGCCTAAGTCTCTCCGCGCTTGTCCAGCACGCGCTTGGTCTTGCCGTCCTCACTGGGAGCAAGCGCGCCCGGTTCGGTCATGCGCACCTCGAAGCCCACGCCGAGCTCGCTTGCCAGGCGCTTTCTGGCGCTTTCCAGGAACTTCTGCTGGTCCGCGATGCGGTCGAACACGAACTTCTCGGCCACTTCCAACTCCACAGTGGCTTTGTCCAGGCCGCGCTCGCGCTCCAGCACCACGCGCCACTGGGGGGTGGTGCCCTCGATGGCCAGCAGCACGGCCTCGATCTGGCTGGGGAACACGTTCACGCCCCGGATGATGAGCATGTCGTCCACGCGGCCGCGCACACGCTCCATGCGCTTGAGCGTCCGGCCGCAGGGGCAGGGTCCGGGCAGAATCCGGGTCAGGTCGCCGGTGCGGAAGCGGATCAGCGGGAAGGCTTCCTTGGTCAGGGTGGTGATGACCAGCTCGCCCACCTCGCCGTCGGGCACGGGCTCGCCGGTGGCCGGGTCGATCACCTCGGCCAGGAAGTGGTCCTCGTTCAGATGCAGGCCATTCTTCTCCAGGCATTCGCCCGCCACGCCCGGCCCCATCACTTCGCTGATGCCGTAATTGTCCGTGGCTGTCAGCTTCAGGCGGTCCTCGATCTGCGCCCTGGCCGTCTCTGACCAGCACTCGGCGCCGAACAGCCCGTGGCGCAGGCTGAGCGCGTTGGCGTTCACGTCCATCTCTTCCATGGTCTGGGCCAGGTACAGGGCGTAGCTGGGGGTGCAGACCAGCACGGAGGTCTTGAAGTCCTGCATGATGGCCACCTGGCGGCGGGTGTTGCCGCTGGAGGCCGGGACCAGGGCCGCGCCCAGGGCCTCGGCCCCTTGCAGGAAGCCGAAGCCGCCGGTGAACAGGCCGAAGTTGAAGGCGATCTGCACCACGTCCTCGCGGGTGACGCCGCCCGCCGTGAGCACGCGCGCCGTGAGCGCCCCCCATTTCTTGAGGTCGCCCGCCGTGTAGCCCACCACCGTGGCCTTGCCCGTGGTGCCGGAGGAGGCGTGCAGGCGCACCACCTCGCGCAGCGGCACGGCGAAGAAGCCGTAGGGGTAGGCGTCGCGCAGCACGGACTTGGTGGTGAAGGGCAGGCGGGCCAGATCGTCAAGGGAGCGGAAATCGTCCGGGTCGATGCCCAATTGGCCGAAGGTCTTGCGGTAGTAGGGGACGTTGCGGGCCACGCGGGTCAGCGTGGATTGAAGGCGCTCAAGCTGCAACTGCGCCAGCTGGGCGCGGTCCATGGATTCGTACTTGGGTTCCCACATCATGGCGCGGCCTCCGGCTTCGGCTTCTTGAGAGAGGGGAGCGCGCGGACTTGCAATGCGCGTGCTCCCCGTATGCGTTGTGCGTTGCTATTTGCCTGCGGGCATCATCATCCGCATGATCGGCTTGAACACGTAGCTCACGGACATGACCTTGTTGGCATCGTCGTATTCCATCTCGATGGTCACCTCGCCTGCGGTGTAGGTGAACTGCTTGATGTTCACCTTGGGCTGGCTGGCGGGGCCGTAGTTGGCGTCGAAGTAGGCCTTGAGGGTGTTGTAGGCGGTGGGACCGGACGCCATGAACATGACGAGGCACAGCTTGCCCTTGTAGAACCCGTAAAGCTGCTCTTTGAGGGGCACTCCCTGGAAGGTGCGGTCGTCACCGTAGCGATTGTAGAACTCCAGCTCGCCCTGCTTGCGGACCTGCTTCATGTGCTGGAAGTCGGAGAGGTCCTTGCCGAAGACCATTCCCTTGTAGTCGGCGATGAACTTGCCCTGGGCCAGGGCCAGCGAGGGCGCGGCCAGGATGAAGAGGGCAAGGCACAATATGATGCGTTTCATGATCAGGATTCCTCTTGGGATTTGTCGCGGCCCAGATAGGCCCGTTGCACGTCGCGGTTGGCCAGGAGCTCCGAGGACTGGCCCTGCAGGATGACCCGCCCGGTTTCCAGCACGTAGCCACGGTCGGCCACGGCCAGGGCGCTCTTGGCGTTCTGCTCAACCAGCAGCACGGTCAGGCCGCGCTCGTCGCGCAGTTCGGTCACGCGCTTGAAGATGTCGCGGCAGACAGTGGGGGCCAGACCCATGCCCGGCTCGTCCAGGAGCAGCATCTTGGGTCCGGCCATGAGGGCGCGCCCGATGGCCAGCATCTGCTGTTCGCCGCCGGAGAGCGTTCCGGCTGGCTGGCCGGAGCGCTCCTTGAGCACCGGGAACATGGCGTAGACCGACTCCAGGTCGCGGTCCAGCTCGGCTCGCGGAACCCGACCCCTGCGGGTGTAAGACCCCAGGAGCAGGTTGTCGGTTACGCTCAGGGGCTTGAAAACCAGCCTGCGTTCGGGGACGTGCGACAGGCCGAGGCGCACGATCTTGTCCGGCGCGGCCTTGGTGATGTCCTGCCCGTCGAACGAGACTGTGCCGCCGCTTGGGCGCAGCAGGCCGGAGATGGCGGTGAGCAACGTGGTCTTGCCTGCGCCGTTGGCCCCGATGAGGGCGACGATCTCGCCCGCGTCCACATGGAGCGAGGCGCGGCGCACGGCCTGAATCTTGCCGTAGGATATGTCCAGATTGGTGAGCGTGAGCATCGGATTCGTGTTTCCCGGTTCCAGCTACCGCATACGCCGGGAGGTGTCGAGGGTGCGCGCGGGGATCAGTCCTCGCCCAGGTAGGCCGCCACCACGTCGGAGTTGTCCTGGATCTCTTTGGGCGTCCCCTCGGCCAGGACGCTGCCGAAGTGCAGCACGGTGATGCGGTCGGAGATGTCCATGACCAGTTCCATGTCGTGCTCCACCAGGGCCACCCCGATGTGCAGTTCGTCGCGGATGCGGCGGATGATGGTCCCGAGCCCGGCGGTCTCCTTGTTGTTCATGCCTGCGGCGGGCTCGTCAAGGAGCAGAAGTTTGGGGCCGGAGGCCATGGCCCGGGCCAGTTCCAGCAGGCGCTGCTCGCCGTAGGGCAGATCGGAGGCCAAGGCGTCGCGGCGCTCGGCCAGCCCCACGAACTCGAGCTTCTCCATGGCCAGATCGCGCAGGCGCTTTTCCTCGCGCGCAAAGCGCGGGGTGTGCAGCAGGCTGTCCAGCATGGAGTATCCGGCCTTCAGGTGCGCGCCGGTCATGACGTTTTCCAGGGCAGTCATGTTGGAGAAGATTTCCAGGTTCTGGAAGGTGCGCACCACACCGGCCTGCGCCCGCAGGTGGATGGGCATGCCCGAAAGGTCCTGCCCTGCCAGACGCACCGTGCCGCCCGTGGGCGTCACCGCACCGCTGACCACGCCCAGCAGCGTGGTCTTGCCCGCGCCGTTGGGGCCGATGAGCGAGGTGATGTCTCCCTGGCGCACGGTGAGCGCAGCCTCGGACAAAGCCTGCACGCCGCCGAAACGCACGGACACACCACGGACTTCCAGAAGATCAGCCACGACGAACGCCCGCCTTGAGTTTTCGCGCCAGTGCGCGCGCGCCGCCAGCCAGGCCGCTCGGCATGAACATCATGCAGGCGATCAGGAGGCCGCCGTAGATCAGGATGTCCACTTCCTCGAACATGCGCAGAAACTCCGGCAGCGAGGTCAGAAAGAAGGCCCCGGCCACCGCGCCCCAGATGCTGGCCATGCCGCCAAGCACCACCATGGTCAGAAGCTGCACCGAGAAGTGGAAGCCGAAGGAGGAGGGGGCCACGAAGGTCAGGTGGTGGGCGTAGAGCGTCCCGGCCACGCCCGCGTACACGGCGGAGAGCACGAACACGAAGCGCTTGTGCCGGGCGATGTCGATGCCCATGGCCTGGGCCGCGGACTCGCTGACGTGGATGGCGCGCAGCGCCCGGCCCGTGCGCGAGCCGATCACCCTGTGCGACACCAGCGTGGCCACCCAAAGTACGGCGGCGGACAGGAAATAGTAGGCCTTGTCCGAGGTGAACGTGAACCCCGCTATCTTCAGGCGCGGGATGCCCACGAACCCGGAGGGGCCGCCGGTAAGCCCCACGGCCTCGTTGAACACGATGGACACGATGATGCCGAAACCAAGCGTCGCCATGGCCAGATAGTGGCCGTGGAGCTTCAGCGTGGGCACGGCCAGCAGCCAGGCGATGGCCGCCGACACGGCCACGCCCGCCAGCATGCCCACGGGGATGGGCAGGCCGAGCGTCGCGGTGCTTATCGCCGTGGTGTAGGCGGCCAGCCCGAAGAAGGCCGCGTGTCCGAGCGACACCTGCCCGGCATAGCCCATCAGCAGGTTCAGCCCCATGACGATCAGGGCGTTGAAACAGCACAGGATGAGCACGTTGATGTAATAGTCGTTGGGCAGCGCCAGAGGGGCCAGCCCAAGGGCGGCGGCAAAGGCCAGCAGGCCGAAATTCTTTTTGACGAAGCCCACGGCTACACCCGGTCGGACTTGGGGCCGCCGAACAGGCCGGTGGGTTTGACGAACAGCAGCGCCAGCAGCACGATGAAGGCGAAGGCGTCCTTGTAGGCCGACGAGACGAACCCCGCGCCGAAGGACTCCAGCACGCCCAGGATCAAGCCCCCGGCAGCCGCGCCGAAGGGGTTGCCCAGCCCGCCCAGGATGCAGGCCGCGAAGCCCTTCAGGCCGAGCATCACGCCCACGTCGTAGGAGGTCAGGGTGATGGGCGTGAGGATCGCGCCGCCGACCGCGCCCAGGAAGCCCGACAGGCCAAACGACAGCATGGCCATGCGGTCCACCGAGATGCCCATGAGGGCGGCGGCCTTCTGCTCGCAGGCGCAGGCCAGCATGGCCTTGCCGTGGATGGTCCGGCTGAAGAAGAGCTTGAGCGCCGCCAGGAGCAGCAGGGTGATGAAAAGCACCCACAGGCTTTGGGGCTGCACTGCCGCGCCCAGGATGGCCAGCGGGGCCGAGCCCGAGAAGGGCGGCAGGGCGAAGGTGTCCTTGCCCCAGATGAGCATCACCGCGCCGCGCAGCAGGATGGAGATGCCGATGGTGATGATGACCAGGTTCACCGGGGCGGTGCGGCCCACCGGGCGGATCACGCCGCGCTCGATGAGGCAGCCCACCAGGGCGGTGACGGCCACGGCCAGCATGATGGCCACGGGCAGCGGCGCTCCGGCCTTCTGCAGGACCACGGCGAGCATGCCGCCGAGCATCACGAACTCGCCCTGGGCGAAGTTGATGATGCCGGTGGTGTTGAAGATCATGGTGAAGCCGAGGGCCGTAAGGCCGTAGGTGGCTCCCACCGTGAGGCCGGAGATGAGGTATTGAGGCGCGCCTGCGAACATAAAAAAATGGCCGGGGGGTTGGCCCCGGCCTCCCATTACTTCAGTATTTTCCAGTCTCCGCCCTGAATGACGACCATCTCGAAGGCGTTTGCGTCCAGACCGTTGTGGTCCTTCTCGGTGAAGGAGAACACGCCGCCGATACCGGGGAACGCGGTGATCTTCTCCAGCGCGTCGCGGATGGCGGCGGGCTTGTCGGAACCGGCGGTCTCCACGGCCTTGGCCACCAGCTTCAGGCCGTCCCAGCCGTGGCCGCCGAACGGCGACACGTCGCCCTTGAACTTGTCCTTGTACTGGCTGGTGTAGGCCAGGAGCAAGGCCTTCTGGGGCTGGGAGTCAGGCAGCTGCGAGGCCACGATCAGGTGCCCGGCGGGCAGCATCAGGCCCTCTGCGGACTCGCCGGCCAGCTCGATGAACTTGCGCGAGGCCACGCCGTGGCTCATGTACAGGGGCGTCTTCATGCCAAGCTGCGCGCGGTTGCGGGCCACCACGGCGGGGCCGGGGTTGGTGCCCCAGCAGATGATGGCGTCGGGCGCGGCGTCTTTCAGCTTGGTGAGCTGGGCGGTCATGTCCGTGTCCTTGGGACCGTAGACCTCGTCGGCGGTCAGGGTGAAGCCCATGGCCGGGACCAGTTCTTTCAGCACCTCGCGTCCGGCCTGGCCGAAGCCGTCGGACACGGTGAGGATGGCGATCTTCTTGTAGCCCTTGGCCTGGGCGTGCTTCAGGATGCGGCCCACGGCGTGGCGGTCGGAGGGGGCCACCTTGAAGACCCAGGGGTTCACCGGGTTCACGATCTTCTCGGCGGCGGACATGGACACCAGCGGCACCTGGGCCGCCGGGAACTTGTTCATGATGGCCAGGGTGGAGCCGGAGGTGGTTGCGCCGATGACGGCGGCGACCTGGTCCTTCTTGAGGAGCTTCTCGGCGGCCAACACGGCCTTGTTCACGTCGGACTCGTCGTCGTAGATGACGAGTTCCACGGGGCGTCCCAACAGGCCGCCCTTGGCGTTCAGTTCATCCCGGATCATCTCCAGGGTGTTCTTTTCAGGCTCGCCCAGAAAGGAGGCGGGACCGGTGACGGACACCACCGCGCCGATCTTGACCGGCTCGGCGGCCAGGGACTGTCCGGCCCACAGGACCAACGCGGCGAAGACGCTCAGCAGACGAAGCATCATGAGCTTACCCCTTCTTTGCAGGCTATTTCATCAGGACGAATTTGCCGCCCTCGATCTTGACCATGGCGAAGCTGGATTCGTCCAGGCCGTTGTGGTCCTTCTCGGTGAAGGTGAACACACCGGTGGCGCTCTGGAAACCTTTGACCTTCTCCAGGCCGTCGCGCAAGCCCTGAGGGGTGGAATTCCCCGATATTTTCGCAGCTTCGTTCAAAAGCATCAGGGCGTCCCAGGCGTAGCCGCCGAAAGCCGAGGGGGGCGTGCCGAACTTCTTGGTGTATTCCGCCCGGTAGGTGGTAAGCAGATTCTTGAAGGGGCCGTCGGGCATCTGGTCGGCCACGATGAGCCAGCTGGCGGGCAGGATGATGCCTTCGGCGGCCTGCTTGGCCAGGTCGATGAACTTGTCGGAGGCCACGCCGTGGCTCATGTACAGGGGGGTCCTCATGCCGAGCTGCATGCGGTTCATGGCAACCACGGCCGGGCCGGGGTTGGTGCCCCAGCAGATGACCGCCTGGGGGCCGCTGCCCGCGATCTTGGTCAGCTGGGCGGTCATGTCGGTGTCCTTGGGGCCGAAGACCTCGTCGGCGGAGAGTTCCATGCCCGCCGTGGGGATCATTTCCTTGAGCACCTCGCGTCCGGCCTGGCCGAAGCCGTCGGACACGGTGAGGATGGCGATCTTCTTGTAACCCTGGGCCTTGGCGTGGGAGAGTATCTTGCCCACGGCCAGGCGGTCGGACTGGGGAGTCTTGAAGACCCAGGGGTTGACCGGGTTCACTATCTTCTCGGCGGCGGACATGGACACCAGCGGAGCCTTGGCGTCGGCCACCTTGCCCATGATGGCCAGGGTGTTGCCGGAGGTGGTGGGGCCGACCACGGCGGCCACCTGGTCCTTCTTGAGGAGCTTCTCGGTGGCCAGCACGGCCTTGTTCACGTCGGTCTCGTCATCGTAGATGATGACCTCGACCTTCTTGCCGCCGATGCCGCCCTGGGCGTTCAGCTGGTCCTGAAGCAGGAGGAGCGTGTTCTTTTCCGGCTCGCCCAGGAAGGAGGCGGGGCCGGTTACGGAGAGTACCGCGCCGATTTTGACGGTGTCAGCCGCCAGGCCGGGGGAAACCGAAGACACCACGAGCATCAAGGCCGCAAGGATACGCCAAGCCATGGAATCAGCTCCTTAAAAGCGTTGCGGGTGGGGGCGGAGGAAGAAATAACCAAAACGTCATTTCCGGAGATACGGTACTGGCTGCAAGGGGATAGGTCAAGGGTTGCGACCGGGGGCGGGCAAGAATGTGTCGAAAATGTGACCTGTGTCTCGAATTCATACTAAAATGGTATGAAAATAGGAGTGAAGGAACCCAACCCCCCGTTCAGGCACTGATATTCCTCCGGCGTCCGGATTCATCCCTTATGCCATGCCGCTGTCAGATGGCGGAATTCCCCTTGATTCTTGGTTTGGCAGCTCATGCATGATTTGGACGATTTTCTTGGCGATATCCTCAGGTGAGAGTATGTAATCAATGCATCCGCTTGCTATTGCGCTTTCGGGCATATCCGGATGCTGGGCTGTTTCGAGCTTCTGCGCGATGGTGATGCCTCCCGCCTCTCTTATTCCGCACAGCGCTTCCGCTCCGTCTCCGTCGTAGCCGGAGACAATGATGGCGATGAGTTTGCCATCCCAGTTCGCGGTCAGGGAGCGCAGAAAGACGGTAATCACGTCCGGCCATCCCCTGGGCTTTGAGATCGGCTTGAGGAGGAATTCCCCCTCAAACACGTGCAAGTCCCGCTTTGGCGGGATGATGAAGACGTGGTTTGGCTGGATGTCGAGCTTGTCCGTAATGAGTTCGACCGGCATGTCTGTGACGTTGGGGAGAATCTCGTGGAGGTAGGTGGCCACGGTTCTCAGGTGGTTGACAATGACGATTGCCACACCCAAGTCAGCCGGCAAATGGCGCAGGAGCCGGGTATAGGCGTCGAGGCCTCCGGCTGAACCGCCTACGCAGACGATAGGAAAACGCGCTGCGGCGCTGTTGCGTTCCATGGGCAATCCTTCTGTTTTGTCCAGGAGAGGTGAAGTGGAAACCCTACAGGTTTTCCTGAGGCAGGTGGTAGGGAATGCTGTCACACATTTTCATGGGAAACCATAGTTGTGCAGCAATAAAAAGCGCAAGCAGAAAACCGGGAGGGCCAGGGCTCCTGCTCCATCCGGCCGATTGTTCATGGACTGACCGCTCAACGGGTGGTCAGGCCGGGGCGTCTCTTGAAGGCTAAGTGGGGAGGGGCGGTTCACGATCTTCTGGCGGCGGACTGGGGCGCCATGGAGGGTGGCCCTTGTTTCCGATGCCGGCCTGGGAGCTCAACTGGCTTATAGTATGCCTCGCCTGCATGGTCATTGTCCGTCAGGCCAGAGCGATAACTATTGCACGGAGACGTGGATTTGGTATGGTTGATTTTCCGTGTTTCAACGGGTGAACGCGCGCCGCGACATCCCGGTCAGCGCCAGGACACTGTCCGGCCAGCGTCAGCGTTCGCGCCTCATGCCACGGGCGGCATTCGTCCCCTGGACGAAGTGTGCTCTCGATGTCTTGGCGATATTCACTCTCAACACCACGTCGCATCGGCTTATAATGTACGAACGGGAAGACAACGTTCAGCATTGAGGGACGATGGTCGATCGCGTGTCTGTGGAGTTCAACTATTTATGGAAGGTAGTATATGATTATAAATACAGGCGACTTTAAGGAACATATTGTCAAGGAGCTCCATTCGGAATTGGATCTGTCCAAGCAGCGAATTGCATCTCTGAAAGAAGAGTTGCACGCTGCACTTACAAAGAGTGCTGTGCATGAGGCAGGTTTCAAAAAGCTGGCATTCGAATCCACTGTAAAAGATTTTACTTTGCATAAAACTGAGTCTGATATTGCTACATACCGAGATCGTGAGGCGGATCTGATTAGGGAGGTTGACAGACTGTCAAGCGAACTCTCCCTGATTCAGGAAAAATTGAACACCAAAGAGGAAGTGGATCATATAATACATCACGATATCAGGAGCGCACTGGTTGATTGGGTGTATGTAGCGGATTTACTGCTTGATGACGGTGACTTGTCGCCAAAGAGCAGGGAATTGCTTGAAGAGGGCAAAATGTCCGGAGCCAGGATGATCAGCCTGGTCGATTTTAACTTGTCGCTTTATAAAATTGAAAATGGAGAGTTTGAGCTTGAGCCTGTAGCCATTGATGCTCTTGAGGTCGTCAAGAAAATCATAATGCAGAACAAAAGGCTAATAAACCGCAAGAATATTACATTTGTACCTGTGGTAAGTGACCTTGAGAATGGAGATTCTGCATTTTTTGTGTATGGAAATGATCTTCTTACTTTCAATATATTAAACAATTTGATAGTAAATGCAGTTGAGGCTTCTGACATCGATTCCGATGTTACAGTTTCTTTTGAGAAAAAAGAACACTATGCAATAAGAATACGCAATTCCGGGGAAGTTCCTGAACACATAAGAGACGTATTTTTTAATAAATTCGTTTCGCATGGGAAAAAAAGAGGGACTGGGATAGGGACATACTCAGCAATGCTCATGGCCAAAGCTCAGAAGGGTGATATCATTCTGGATTGCTCGGAGCCTGGAGCGACAACTGTTATAGTCAAATTTCAAGAAATTCCCGGCGAGTAGACGCATAAGCTCTTGTTGTATGAGCCCGGATGTCGCTGCATTTTAGCGGCGCAGCCGCCTGGAAGGGGTGGCGTTCTCCGACAGTTTGGCCTACCTACACGCCCGCGCGCCCGCCTTGCGACTGATAGAGTCGCTCGGCGTGTGTTTCGCATTCACTCTACCTCTACGCCCGCGCCCCCGCATTGCGGCTGACGCGGTGAAACTCCAGGCACATCATGACTCTTCCACATCTTTCCCCCTTGCACGTGAAACACGCGGTCAAGACCGCGCTCGCGGCCATGACCGCCTACATCCTGACCCTCATCCTGGATCTGCCGCAGGGCTACTGGGCGGTCATCAGCGTTGTGCTGGTGATGCAGACCAACCTGGGCGGTTCGTTCCAGGCGGGCGTGAACCGCATCATAGGCACCGCCGTCGGAGCCGTGCTCGGCGCGCTCTGCCTGACCTTTCTGGGCTCCGGGGCCGTGGCCCTGGGGCTTGGCGTGGGGCTTACCATCGTGGTCTGCGCCTACTTCGTGCACATGCACGAGTCCTTCCGCATGGCCGGGATGACCGCCACGATCATCATCATGCTGGGCAACCAGTCGGATTCGTACATGCACTTCGTGCTGTTCCGGTTTCTGGAGATCGGCCTGGGCGTGGCCGTGGCCCTGGCTTTCTCGGCGCTCATCTGGCCGTCGCGCGCGGGGCGCTTCCTGAAGGACGGCGTGGTGCGCGCCCTGAACGACGAGGCGGCCTACTACTCGGTGCTGCTGTCCTGCCGCATCTCCCCGGACTGCGACATGCACGACGAATCCGTGACGCGCGGCCAGCTCGAGGCCACGCGCGAGAAGAACCACGCCCTGCTGGAGGAGGCCAAGCGCGAGCCCTCGGGGCTTACGCGCTCGGAGCACATCATCGTGTCGCTGTTCAACTTCACCGAGCGTATCGCGGAGCACCTCCTGTCCATGGAGCACGCCGTGCACCACGACGACCTGGAGTCGTTGCACGGCATGGTCTCCAAGGAGATGGACCTCCTGGCCCAGACAACCATCACCGCCATGATCCGGCTGTCGCTGGCAATCGGGAACGAGCGCGACCCCGGCCCCATGGACGACCTGGGCCGCGCGGTCCACACGGCCGAGGAGGCCCTGACGCGAATCAGGCGACAGCACGTGCTGCCCGGACAGGATCTGGAAGTGGTGATGCGTTTCTTCAGCTATTACTACAATATGCGCGAAGTCGCCGTGGAACTGACCGGCATGGCCGAGCGGGCCGCGCTGCTGGGGGACGTGTAGCGGTGCAACCTCGGAGTCTGTGACCGAGGATGCAAAGCTGAAGGGGCTTTGAAAATCACCTTCAGCTATTCAGGGGCGCTCAAGGCACGGGCAGGTGACGCAAGCCTAGCACAGGGCGTCAAGGCCCTTGCGGTCGACGACATCGAGCAGCTTCGCAGCCGGGCCGCTTGGTTTTTTCAGCCCCATTTCCCACTGCTCTACGGTGGAGAGACCAACGTTCAGGCAGGCCGCGAAAACGGCCCGGCTGGAGTGTGTGGCCTCTCGGATTTTCCTGATCTGCTCAGCTGTGAAGGTTCTTTTGGGCGGCAGGCAAAGAGCCTTGATTTCGCGCATGGTTATGGGGTCCATCCCGCCCGCTTTCTCCAGGGCTTTCGCCATGTCATAGGCGATATCAAGGTGCTTGCTCATGGTGATGTTTCTCCAGCTCGAATAATTCATTGATGCTTTTAAGCGTCTCAATCGTTGTGTCCGTGGCCTCGATGTACTTGGACGCCACAATTCCGAGGGCTTCCTGCTCAACGGGCTTCAGGCTCGGCTTTTCGTTTTTCCGAAGGCGCTGATGAAGAACAATCTGTCTAAGTTAGGCCTCTTGTACGCGACAATCAGCCTGTAGCCGCCGCTCTTTCCCTGTCCTTTCCTGGCGCCCCGTTTCTTGTAGAGGCATTTTCCCAAGTCGGCTTCAACCCTTCCGGCAACGATTTCCTCTGCTGCCTTCCAGAGTGTGTCGTCCCGGATATCTTCATCCCGGGCCCATTTGTTGAACCATTTGTTTTTGAACGCCCGCATCGACAAAAGTATCTTACTCCGTGAGGGTGTTGTCAATGGGCATAGGTGTGCCGGACAAGAGAACTCCCGGCCTCGCCGGGCGCTCCCTCAGAAAGTGAACTTCAGCCTGGCGCTGGCGGACTGGCTGAAATAGCTGGTGGGGCTTGCCTGGAGGTCGTACCGCACCAGCAGCTCCAGGTCCTTGCGCAGCATCCCGGATACTCCCAGGCCTGCATGATACAGCCACGGGGAAACCGTGAGTCCGTTGGTGACGAACGCATCGCCCCCGCCAGCATACGATGCGGTGATCTTGGCCTGGTTGGGGATCATGTTGTACCCGGCTCCGGCATTGGCCGATACCTTCATGGCCGGGGTGATCTCCCGGTCCAACCGCAGGTCCAGTGACGCGAAAAGCTCCTGGTAGTTCTGGTCGTTGACCTTGAGGTTCAGGACCCCCGCGCCCGTCTCCTGGTATGACGGAGACTGAACGCCCAGATAGTCCAGGCGGACCGAGGGCGTGAACAGAGTCTTGTCGTCCAGGGAGCAGCCGCGCTTCAGGCCCGTGCCCGCATGCCAGGAGAAACTGTAGTAGTTCGACTTGGCGGTGGTCCCCATGAAGTTGATTGAGCGAGACCCCGTGTTGGCGTTGAGCCCCAGGTCGCCCTGGAAATTCAGGCTGAAGCTGTCCGTGACGGCGTTTTCGCCGTAAGCTCCCAATTGATAGCTGGTGATGTTCAGGTTGCTGGGGGCCGCGGAGTCCGTGCCGGTGATCAGGCTGTTGCCCACAGCGAACGCCGCCCCAAGGGTCGAGCGGCCCGACACGGCGTAATCCGCGCCACCGGCGATGCCGTAGGTGTTCGCGTTGTATCCCGCCACGTTGTCCACATTGCCTTGGGTGGACCACCTGCCGAAAGCCGTTCCCCAGACGCTCTTGTTCCCGACGATTTCTTCTCCGCCGCCAAGGCCTGCCAGCACGTTCTGGCGCCCCCGCACCATCTGGTGGAAATGGCGTTGGGTGGTGGCGGTGGCCTGGGACGCCGCGCCGCTTAGCACCGGCAGGGTCTGGCTGACGGCGCTGGAGAGGGCCGCTCCTTCAAGGCCGTTCAGGGCGCTGACGACAGGGGCCATCGGCCCAAGCAGTCCCGCCTCGGTCCCGGCCAGGGCGTAGAGGCTGGCGGCAGCGCTCAGCGCCGCCGGATTGCCGCTGGCCAGCAGCGCGTTGCGGTACGGGGCGACGAGGCTCAGCGTGGCGGCGTTGGAGAAATCGTTCCCGGAGAAGCCGTAGCCCGCCAGGGTCATGGAAGCGCCGAAGGGGTTCCCGGTAATCTGCCCCAGCAGGGAATTCAGCGTCCCGGTGTTGATGGTGTTGAACAGGACCGCCCCCTGCGGAGTGATGGAACCCAGGATCGTGAAGTATTGTCCGGGGCTTCCGGCTGGCCCGACGCCCTGGCCCAGGAAATACCCGTTGCCGTATCTGGTGATGATGATGTTGCCTGGCCTGTTGGAACCAAACAGCGACGCGCTGGAAATCCGCCACGGGGTGCCTGCGGTCCAGGCCCACTGGGGGGATGTGTTCACGGCGGTGGAGACCTGCGACGGGGGGGGCGGGGTAAAGGTCGCGGGGTTGTAGGGCGTCATGTAGGCCCAGTGGGTCAGCAGCAGGCCCGTTCCCGTGATCATCTGCATTTCCATCAGGGGCACGCCGTTTATGAAGCGCATGTTCCCCACGCCAAGCGTCGTCCCCCCGCCGGAGGGATCCGTGAAGACGATCCTGACGGTGCCGTCGTCCGCCACGGCGCCAGACATCAGCGTCCTGCTGGCAATCACCGCAGAAGGGGCCTTGGTGACGTGTTGCGGATCGATGAACAGGGCCGCCGTGCTCGTGCCGGAGAGCGTGCCGTTGACGACCGGTCCCAGGGACCAGAGCGTCTGGTCGCCAGCCGTGACCGGGGGAGGGGTGGTGAAGCTGTTGGAATTGACGGCAACCTGCGCCACCAGACCGGGAACAGGGACGTACCAGCTTGTGTTCGACAGCAGGGAGTCCCACTTCGTGCTTTGCGCCCTGGAGACGCCTGCCGATACGAAAAAGGCGGCAAGGGCCGACACACAGAGTACGAACGCCAGGCGCACAGGAGATTTCGTGCCGTGCAACGTCATGTGAATGGATTTCATGTCTGGGGTGGTCCAATGCCGGATCGGCGTCCTGGCGTGGCGGTTCTGAGAAAAACGGCGCAGATTCCCCTGCCAGCGGGTGAACCCCTGCCTTTGCAAAGGCTCCCGTACGAGTTCATCCTGTCTGGGGCGCGATTTGTCAACGCAAAGCTCGGCTGCCGTCGCAGGCAGCCCAGGCCCGGCGCTACATGTCCAGCAGGAAGGAGCGGGCCATGGCCAGCAGGTCGTCGTAGGGCTTGCGGTTCTTGACGGCCATGGCCAGCTCCAGGCCCATGCGCATCTTGTGGCTGGCCTCGACGAGCAGCTCGCTGGCCTGGGCGTCCAGGCGGCGGCGGATGAACGGCTCTTCCAGACCGTCGATGCACAGGCGCAGGGCGTCGCCCAGGTACGGGAAGGAGACTCCGGGCAGGAAGGCCTGCAAGCCCGTCTTTCCCTGGCGTCGCGCCCAGAGCACGAAGAAGAGGAGCTTCAGGATAAGCTCCTCGGGGCGCGTCAGGTGGGAGATGTCCGGGAACACCGCCGGGTCCAGGTCACCGGCGCGCATGGTCTCGATGAGGCCCTGGGCCTGCTCCATGGTCCTGGCTTCGTCCAGCACGGGCATGCCGAAGGCCCCGGACAGAGTGATGAGCGTCTTGGCAGGATTCTCCCCGATGGCCATGGCGCAGGCGGTCTGGCGTATCAGGCGGAACTTGCGCCGGAAATCGCGCGAAAGGGTGAGGGCCTTGTTGCGGGCCATGCGCCGTACGGTGTCCTCTTCAAGCGTGGAAGAAGCCGCCTGGAGCAAGAGCTTGGTGTAGGGTTCGGTGGCGAACTGAAGCTCGTCGGCCAGGGCCTCCGGGCCGCGCTTCTTGTCCATGAGCCGCTTCACGGACAGCCAGTAGGCGGCGTACCCGGCGGGGGGAATGGTGACGAGATCCAAGGACGTCTGGACGGGGCTTGTTTCGGACATGCCCTATCTTGCAAAATGCCGGGAACACAGGCAAGCCCCATTGCATGAAACGCCGCATCCCCACCGCCAAACAGGCTTGCTGACCGCCCAGGAAACCGGCGGTCCAGCCGGTCTCGAACTGCCGTCCTTCGGATGGCCCGGAGCCCTTGAACGCCCAGCCCTCCTGCTGCGCGCCGCCGCTGGAGCCTCTTGCCGCGCTGACGCCCCCGGCTTCCCCGATTTCCACGGACTCCTGTTGTGCTCCGCCCTCCGTTCCGGCGTCTTCGTGCTGCTCCGGTTCCGCGCCCGCCGCCCTGGAGCTGCCCGGCTTCAGGCGCTGGCACTTCGTGGAAGGCTTCATCGACACCCCTGCCGGACGCGTGCCCCAGGTGAAGACTACTCTTGAGCGCCCGGATCATGTCGGCGCGGCCCTGGTGCGCCTGGGCATCGGGCGCGGGCGCTACCGCGTCGCGCCGGGGCTCTACGCCGTGGGCAGCCCCACGCCCGAGAGCCCGGTGCTGGTGACGGCCAACTACAAGCTCACCTTCGACGCGCTGCGCAAGGAGCTCGCGGGGCTGCATCTCTGGATACTCGTGCTGGACACCAAGGGCGTGAACGTCTGGTGCGCCGCCGGAAAAAAGACCTTCGGCACGCAGGAGCTGGCCGGGCGCATCCGCTCGACCAATCTGGACAAGGTGGTCAGCCACCGCAAGGTGATCGTGCCGCAGCTTGGCGCGCCGGGCGTGGCCGGGCACGAGGTCAAAACCCTGTGCGGCTTCCGTGTGGTTTTCGGGCCGGTGCGCGCCTCGGACGTCACCGCTTACCTGAACGCCGGGATGAAGGCCGATCCCGCCATGCGCCGCGTAAGCTTCACGGCGCGCGAGCGCGTGGTGGTGGGGCTGGTTGAATTCGCCAACGACTTGAAGCTCATGGCGCAACTGGCCTGCGCGCTGTTCCTGCTGGCCGGGCTGGGGCTGGACGTGTTCTCGCTCACGCGCGCCTGGACCGGGCTGTGGTCCGGCATGGCGGCCTACTTCCTGGGCTTCTTCGCGGGCAATATCCTCACGCCCCTGGCGCTGCCCTGGCTGCCGGGCCGTTCCTTCGCCCGCAAGGGAGCCGAGACGGGCATTGTCGCCGGGCTTGGCGCGTTCGCCTTCGGGCTGCCCGCACTGGCCTCAACCGGCCTGTGGATCGGCGCGGTGGTGAGCGCGTCTTGGTACGGCATGAACTTTACCGGGTCGTCCACCTACACCTCGCCGTCGGGCGTTGAGAAAGAGATGCGCCGGGCCATTCCGTTCCAGGTGGCCGGACTTATTCTCTCCGTGGTGCTCTGGCGTTTGGGCATTGGAGGCATGTGATGAAAGAGATGCGCTATATCGACGGCGTTGCCACGCTTGAGCTGGACCGCGACGCCTGCACAGGCTGCGGGACCTGCCGCGAGGTCTGCCCGCACGGCGTGTTCGGGCACGGCACGGGCATCGCCGCCATCGAGGATCTGGACGCCTGCATGGAGTGCGGGGCCTGCGCGCTGAACTGCCGCGAGGGGGCCATCACCGTCAGCCAGGGAGTGGGGTGCGCCCGCGCCATCATCCACGGCTGGCTCACGGGTGGGCCGCCGTCCTGCGACTGCGGCGGCGATGGCGGGTCGACGTGTTGTTAGTGCGGGGGTGGGAGGATGAAGAATAATATGCCTCCGGCGGGCAAAGGGCTCCGCCCTCTGCACACCCTCTCCGCTTCGCGTCTTGTGCGGGGGCTTTTGCTCGGGGCGGTTGCTGAGTGCTGTCCCGTTCGTGCCCTGGCGGGCGGGCTCGAACCGATTTGAAGACGATTCGTCGCCCGCCCGCCAGAACCCGACCGTGACAGCACCCAGCACCCGCCGTCACCAAACGACGTTCTATCGCGCTGGAATGCGAAGCCCACTAGAAGTTTTTGAAGGAGAGTCCAGAGAGGACAATCCTTCAGGACAGAAGGATTGGACGCTGCGAAGCAGCGCCCGAAGGGCGAGGGCCAGGATGACCCTCGTCCAACTTTTTTCCAAAAAGTTTCCTCTCTGGCCGCCGGAGGCATCTTCGCCTTTCTCTTCTCTTACTTCTTCACGTACGCGTTGCCGATCGAAAATCCCGCTCCCAGCGACGGTCCCAGCCCGTAGTACTGGCGCGTGCCGGGCGCGTAGATCACTGTCCCCATCTTTTCGATGTCGATCTTTCCTTCCGCATCCAGGATGCCCGGAGCGGCCTTCACGTCTTTGATCTCGCCGACGAACTGGGTGTGCAGCCCCAGTTCGATCACGTGAATCAGCTCGCATTCGATCACCAGCGGAAATTCCTTGATGGAGGGCGCGTTGACCAGTTCGCATTTCTCGGCGGTCAGGCCTGCGGCGGCGAACTTATCCACGTCGCGCCCGGAGGCGATGCCGAAGTAGTCGGCCAGGGCGGCCTGGTTCTGTGCGGGGATGTTCACGCTGAAGGCCTTGGTGGCCTTGACGCAGCCGTGGGTGTAGGTGGCCGAGCGCAGCGAGATGGCGATGCTGGGCGGCTTGGAGGAGCAGATGCCGCCCCAGGCGATGGTCGCGCCGGTGGCTTTCCCGGTGGGGTCGTATGCGCCCACGATCCAGGTGGGCGTGGGGGAGGCCAGGGTCTTTGCGCCGAGCGATGTCTTCATGGATTGATCCTTTGGGTGCTCTACCAGCGGTTGCGGTGGATGCGTTCGGGTTTGAACCGGTCGGCCCGGCCGGAAGGCTGGTCCGGGTGGCCGATGGGGATGAAGCTGTGGGGGATGACCGATTCGGGGATGCCCAGGAGCTTGCGGAAATTCTCCACGCGGTCCTGGATGGGGTAGACGCTCACCCACACCGCGCCAAGGTTCTGGGCGTGCAGCGCCAGGAGGATGTTCTGCACGGCTGCGGAGCAGTCGATGGGCCAGAAATCCGGATACTTTTCCAGGGCGGGTTCGGCGCAGACCAGGATGCCCGCCTGGGCCTGGCGGCACATGGCCGAGTAGGGGTGGAAGCCGGGGATGGCGTCGAGCGTTTCGCGGTCGGTTACGAGCACGAAATGCCAGGGCTGGGAGTTGCCTGCGCTGGGTGCGGACATTGCAGCCTGGAGCGCCGCGTCGACAAGCGCGGCGTCCACGGGCTGGTCCGTGTATTTTCTGATGGAACGGCGGGTCATGAGGCAGTCGAGTGCGTCCACGGGAAACTCCTGAATGACGTCGGATAGGACCTGATACGCCGTGCCGGGCGTCGCGTCCAGAAACGGTCGGAAATGTAAGCTCCTATCACGCGGCTGCGTCAGATCATGCCCTCGAGCACCTGCATCACGGCGCTGAAGTCCAGCTCCCCCATACCCTTGGACATGCCCTGGTTGTAGAGTTGCAGGTTCTGGAAGGCGCTTGGGGCCGGGCAGCGCAGGGTGCAGGCCGTGTCCGTGACGAATTTGAGGTCCTTGGCCATGTGCTTGAGCGGGAACTGGGCCAGGAAGGTCCGCTGCCGGATGAGCGGCTCCTTGACGCGGAACAGGTCGCACCCCATGGGGCCGCCCAGCACCACGTCCAGCATGGTCTTGTCCGAGAGGCCCCCGGCCTTGCCGAAGGTGAGCATCTCGGAGAGGCCGGACATCATGTTGGCCAGCAGCAGATTGACGGCCATCTTCATCATGGTGCCCTGCGGGGCTGGGCCGCAGTGCACGGTCTTCTTGCCCATGGCCGAAAAGACCGGCTCCAGTGAGGCGACGACCGACTCGGAGCCGCCAGCCAGGATGACCAGCGCGCCCTGCTGGGCCGGGACCTTGGAGCCGGAGACCGGCGCGTCCACGAAGTCGGCTCCGGTGGCCTCGACTTTTTGCGCCAGTTGCAGGGAGTACTGCGGCGAGACGGTGCTCATGTTGACCACTGTCTTGCCTTGTCCTAGATGGGGAGCCATGCCGTCCTCTCCCCAGAGGATGGCGTCGACGGCCTCGGGGCCGGTCACCATGACGATCAGCACGTCGCGCTCCCTGGCCAGATCAGCAGGCGTCAGGGCCACTGCTGCGCCGGGCACGTCGCCGGGCTGCGGGCGGGTGCGGTTGTAGACGGCCACGTCGAAGCCTGCCTTGACGATGTTCTGGGCCATGGGCTTGCCCATGATGCCCATTCCGGCGAATCCGATCCTGGGTTTCATGCGATTTCCCCCCGGGCTGGAAGTGGAGACTGGATACACCACATAAGCCGTAGGCATACCAATACGGCCTGGATGTCAAGGTTCATGGACCACGCAATCCGCATTCTGCACCTGGACATGGACGCCTTCTTCGCGTCGGTGGAGCAACTGGACGACCCGTCGCTGCGCGGAAGGCCCGTGATCGTGGGCAAGGGCGACCGGGGCGTGGTGTCGGCGGCCTCCTACGAGGCGCGCGTGTACGGCGTGCGCTCGGCCATGCCGGTGGTGCAGGCCCGCAAGCTGTGCCCGCAGGGGGTGTTCGTGGGCGGGCGCATGAGCCGCTACGCCGAGGTGTCGCGCCAGGTGATGGCCGTGCTGGGGGACTTCTCGCCCCTGGTGGAGCAGGCCTCGGTGGACGAGGCCTACATGGACATCACCGGCACCCGGAACCTGTTCGGTCCGCCAAGCGAGCTTGCCCGCTCGCTCCAGGCCAGAGTCAAAGAGGTCACGGGGTTGTCCTGCTCGGTGGGGGTGGCCCCGGTGAAGTTCCTGGCCAAGATAGCCTCTGATTTCCGCAAACCCGGCGGCGTGACCATCGTGGAGCCGGAGGACGTTGAAGCGTTCCTCAAGGACCTGCCTGTGGGCAAGATTCCCGGCGTTGGCGGCAAGACCCTGCCCAAGCTTGCGGGCCTGGGGGTGAAGACCTGCGGCGACGTGCTGCGCTACTCGGGCGAGTTCTGGGAGCGCCACCTGGGCGAGTGGGGGAGGGTGCTGCACGCGCGCGCCATGGGGCGCGGCTCCACGGAGATCGTCACCCACGGCGAGGCCAAATCCTCAAGCGCGGAGAACACCTTCGAGAAGGACTTGTCCGACGTGGAGGAGCTGCGCCGCTGGTTGCTGCGCCAGTCTGAGCGGGTAGGGCACGACCTGCGCAGGCACGGCTGGCAGGGCCGCACCGTGACGCTCAAGCTGAAGTTCTCGGATTTCAAGCAGATAACCCGGAGCCTGACGCTCAAGGAGCCCACGGACTCCGACGGGATCATTTTCCAGACGGCCTGCGCCCTGCTGGACGAGGTGACCTTAAGCCAGAAGGTGCGGCTTATCGGTGTGGGGGTGTCCAATTTCGCCAAAGGCATGCGCCAGGAGAGCCTGCTGCCGGACCCGGAGAAAGAGCGCCTGAGCAAGCTGGACAAAGCCCTGGACGCCATCCGGGGCAAGCACGGCAAAGCGGCCCTGAAACGCGGGCGGCTGTTCGACGGCGGGTCCTGAAATCAACGCCCGTACAGTATCGCATACATGGCCTGATTCCCCAGAATCCGCTTCACGTAGTCGCGCGTCTCCGTATACGGGATGAACTCCACGAACAGTTCCGGGTCGATTCCTCCCAGGAACTCCTTCCAGACCCTCACTTTCACCTGCCCGGCGTTGTAGCTGGCCAGGGTCAGCGCCAAGTTGCCGCCGTACTCCTCGTAGCGCTCCAGGAAGAAGCGCACACCGATGCGCACGTTCACGGCCGGGTCTTTGAGGCTCTCCGGCCGGAAGCCTTTCTCACCAAGCTTTTCCAGCAAGGTGCGGGCCGTGGCGGGCATCACCTGCATCAGCCCCACGGCTCCGGCCCCGCTCACGGCGTCGGGCTCGAAGAAGCTCTCCTGGCGGATCAGGCCCCGGATGACGTTGGGGTCCACGTCGGTTCCCACCAGATTTCGCGTGACCAGCTCCTCGAAGCGGTTGGGGTACACGATGTCGCGCAGGGGTTGCAGGTCCTGGCGCGAACCGCGCGTCAGGCAGGGCCAGTACGCGCGCGATACGGCGCGCACCGCCGCCAGATGGTTGCCCATGTCCGTGGCCAGGCGGGCCTGGCGAAGGGCCACGCTCGCATCCCTGGGATGCTGCGCGGCCAGGGCGGCCAGCTCGCGCTCGGCCAGCTCCGGCAGCAGCAAATCCTGCAACAGCTCCGCGCGCGCGACGCCCTGTGAGGCTTCCGGTGAAGGCGGCAGCCCTGCGGCAGGAGGGCAGGCGGGCGGAGCCAGGACCTCCCGCGCGTCCACGCTTTCCATCGGCCCGGCTCCCAATGCGGCCAGCTTCCGGGCTGCCAGCATACCGTAATACCCGTTGGGCCAGCGCGCGAGCACCCGCCCCAGGCTCGTCCTGGCGGACGCGAGATCACCGGCGGCCTCCTTGGCGCGGGCGGTCCAGTAGTGCATCGCGGGGGCGTACTCGGAATTGGGATACTTCTGTGCGAAGGCGGCCAGCGCGGCCTCGGCTCCGGCGTAGTCACCCAGCGCGAAGCGCAGGAGCCCGGCCAGCCACGCGGCCTGCTCGCGCGATTCGGTGGCCTCGGGGCCGGACTGCGAAAGCTCCACGGCCATGGGCAGCGCTTCCAGGAAGCGCCCGCGCTCCATGCGCGAAAGCAGGAGCAGGCGACGGCAGGCTTCGGCCAGTTCCGCCCCGTCGGGGAGCGTCCCGGCGCGGCGCAGGGCGTCCCTCAGGAGTTCGTCCATGCGGATGGCGTCCTCCGGCCCGGAGAAGCGCCAGTAGCAGCGCCCCTGATGGTAGACGGCCCAGGCCGCCAGTACCGGGTCCGTGGCCATGCGCGCGGCGTCCTCGAAGTATTGCACCGCTGTCTGTGTGTCGCGCTTGGCGTAGAGGGCCTTGGCCTTCAGGTACAGCACGCGGGCCGGGTCCGCGCCGGGGGCGCGCCCCATCTGGTCGATCAGCGGCGCGGCCTTGGCGGTCATGGATTTGTCCAGCAGGACCTCGATGCGTCTGCGCAGGGAGTCGGCGGAGTCCGGCGCGAAGGCGATGCGCCCGGCGCGCGACAGCTCCAGGGCCAGGGGCTCGGCCTTGTCGGCGGAGGACGTCCAGGGCGAGGCCAGGATAAGCTCGCGCAGGTAACCCTCGGCTGCGGGATAGTCTCCCCCGGCTGCGGCCAGCGCGGCGGCGCGCCACAGGGCCACGGGGCGAAGCGGCTGGCCGTCCAGCTCCAGGAAACGCCGATAGCGTTCCAGGGCCTGAGGCTGCGCCGTACCAAGTCCCTCAAGACAATAGGCGGACAGAAGAAGCGCCTCGGCTCCCAGCACCGGGTCCGAGGGCAGGGTGGCGTCCAACTCGGCCAGGGCGGCCTGATATTCGCCCAGCCTGAAGCGCGCGAAGCCGAGGTAGAACCTCGCCCAGCCCGCCATTTCGGGAAGCTGCGCCGCTACGGGAGCCAGCGTGGCCGCAGCCTGCTGATACTGCTTGGAGTGGACCTGCATGATGCCCTGGCCCAGGGCGCTGCGGGGCGTCTGTGGGCGCGCGGCCAGGGTCTTCAGTTTTCCGGGCAGGTCCGTGATGGTCGCAGCCAGGGGGCGCGGCAGGGGATACTCTTGTACCGGCCCCAAATTCTGGCTCTGCGACTGGGCGAAACCGCCTCCGGGCGACAGAACCAACATGGTGAACATCGCCAGAAGGCAGGCGAAGCCGGGGCCGGATGTGCAGGCGGCAAGCGAACGTTTCATGAATCCCGTTTAGCCGGGTTCGCCTTGGTGGGCAAAGGGAAAGAGACGCGGCATGGCGCTCCAGGGCAGTCCCCGTCGAACGCAATTTCTCCAGGCGAACGCGCCCGCGCGTCCACCTGCCTTTGGGCCGCTTATCAGGGTGTCCAGAGGGCGGAGCCCTTTGGCCGCCGGAGGCTGTCTTCTCTCCAAAACTCACGTAATATGTCCACCGCCGCCTCCCCTCCCAACAGAAAAAGGGCCGACGGGATATCCTCCCATCGGCCCTCTCACATCAGGTTCTTCTCTTCGCCGACACTTACGCCTTGGCGACGGTCACGAAGAACTCCTGCATGGCCAGTCCGCCGCCGGGTGCGGACTCCAGGGCCAGACCGCCGCGCATGAGCTCGTTGTCGGAGACGCCCTTGCCGAAGGCGCGGGTCTCCACGGGCAGGGTGTGTCCGAAGCCGTGCACCATGAAGGCGGCCTCAGGGTGGATGAACTCGGTGACGAAAGCCTTGAGGCTTCCGCTGAACCCGCCCGAGGACACCGTGACCAGATCGCCGTCCTTTATGCCCAGGGCTTTCGCACGCGCTGAGTTCAGCCACAGGACGTTCTCGGGGAACTGCTCATTCAGGAGCGGGTTGTTGACGGTGTGGCCTTGGGTGTGGGTGCCAACGCGGCCGAAGGCGATGCGGAACTGGTTTTCGCCTTCGGGTCTGGCGGGTGACTTGTAGGGGGCCAGGGATTCGTATCCGGCCTTTTCCCACTTCTCGCTGACCATCTCAAGCTTGCCCGAGGGCGTGGCGAACTTGAGCTCGTCCACCTTCAGGTAGCGGGGCTCGCTGGCCAGGCCGACGAAGCCCTTCTTGGCCAGATCCCCGGGAGTGACGCCCGTTCCTTCCAACTGGTAGGCCCAGATGTCCTCGATGGACTTGAAGGCGAATTTCTCGATGCCCATCTTCTCGGCCAGTCCGCACAGGATCTCCCAGTCGGCCTTGGTCTCGAAGCGGGGGGTGACGGCGCGCTGGCGGCAGAAGAGCTGCGGCTTCAGGCCGCCCTTCTGGGCCACGATGGACTCGCGCGAGAGGTAGGGCGACAGGGGCAGCACCACGTCGGAGTACCAGGCCGTGTCGGACCAGGTGAAGGTGACGCTCACCAGCAGGTCCAGCTTGTCCCAGATGCGGCGGATGGCGTCGGGGTCGGGCATGGCCATGAGGGGGTCGTGGCGGAAGGCGATGTAGGCCTTCACGTCGTAAGGGTCGCCTGAGTCTATGGCCTCGAAGGCCTTGTGAAGAAGGCCGGGGCCTGCGTCATGTGCGGTCAGCTTCCAGCCTACGCCGTCGGCGCGCTTTTCTTCCGGCTTGGGGAAGAGGTCTACCAGCTTCTTGATGCCCTGGCGTCCGACGTCCTTGGGGGTACTGGCGATGGGCAGCCCGCCCTTGGCGCCGATGGAGCCCAGCAGGGCGTTAATGATGTAGGCGCTGCGGCACACGTAGAAGGAGTCGGTGTAGCGGGCCACCATCCAGCCGGGGTGCCAGATGACGTGGGGCGCGGCCTTGGAGAGGTCCTTGGCCAGCTTGGAGATGGACTTGGCCTCCACGCCGCACTCCTTGGCGGCCCACTCCGGGGAGTAGGGCTCCACGAAGGTGCGCAGGCGGTCCAGGTCCTTGATCCACATTTCGGCGTAGGCCTTGTCGTAGAGGCCCTTGTGCAGCAGCTCGTGGATCACGGCGAGGTTGAAGGCATAGTCCGTGCCGGGGCGTATCATGAAGAAGTTGTCGGCCTTGCTGGCGGACACGTTGGCGCGGATGTCGATGCAGGTCAGCTCGCACCCCTTGTCGATGCCGTCCAGGACGCCGTTGACCTCGGCCACGTTGATGGCCTCGAAGATGTTGCGGGTCTGCAGGACGATGTGCTTGGCGTTGGCGTAGTCGTAGACGAACTCCGTGCGGGGTCGCCCGGTGACGGAACGGCAGCCGTGCATGACGTTTCGCGCGCAGGACACGTCGTGGTTGCAGTAGTTGGGCGAGCCCAGGGCGCGCATGAAGCCCTGGTGCAGGTCCACGAAGGGACCGCCCCGGTCGGAGAAGAGCACCGTGCGGGGGCCGTGCTTGTCCATGAGCTCCTGAAGCTTCGCGCCCACGTAGTCGAAGGCTTCCTCCCAGCTCACGCGCGCCCATTTGCCCTCGCCGCGCGCTCCCTGGCGTATCATGGGATACTGGGGCCTCTCTGCGTCGGCTTCCAGAGCCGGACCGGCTGCGCCGCGTGCGCACAAGGCTCCTTTGAGCGGAGAATGAGGATTACCCTGGATAAAACGGATTTCCCCGTCTTCCACGTCCACCATGATCGGGCAGCGCACGGTGCACATGCCGCAGACGCTGAAGACTTCCTTCTTGGACATATTGGCCTCCTGACGGCTTTAGCTATCGACTCTGGACGGACGGCGCATCCCGCGCGGACGCAACCCTGGATTCTTTGCCGCCCCTCGTAACAGTTCCGAAAACTCATGACAAGGCGGCGCGGAGATTGGGATAATAATAACAAGGGTTGCCACTGTTTTCGATTGCACCTATGGAATCTGCATGAGTCAGGCAACAGCCATATCCTACCACGGCGCTTCGGATTGGAGTCGCCTGGAACCGGCACAGCGGCTCAAGCGCATGGCGCAACTCGCGCACGCCCGCGTCATCGAATTGGAACACGCCTCGGGGGGCATGTTCAGGGAATCGTTAAGCATTGAGTACCATCAGCGTTACGCCGAGGCCAACCTGTACGACCATCTTGCAGGCCGTTGCGCCATGTCCGACGAGGGTTCTCGCCGGTCTTACCTGCTGCGCTTGATGGACGGCGCGCCGTGGAGCCCCATGGGGAACCGGCTGGCGCTGAACGAGGGCCGGTATCGCTCCCAGATGGTACTTCGGCTTGCGGATTTTCTTACAAGCGTGTAATGAAAATGGCCTATCGTTTTTTTGCGAACTTCTCAAGCGCTTTGATTTGATTTTTTGATAGAACACAAGCGCGTCGGCCCGGGCAACGCGTGAAGCCGTAAAACCAGCAAGGCGGCCGCAAGGGCCGCGGGGGTAAGCATGAGCCTCTACTACATCAAGACGGACGCGAAACGCTGCATCAGCTGCAAGGCCTGCGAGGTCCACTGCAAATCCAAGAACAGGGTGCCTTTGGGAGCGAGGCTCGGCCAGCTGGTCAGCGTCGGCCCGGTGAACAAGGGCGGCAAGCCCAAGATCATGAGCCTGTTCATGCCCTGCTTCCATTGCGAGGAACCCTGGTGCGTGTCCGCCTGCCCCACCGGAGCAATGACGCGGCGCGAGAAGGACGGCATCGTGTTCGTGCAGGCCAAGCTGTGCGTCGGCTGCAAGGCCTGCATCGTGGCCTGCCCCTGGAACGTGCCCCAGTGGGATGAAAGCGCCGGAAAAGCCATCAAGTGCGATTTCTGCCGCGACCGCATCGACGACGGCAAGAACCCCGCCTGCGTCACCGGCTGCACCGCCCACGCGCTGGAGTTCGTGCGGCCAAACGTCGCCTCCAGGAACGTCCGCGCCTCCTGGGGCGAAAAGCTTCTGAAGCACCAGTTGGAAGAACCGGGACTCTAACCGCCCTGGCAACGGGGAGGTCGCTCTTCAATCCGATACGAGAAAGGAGTTGTAGGCATGTCGAGAAAACGCGCGATCATTTCCACGGTGATGCTCTGCCTGGTGCTGGCATCGTACTACGTGCCCATGGGGACGGCACAGGACAAACCGGCCGCCCCCGCAGTGGCCGCTCCGGCCGCCCCTGGTGCGCCCGCCGCTGCCGCCCCGGCCCCCCAGGCTGGTGGAACCATCACCCTGACCGTGGACAAGCAGGCCATGGACAACGGTGGCGACGTCAAGGTGAGCGGCAAGGCCGCCCCCGGCTCCCAGGTGTACCTGGAAGTCTACAACGACAACAAGGTGCGCGCCGTTTACTTCGACGACCGCAAGCCCGACGAGAACACTCCGCCGCCCTACAAGCTGTATCTCACCCACGACATGCCCGCCTTCTACCAGATCTGCATCCCCAAGGATAAGGCCGAGGCCCTGTCCAAGGTGCCCGGATCCGGCCCGAAGTTCCAGTATTCCCAGGTGCTGAAGGACCTTGGCGCGGACGTGGCCTACAACGTTCCCGCCAAAATCGAAATCGACGCCTTCAAGGCCTCGATCATGGCCTCCATCATCGGTTCGCGCGGCGACCTGATGCCCAAGCTGGACGCCCCCGAAAACAAGCGCCGCTCCATGCAGCTCACCAAGGCCCGCTTCCGCAACAAGGGCAAGCTGCTGGTGCCCGCGGTGGAAACCGCCGCCGACGGCGCCTTTACCGCCACGGTGAAGATCCCCTCCGGATCGGCCCCCGGCAAGTACACCATCGTGGCCTACGCCGGTAAGGACAAGTCCGCCCCGGCAACCATCGAGAACAAGATCGCCTTCCCGGTCATGTACCTGGAGAACGCAGGAACCAGCCTGAACGTGTTCTGGCCCTTCCTGCTCACCCTGGTCATCGCCGTGTTCGGCGTGCTCATCGGCGCGGGCGGCGGCTTCATCATGAACCCGGTGCTCCTGGCCCTGTTCCCGACCCTGCCCCACACCATCGTGGCCGGCACCGTCACCCCCACCGTGCTCTTCTCCCAGGGCTCGGGCGTGTACAACTACTCCAAGATCAAGTTCATCAGCTGGAAGCTGGGCGTAAGCCTGGGCCTGGCCATGGCCGCCGGCGGCTTCATCGGTCCCAAGCTGACGGAGCTCATCTCCATCGAGCAGTACAAGTTCGTCTTCGGCTGGATCCTGCTGGTCCTGGCCGCCCTCCTGTTCTGGCAGACCACGCCCGGCTACATCTCCAAGAACAAGAAGGAACAGGCCATCCTCAAGGAATTCAAGGCCCGCGCCGAAAAAACGGTCAAGAGCTAACAAGCACCCAAGGGAGAGACGAATATGTATATGGAAGTTGAATTCTGGGGACAGACCTTCAAGGTCAACATGATCATCGGCCTGATCGGCTCCTTCCTGCTGGCCATCGTGGCCTCCATGATGGGATTCGGCGGCGGCCCCTTCATGATGCCGCTCATGTCCGTGGTGCTGGGCCTGCCCATGTACCTGGTGGTCGGCAGCTCGCTCCTGGCCATCTTCTTCAACACCGCCATGAGCTCCATGCGCCACTATCAGTTCGGCAACTTCGACCTGACCTTCTTCCTCATCATGTTCCCGGCGGCCATCCTGGGCGGCTTCATCGCTCCCCAGATCGCCAAGCGCATCAGCCCCCTGAGCGTCAAGCGCATCGCCGTGGTGGCCCTTTTGCTGCTGGCCCTGAACCTGTTCGGCGTCTACTAGGCCCCGAACACCCGCACGCACTTGGCAGAAGCCCCGCCCGAAAGGGCGGGGCTTCTTTGTTTGCAAGCATTTACAAGCACCGCCACGCGCGGTAAGGATGCTGCCGCGTGGCTGGTTGTTTTCGTTTCCGCAACCGTTGAAGGCGGCCATGACGACATTGCGTTCCCTTCTCCCCCCGGTATTCCTGGCAGCCCTGGTCCTGGGGCTGGCGCACGTTCATTTCTCGGCACATCTCAAGGAAAAACGCCAGGCGATGCAGGCCGGGCTCGAGAGCCTTTGCGCGCACCGCGTGCGGAGCATGGAAGACGCCCTGGCCCATCTCGGCACCGCCCCGAGCATCCTGGCAGCCCTGGTCCGGTCCCAGGCGCTTGACGCTTCGAGCTTCGAGTCTACCGCTGACGCCGTGGAGAAAGCCTTCCCCGTGGTGGAGGCGATGGGCCTGGCCCCGGACGGGGTCATCTCCTCCGTGTATCCCAAGCGCGGGCATTCACCGGTCATCGGCAAAGACCTCCTGAACGCGTCAGAATGGGCTGCCGACACGACCAGCTCGGCGGCCAGCACCGTGTTCGTCACGGGGCCGTTCACCATGGCCAGCGGACGCCAAGGCTTCGCGAGCCGTATCCCTGTATTCCTGGGGCAGGCGGGAGAAGAGCGTTTCTGGGGGTTCATCACCGCCGTGACCAGCCTGGAGCGCCTGCTGCGCGTAAGCGGCCTGGAGGACCTGGGCCGCCTCGGGATGGTGTGCCGCCTGGACTCGACCGCCGGGCAGACGCTCTACGATGACGCCGCCCGGCGCGACCTCTCCCCGCTCGGTTCGAACGACACCCCGGTGGTGTCCCTGCCCGTGAAGGTCCCTGGCGTGACGCTGTTCCTGCACGTGGGCTCAACGCAGCCCTGGCCGACCCTGGAGACCTACTGGGCCGGATACGGCGCGTCCCTGCTCATGGCCCTGGTGGCCTCGGGGCTGTTGCACGCGTTCCTGCGCTCGCCGATGCGGCTGCGCCAGCTGGTGGCCGAGCGCACCGGCAAGCTGCGCCTGGTCAACAAGCGTCTGGCCGGTGAGCTCCGCCGGGGCAGGCAGGCCGCCTGGGATCTGGAGACGTCCCTGGAGCTCAGCCGCAGCCTGTTCGAGAACTCTTCCGCAGTGAAACTTCTGGTGGACCCGGACAGCCTGTGTCTCGTGGACGCCAACCCCGCCGCGTCGCGTTTTTACGGCTGGCCGCGCGCGGACATGACGGGCATGCCCCTCGCGCGCTTCGACGAAGCGCCGCGAGAACGCATCGCCGCCACGGTGGCTCAGGCCATGGGGGGCGACTCCCAGCCGATTGCCGCAGTCCACAGGCTGGCATCAGGCAAGGTGCGCGAGGTGGAGATCTATTCCGGGCCGGTGCACCACGGCGGCAGGGTGATGCTCCAGGTGGTAGTCCAGGACGTGACCGGGCGGGAGGAGTCCCGCCGGGAGCTGCACCGGAATCAGGAACGCCTGGAGGCCATCGTCAACAGCGCCAACTGGGGCATCGCGGAACTGGACGGCGAGGGCAGGGTGCTCTTCGTCAACCAATCCATGGGGCCGCTCTTCGGCCTGAACGCCGAGGACTTCCTGGGCAAGCCCTACCTCGACTTCCTGCATCCGGACGAGCACGAGGCCGCCGCTAAGCTGAGCCGGAAAGTGGCCGAGGCCTCGGTGGGCCGGTTCTGCATCCAGGCCCGGCACCTGCGCTCGGACGGGTCGGCGTTCTGGGCCAACGTCAGTGTGGGACCTCTGCGCGGAGCCAAGGGGGAGCTGACCGGCGCAGTGTCGGTGATCACCGACGTGACCGAGCTCCTGGAGGCCAAGCGCGCCGCCGAAGAGGCCAACAAGACCAAGAGCCGCTTCCTGGCCAACGTCAGCCACGAGATCCGCTCCCCCATGAACGCCATCATGGGGCTTACCGAGCTCACCCTGCGCACCCCCCTGGAGCCCCGCCAGCGCGACAACCTGGAAAAGGCCCTGACCGCCAGCCGGGCGCTGCTCAAGGTCATCGAGTCCATACTGGATTATGCCGGGCTTGATGCGGGTCGCATGAAGCTGGTGCCCCTGCCGTTTCTCATGCGCGACCTGACGGAGCGCCTGCGGGAGCGTTTCGAACCCAGGGCGGTCGAAAAGGGCCTTTCGTTTAGGTTTCGCGGCGGAGCCGACATGTCCTGCCTGGTGTCTGGCGACGCGCTGCGCTTGGAGCAGGTGCTGGGGAACCTTCTGGAGAACGCCCTGGCCTTCACCTCCGCCGGGCAGGTGGAGCTTTCGGTGGAGGCCCGCCAGCCGGGCGAGGCCGACCGGATCGCGTACGAGTTGCGCGTGACGGACACTGGCATCGGCATGGCCCGCGAAAGCCTGGAGAAGCTGTTCCAGCCGTTCGCCCAGGCGGATGCGGAACTGAGCCGGGCCGTGGGCGGAACCGGGCTGGGGCTGTCCATCGCGCGTCGGCTGGTGGAGGCCATGGGGGGCAGGCTTGAGGCCGAGAGCGAGCCGGGACGGGGCAGCTCCTTCCATTTTACGGTGGACCTCCCCCTGGCCGACGAGACGGATCGGGACGGCGGGTGCGCCATCCTGGAAAACATGGACGAACTGGCCAAGGGGCTCGAGGGCATGCGCGTGCTGGTGGTGGACGACAACGAGCTTGGCCGCCACACGGCGCTCGAGATGCTGCGCCAGGCGCGCATCGACGCCGCCGGAGCCGCCAGCGGCCCAGCCGCGCTGGCCATGCTGTCCGAAGAACCCTTCGACGTGGTGCTGCTGGATATCCAGATGCCCGGCATGGACGGCTACGCGACCTTCAGGGCCATCCGCGAGATTCCCTCCTGCCGGGATCTGCCGGTGATCGCCCTCACCGGCCACGCCACCGGCGAGGACCGCCTGCGCGCCCTGGAAGCGGGCATGCACGACCACCTGGGCAAACCCCTGGGCTCCTCCTCGCTGTTTGCCGCCCTGCGGCAGCACCGCCCCCGGGCCGCCTCCCGCGACGCGGATTCCCTGCGCGTGCTGGACTCCGCCCAGGCGCTGGAGCTTCTCATGGGCAACCAGGGGCTCTACGCGCGTCTGCTGGCCGGGTTCGTGCGCGAGTACGAGAACACCGCGTCCACCCTGGAAGGACTCCTGGCCGAGCACAGAACCGGCGACGCGGTGATGCTCGTCCACTCCGTGAAGGGGCTGGCGGCGAACCTTGGTGGCGAGCAGCTGGCCGAGGCTGCGCGGAGCCTGGAAGAGTGCCTGCACGAAGAGGACGATTCCAGGCGCGAAGCTTCCCTGCAGGCCTTCTCCCAGGCTCTGGAGAGGTTTACCGTCCAGGCGCGCACCGAGGCCGCGCGCATCGGCGGCTCGGCGTGAGCGCGTCCGGCTTGTGGCGTTCGCCATGGCCTCCCGGCAGGGTCCCCTGTTCCTCCAACGGGCTTATGCAGCCCCTTTTCGCATCGAGAATACCGTGAGCAACGCCTTCCGGGTCCTTATCGTGCATCCCAGCGAGGATGCTTCGGAAACGCTGATTCTTGAGCTGGGCAAGGCCGGGCTGAGCCCCGCCTACGTCCGCGTCGATACCCTTTCAGCGCTCGACGCACGCCTCTCCTCCTATGGCTGGAACCTCATCCTGGTGGCCTCCAGCCTGCCGGGCATGACCCTCACGGAGGCGTTGCAGCTTATCCGTCTGCGCCGCCCCGACACTCCCGTGCTCCTGGTGGACGGAGGCGCGAGTCCGGGCGAGGGGCAGGCCGTGCGCTCCTGCCAGGGCATCAACGCCGTGTCCCTGGCCGACCCGGACCGCCTGCGCCTCGTGGTGCTGCGGGTGCTGGCCGGAGGGCTGGTGCGCGCGCAGGTGGACATCGCCACGGCCCACTGCGAAGGCGAGCAGCTCCAGTTGCACCGGGCCTATTTCGAGCAGCTCTTCGAGAATTCCCCCCAGGCCATCGTGATCGTCGATGACTGCGACCAGGTCGTGGAGGTCAACAGGGGGTTCGAATCGCTCTTCGGGTACACGCCCTCCGAGGCCAAGGGGCGCTTCCTGCCTGAACTGGTTGTGCCGGAGGAGCTGGCCGAGGAATCCAGGGACCTGCGCCGCAGGGCCTCCCTGACCGGCATCATCCAGCGCGAGACCGTGCGCAGGCGAAAAGACGGCGTTCCGGTTCACACGCTTGTGGTGGCCTGCCCCATCACGGTGGGCGGGGTGCGGGTCGGCGTGTTCTGGATCTACACGGACATAAGCGCCCGCAAAAAGGCCGAGGAGGCCCTGCGCCGGGCGGAGCGCCAGTACCGCAGCGTGGTCCAGAACGCGGTCATGGGCATCTTCCAGGCCTCGCTGGACCTGAACCTGACCATGGTCAACCCGGCGCTGGCGAACATCCTGGGCTGCTCCTCCACGCGCGAGTTGCTGGAGCGCCCGGAGCTGTGCGAGCTGTTCCTGAACGACCCCGAGCGGTCCGTGGAGCTGTGGAGCCAGCTGGAGGAAAACGGCGAGGTCTCGGGCTTCGAGGTGCTGACAAAACGCCTGGACGGCCAGCCCATCTGGCTGGCGCTCAGCGCCAGGCTGGTGCAGGGCGGGCCATCCGGAACTGGCTCGGCAGGCGACCAGCGCTTCCTGGAAGGCACGGTGGAGAACGTCACCGCGCGCAAGCTGGCCGAGGAGCGCCTGCGCCTTGCCGAGGAAAAATACCGCACCATCTTCGAGCACGCCCAGGAAGGCATCTACCAGACCACGCCGGAAGGGCGCTTCATCTCCGCCAACCCGGCCCTGGCCCGCATCTGCGGGTACGACTCCCCCAAGGAGCTCATGGAGCAGCTCCTGGACATCGGCGGCATGCTCTACGTGCAGTCCGACCGGCGCGACCTGTTCTGCACTTCCATCCAGCGGGGCGGCAGCGTCGCCGCCTTCGAGTCCCAGGTGTACCGCAAGGACGGCAAGATCATCTGGATCAGCGAGCACGCCAGGGCGGTGTACTCGGACGACGGGCAGCTGCTCTTCTACGAAGGCTCGATGATCGAGATCAGCAAGCGCAAGCGCGCCGAGGAGAAGCTCAGGCGCGCCGAGGAGAAATTCCGCTCCATCTTCGAGAACTCCCTGGACGGCATCTTCCAGCTCTCCCCGGACGGGCGCTATATCGCGGCCAACCCGGCCATGGCCCGCATCCTGGGGTACGACTCGACTGACTTCCTCATGGCCGACCTGACGGATTTCGGCGCGCGCCTCTTCCTGGACGGCAAGCGCCGTGAGGATTTCCTGTCCGCTCTGGCCGCGCAGGGCCAGGTGATGGACTTCGAGTCCGAGGTGCGCCGCCAGGACGGCCTGACCGTGTGGCTCTCCGAGAGCGCCTGGGAAGTGCGCGGGGAGGACGGGGCCATCCAGTATTACGAGGGGCTCCTGCGCGACATCACCGCGCGCAAGAACGCCGAGGAGCAGCTGCGCCATCAGGCCTTCCACGACGCCCTCACCGGCCTGCCTAACCGCATCCTGTTCATGGACCGGCTGGAGTGGGCGCTGCACCGCTCCCAACGCAAGCACGGCTACCGCTTCGCCGTGTTCTTCCTGGACCTGGACCGCTTCAAGGTGGTCAACGACAGCCTGGGCCATCAGGCAGGGGACGCCCTGCTGGTGGAGGCCTCCGCACGGCTTCAGCGGGCGCTTCGGCCCATGGACACCGTGGCCCGCTTCGGCGGCGACGAGTTCGCCATCCTGGTGGACGACATCTCCGGCACCCTGGACGCCACCCACGTGCTGGCCCGACTGCAGGACGAGCTGGCCCGGCCCTTCATCATCCAGGGACGCCCGGTGTTCACCTCGGCCAGCATCGGCGTGGTGCTCAAGACCTGGACCTACGAGCGCCCCGAGCATCTGGTGCGCGACGCGGACATCGCCATGTACCGGGCCAAGGCCCTGGGCAAGGCGCGCTACGAGATCTTCGACGCCTCCATGCACCAGGCGGCCACCTCGCTGCTCCAGCTGGAGACCGACCTGCGCCTGGCCGTGGAGCGGGGCGAACTGGCGCTGCACTATCAGCCCATCGTGAGCATCGCCACCGGCGAGATCAGGGGGTTCGAGGCCCTGGCCCGCTGGAACCACCCCAGGCGCGGACTCATCGCGCCGGGCGAGTTCATCCCCGTGGCCGAGGAGACCGGGCTCATCCTGTCCATCGGCAGCTGGGTGCTGAAAAAGGCCTGCGAACAGCTGGCCAAATGGCAGAGACTGCGCCCCGAGGGGCCGCCCCTGACCATGAGCGTGAACCTCTCCGCCAAGCAGTTCATGAACCTGGATCTGGTGGGCGAGATACGGGGCGTGATCGAGCAGACCGGCATCTCTCCGGAATCGCTGAAGCTGGAGATCACCGAGAGCAAGGTCATGGAGAACGCCGAGTTCGCCTCGCGCATGCTGGCCCACCTGAAGGACCTGGGCGTCAAGATCAGCATCGACGATTTCGGCACCGGCTATTCCTCCCTGGCCTACCTGCACAGCTTCCCCCTGGACACCCTGAAGATCGACCGCAGCTTCGTGGGCAAGATGGGCGAAGGCCACGAAAACTCCGAGATCGTGGGGGCCATCGTCAACCTGGCCCGCAACCTGGGTTTGGACGTGGTGGCCGAAGGCGTGGAGGAGACCGGGCAGTTGAGCGAGCTGAGGGGGCTGGCCTGCCAGTACGGCCAGGGCTTCCTGTTCTCCAGGCCCGTGCCCAGCGAGGAGGCCGAGGCCCTGCTGGTGAGCGATTTCCGGCATCCGTAGCAGCCTGTTGAAAAGTCCCCGCTGGCTTAAGTTGCATGGAGAAAGCCAAACCCTCACGTATGTCGAATACGCATCGGGCTTGGCTTTTCCCTGCGCCTTGCCAGCGAGTTTTTTGAACAGGCTGCAAGAGTCGGCGTTCTTGACGGTCTGTAGAGATTTGAGCACGCCACACTTGCAAGGAGCGTGACCATGTTCCGCATCACACTGCTCGCCGTTCTGGCCCTTGTCGCGGCTGCCGGGCCGTGTTTCCCCCAGACGCAACCACAGGCTCCGCCAGCATCGGGCGATGTCTGGCCCACCACGCCGGGCGCGCCGCAGCCTCCCTCCCTGAACGACCGCAAGGCCAAGGCCGAGGAGAAGGGCCGCGAACTGGAGACGAAGCTCAAGGACGACGAAGAGTTAGCGCGCCGCTACGTCCGCCCCGGCATGGGCGTGGCCGAGGTCCAGGAACTTCTGGGAGAGCCGCGCGGCGCCGCCGCCTCGGTGCAGGCAGGGCGCTATCTGTGCCTGGGGTACGGGCGGGTCTGGGTGGTTTTCGAGGACGGGCAGGCCAGCTGCCTGCGCTCGCGCCTGGAATACGTGGCGCGCTACGACTCGAATTGCCACTGCGCGGGCAATGCCATGAACATGGTTCCGTTCGCCAAGCCTTGACAGGCCAGGGACTCAGACGCTAGGGGTTCTGCATCCGCCTGAAATTGCCAGCCAAAAACCGGAGATGGGCATGCGCGTGCTTATCGAGCCTGTCCCCCAAACATTTTCCCCGTGCGGGGCGGCACGGCCTTGATTGCCGCTTTTCGCCCGTCGAAATCGCCACAAAACGTCTCTGCGCAGCCCGTCGAGGCGATTTGAGCTACTCATTGCCCTGAAACTGCGCTGATATGCCTGTCAGTTGGCCATCTTACCCACTTGTCGCACCATGCCGGTAGAGTTTGAGCAGATTATGCGTCAGACTCCAGAGTTCAAACTCGCCTTTCACCTTGTCCAGGCCGCGTAGCAGGAAGCGGGTAAGCTTCCGGCAGTCCTTGATCTGGCCGAACACCGCCTCCACGATCTGACCGCGCAGTTTGTAGAGGGCTTTCCCTGCCTTGGTCCTGAGCTTGCGCTCCATCCGTTGCCGCTGGGTCAGGTTCTTCGGCATCCGCCCTCTGGGCGCGGATTCGTCGTCCCCGCGCTGTTTATGGTCCTTCTTCACGGCCACATAGGGGTCAGGAGCGCCGGGCCGGGCCATGTATTCCAGGTTGTTTTCGCTGCAATAGCCCGCATCCGCCAGCAGCTTTCCGGGTTCTTCGCCGATCTCGTACAGGTTGGCCTCGGCCAGTTCCACCATTGGCTTCAATTGCGCAAAATCATTGCAGTCTTGCACCACGTCGCACGCAACTATTATCTGATCCTCGCTCACGGTCGCCTGCGCGTTGTACCCCTGGACGTACCCTTTGCGGGTCTTCATGATCCGGCTTTCCGGGTCCGTCAGGTTGGCTTTGGCCTCCGCTTCGACCTCCGCGCTGACCGGCTTCGGCTTGCGGCCACGCTTGCTTTTGCCGGATTCCTTCTCTTCCCGCTCCCGTTCCTTGAGGGCGTCTTCCTGTTCCCTGGCGGCCTCCCTGGCCTGGGCCTCAAGCTCCGCTTTGGCTCGCCGGATCAGGGCCAGCCGCTCATGTGCGGTGGACACCTTCGGCAGGCCGTCACCGGAGTCGTCGCCGAAACGGGCATCCTCGTCTCTGTCGGTGGATTCAGCCCGCTTGAGCATCGATTCCACCTCGGCGAGCAAGGCCTGCTCCTTGGCCGTGAGCTTTTCCCAGGTCCGGTTCCTGTCCAGAGCGGCATTGGCCGCGACCTTGGTTCCGTCCAAAGCCACGATTCCGACCTTGACCAAGCCAGCTTGTTTGCAAAGAAGGAGAACCTGCAAAAACAGTGGTTTGAGGCATTTGAGGTGCTGGCGGCGGAAAGTGGCAATGGTCCTGAAATCGGGGCGGTTGCCAGCGGCCAGCCAGCGGAAAGCGACATCATCAATCAGGGCCTGGGCGATTTTGCGGCTGGAAGGCACGCCCACGCAGTACGCGTAGAGCAAAACCCGGAGCATCATCTCCGGGCTGAACGCCGCGCCCCCTTGCCCGCTGGGTCTGTAACGGCGCAGGAGGGGCTTGAGGTCCAGATTCGAAACGACATCGGCGAGAAAACGAGCCAGATGCTGCTGGGGGAGCCAGTCGTCAAGATTGGGCGGCAGAAGAAGGAGCTGGTGAGGATCAAACTTGCGGAAGTTGTAGGGCATGCCTCGCTAACCTCATCTTAATGCACCAGGATGATTGGGTTTGTACCAAGATACCGGTTTCGCGGCAAGCGTATTTAATGGCCATTCACGGGACAGGCTCA